>JARFQE010000087.1 GCA_029287915.1 Arenicellales bacterium
GGTAGCCGACCTTTATGCAGTCTGGTCACATCAGTATTCGAGAACTTCTGCTTACGACCAGAAGCAGGGGTTCATACAGTATAAAAACATCGTCCCAACTACTAGTAATTACTCAGGGCATGGAGTTGAAATTACTTCTAACAAAGTAAAATAAATAGTTTCTAGAAATCCCCAGGCATTACATTTTGTATGCCATCTAAAATCATTGTTAATTATATCTATATACTGTCTTGCAGATGTGTGATTATTTGGTCGGATAAAGTTTCAATTTGTGTTGTTGTACTACCGCCAAATATACCTTCTGATGTCTTTGAGCTTGTATCTGTATGAACTTTCCATAATACTTTGCCAGTTTTGTTTTCAACTAATGATATATCTGTATTTAATTCTGCTTTTCCTGACATTATTCCAAACATTATCCTTGCACCTTGACTGGTATAAACAAAGCTTTTTACTTCAACATTAATCGATAAATCTGCAGCATTATCAGCTGGCAAGTGTTGCAACCCGGTTCTAGGCGTAATTTTTTCACCTATTGAAGTTAGTAGATTTTCTTTGACTTTATTGTAATCTGAATTATTCATCACATCTGTGTCAGCAATTATTTTTATAGTTATAGACGAATAGCCTTTCAATGATTTCTTAAACTGTTGTTCTGTTTTTATATTAGATGTGGTCGAACATCCCGATATAATAATTACTAAAAATACTGTAAATAGTTTTTTCATCATCTTCTTCAGTTATCGAATTCCAGCCACTATGTGCTTTGCAATTGCGCAAAATGCACGATGTCAAGCATCTCCCATGACACGAGGGTTAGCCTTTATCTCGTGCTCTTACATGATAAATGACTATTGTGGATAACAATAGCCTTTTCAAACGTCCACAGCCATTAGCAGATATTCGTTTTTACATTCCTGTCCTTCGGCTTCTGTATTTAAGTACACCAATAAATAGAAGGAGAAAGAGCAAGGCGACAAAATAAACTGTAGTGGTCATAGACTTGATAATAGTGGAGAGGTTTGCAGCTGATACAATCACATTGGAAATATCAGGGTAGGTATAGAGCATTGTTACGATAAACGCATTCTCAATGTAGTCAGCGGTTCCCGCTAATATTGGTAGCAGTGCAACCCAACCCCAGGTTTCTGGAATATCTGTAGACTTATGCAAAAGCCATAGCCACATGGCAGCAAAAGTAAACGCAAACAACCCTGGATAAACCAAATCAAGTGGAATCTGTTTAGTAAGATAAAAGTGTCTTCCTTCTTCCTTAATATGCTCCAAGAATGATGTTGCGTAGGCGATATCGTAGCCTTGTGGTAGCAAATCAAAAGGTTTAAGGCCACCTGCTAATTGCTGGATATGTGGCAGGGTAACAAAGACCATCAAAAGGTAGACACCTAGTGATGCAATAAGTGTTATCAGGACAACACGCCCTGATGCAAGTGTATCTAGCCATTTGATCATAGTTAATTCTTTATTATGCCATTCATCAGCACTCCGTTATCCCTAATGAAGCGAGCATTTGAATGTCACCAGGCTTCCTGAGGGTCTGTTGTCTGCCAGAGGCAGACCTTAGAAATCATAGTGTCAATCATCATTCTGCCGATCACCCAGGCAAGCCAAAGATCATCAGTTTATATTTTATAAACGCGGAGTATGAAGGTTTGCCCAATAACTGGATTGGACTACTGGATCGTATAGTTTTGATTGTATGACTCTACCAGAGATCCATGATGTTCAATCATTAGCCATCCATTCTCAAATTTGCGATAAATATTTGTTGCCAGTACCTGGGCGGCCTGATCACGATCAGTCGAAACTTCCTCAATCACCAGACTTATTACCAGTTCATCAGTGATAATACGATTACGAACAGTGTATGTAATCTGCGGGGGATGTGCGTTGTGAAAAATATGAGTCCAACTACGCACAACCACCTGATGACCAACAATAGCCCTGGAGCCCGGTTGTATACAAACCACATCACCATCAGCCCATAGCGCAGCCATCACTTTGTCATCGCAATGCATAAAGGCCTCATAGAATACTGTTTCAGCCTCATCGGGCGTTTTCAATTTTAGTTTTGAGCTGTTCGTCATGTGGGAATAGTCCCTTACAGGTACTTAATGTGTATTTATACTAACAAAGTCAGATGTGACTGATGCAGTTTTTTTCCATCATAGACATCACTATTATTGTCACCATTAGATGGTAATTTTCAACAAACTGGCTTATAGGGCCAGCGGTATATGGCGCACGAATCGCCAGAATACCCGGCACAAAAGTATAGCTCACCCGTGGCATGAAAGGTTTCCGGCAGATGCCTGTTAGTGTGTTAACCGAAACCCTGTCCATTAGTCGATATCATGCTTTATAGGTACTTTAGCCTGAAACGCTATGGCGAGATAGCTTACGGAGTTTCGATAATTGCCTGTCACAGCGCCACTTGTCTGGTAGCGAATAATTGTGACCTTTATATCATCCGGCAACAGGTTCAAGAGCACCATAGCTGATGGGTATACACAATCATTGAGGTCCATCTCATCGCGATATCGCGCTAAGCCAGCAGGGTCTATATTGCGTATATGTTCAACAATCCCTTTATCGAGATGGGCGATGCGTTGCGCCGTCTTCTCATCATGGGGAAACGGCACAAAATCGTAGCCCGGACCATAATGGATAAAGTCACCGGAGATCACCAGCAGGGTATCTTCATCGAGCAGCTTTGCGATTAGCCTGCCAGCCTGTTGAAACTGAAGCCGTGTCAGATCTCCTATTAGTATCGGAACCAGCTTCCAGCCTGGCTGCAGCATGGCTTGCAGGAACGGCAGCTGCATCTCGATCGAGTGTTCCCTGTCGTGCGCGTAGCGATGGCTCATGACCAGTGGCGAACGATGCATCTGCTCAATCGCTGCCTGGTCCAGTTCGATCTTGCCCAGCGGTGTCTGGTAGGCATCGACATCGAGGACTGATAGCCCCGGCACATCTTCATAGTGCGCGGCGCCGATGACGACCACCCGCTGGTACTTTTCACCTTTGACCAACTTGAATCCTGCTGCTGCGGTACTGCCGCTGTAGTCATAGCCGGCATGCGGCACGATCAGGGCACGGACTTTGCCGTATTGAGGATCGAGTTGTGTATCGGCCGACTCGCGCGCGAGCTGCCTGATGCGCTCTCGCAATGCCTCAGATTCACCCGGATACCAGGAGCCGGCCTTTACTGGCTGACGTGCCGTGTAATCCAGTGCCATGGTTTGCGCCAGTGCACTAAGTGTGGGTAGCGCCACAAGAACCAGCCAGACAAATAGTGAAAGGAGTATGTTCATTATTTGCATGACGAGCAGTCAGACATTTCTAAGTCAATTGATGTCTGCTATGCCAGCAAGACGGTAACTCAACAACTCTCACCCCGCCAGATCATGCGGCTTATAGAAATCGGCTTCATGCAAGGACAGTTGCCGCTGCTTGCCTGTTGCTACACTTCTGCTGGTCAGCAGACTGCCACTGAACACGGCAAGCAACGCCAGGAAGCGACGCCGCATCGTTGAAATTCTATTACGTGATTTCATTACCATACCCCACTTACTTTCTGATTACAGACCGGACAACGACCGTCGCTGGTCAAATTATACTCCTCGACACTGAAGCCAACACGGTGAATAAGCCGCGTATTGTCATTCGGACAATAAGTCGACTCCGACTTGTGTCCATAGATATTGCCGATGTAGACATATTTCAGTCCGGCGTCCCTGGCCTCGTTCCATACTCGGTGCAGCGATTCGACTGGCGTCGGCGGCAGGTTACGCATCTGGTAATGCGGCGTAAACCGGCTGATATGCAGGGGCGTCTGCTCCCCGAGATTGTCGCGAATCCAGTGCGCCATCCTGCGTACAGTGGCTATGTCGTCATTCAGGGTTGGTATGACCAGGTTGGTCACCTCCAGCCAGACGCCTTCCTCGCGCGCAATAACCATTGCATCGAGCACTGGCTTCAGTGAGCCGCTGCAGTTGCGGCGGTAGAAACCGTCATCGAAGGCCTTGAGGTCGATGTTGGTTGCATCGATAACCTGGCATAACCGCCGCATTGGCTTCTCGTTGATATAACCGGCCGTGACGAAGATATTTTTCAGTCCATGATCATGCGCCAGTACCGATGTGTCATAGACATACTCGTAGAAGATGATCGGATCGGAATACGTGTAGGCGATCGAGTGGCAGTTTTCTGCAAGCGCAGCATCGACAACATCCGCTGGCTCTGCCCGGTAAATACGTTCCATTTCCTCGCCGCCACGCTGCGAAAGCTGCCAGTTCTGGCAGTTGCGGCAGTGCAGATTGCAGCCGGCCGTGGCAATGGAAAAGACCGCGCTACCGGGATGAAAGTGATACAGCGGCTTTTTCTCAACCGGATCGATGTGTACGGAGGACGGGCGGCCATAGGTAGTCGCGACCAGCTTGCCGTCGATATTGACACGGACACGGCAGTCGCCTGCACCACCTTCAGGGATAGTGCAGTAGCGGGGGCATAACTCGCAGGTGACGTCACCCATTGCTCTGTACCTGTCTTTTACCTGTTGCCGACGCCAATGCCTGTTATTGTTGTTTGCGCCAGTACTCCGCGTTGTGCCTGACCAGGTCGCCACTGTTAATCTTCTGCATCAGTGCAGGGTAGTCGATTTTTCTCCAGCCTGTGTACGCCGATTCACCACCGATATGCGAAAGCAGAAACCCGGCTATTGCCAGCAGGTTGACGGCGACAAGCGCGGCAAACTTGATATCACGACGTTTCATTTGCTTATATTTGATTATTATACTCCTTTTTCGCCCCTGTCGGCACAGTGCTATTTTTCTGTGACATTGACGGTATCGTGGCTTGCCTGTGTTTGCGCAGGCCGTAATCCTTGCCTTCGATACAGCGCTGGCAGTGAATGCAATCGATATCGTAATCATCACGTACGCCGAGATCACAGTGCGTGTAGTCCCGCTGCGGACCCCATTTCAGCATTAGCGC
>JARFQE010000094.1 GCA_029287915.1 Arenicellales bacterium
GCGATCTCGACTCCTGTCTCGTGGGCTCGGAGATGTGTATAAGAGACCGGATCAGAAGCGATCTATCGTTAACAGAAAATAAAAAGGGCGCCTTGATGCGCCCTTGTTATTGCAGCAGTAGATGCTGCCGTTCAACGGGAAGTGTTTTACTTCGAGTTGTCTACGATATACTGGATAGCGGCTTTCAGGTCTTCATCTGAACAATCCATGCAGGTGCCTTTTGGTGGCATTGCGCCTTTACCCTTGATAGATACAGCCAGCAATGAATCCATGCCTGTTTCAATTCGTGGGGCCCATGCAGCTTTATCACCAAACTTCGGGGCACCTGCTACGCCAGAAGCATGACAGGTGAAGCATTTTGTATCGTAGATTTCTTTACCTTTATCGGCGCTGGCAGCACCAGAAAAAGCAACTAATGAAGCGGCAATAGCCAGGCTTGTAGTCAATTTCATGTAAATTCTCCAGTTTTGTTTATGTTTTCCTGAATAGTCACCTATGTATCTATTCCGGCAGATAGACATTTTATACGGTCCAACCTGAATAAGGGCTGAACATTCTTACAAAGACGAGAAACAAAATAAAGGAAATATTTTTTATCCTTGCCTTTATTTTTTTTCATTCAGTAGAAATTCGATCAAGGCTTTTTGTGCGTGTAAGCGGTTTTCTGCCTCGTCCCACACTACGCTCTGCGGGCCTTCAAGTACCTCCGCAGTAACTTCATAACCACGATATGCAGGTAAACAATGAAGAAAAATTGCATCGTTGCTGGCATTTTTCATCAACATTTCATTAACTGTAAACCCTTCAAAAGCCTGTTTGCGTTGTTGCTTCTCGTCTTCCTGGCCCATACTTATCCAGGTATCAGTCACCACCACATCTGCGTCCATAATCGCCTCGGAAGGGATACTTGTCATGGTCACTCTATCTTGACAGGCCTCCAGCAAATCTGCCTCCGGCTCAAAACCAACAGGCACTGCTATTTTTATATCGAAGCCGAACTGCTTGGCTGCAATCATCCATGAATGGCACATATTGTTCCCGTCACCAATATAGGCAACATTGATATCGTTAGTACGCCCAAAATGCTCGCGTACCGTCATCATGTCTGCCAACAACTGGCAGGGGTGGTTAAAATCAGTCAGGGCATTAATAACGGGAACAGCACTGTTCTCGGCGAACTTTATAATATTCCCATGCGGTCCGGTACGTATGGCTACAATGTCCACCATGCTTGAAATTACCCTGGCGGTGTCTTCTATTGGCTCACCCCTTCCAATTTGTGCCTCTGCAGGTGATAGAAAAAGAGTATATCCACCCAACTGATTCATACCCGCTTCAAATGAAACACGGGTTCGGGTTGATGACTTGTCGAAAAGCAGAGCCAGTGTCCTGCCCTGAAGAGATTGTGAGTATCTGCCCTGCCTGACTTCATTTTTTAGCTCAGCGGCGCGATCCAGCAGAGACATCAGCTCTTCCGGTGAGAGATCAAGCAAACTTATAAAATGACGCATTATTTAATCAGGAATTCTTCAATCAAGGGGATCAGGCGGTCTGCTATTTCCCGAATTTCTGTTTCACTACATATCAATGGCGGAAGTAAGCGAATGACAGTTTCCACAGTAACATTGATCAACAATCCTTTTTCAGCGGCCTTCATCACCAGTTCACCACATGGGCGATCCAGCTCTATTGCCAGTAGTAGACCCAGCCCGCGTATGTCTTTGACACCAGGCTTGCCGGCAAGCGCATCTGAAAATAGCTTCTGTAGTAATTTACCCGATTGTGCGGCCTGGTCTGCAAGATTTTCGCTTTCCAGCGTGTCCAGAACCGCGAGCGCAGCAGCACTTGCCAGAGGGTTGCCTCCAAAAGTGGATCCGTGACTACCGGGTTCAAATACCTGTGCAGCTTCACTATTCACAATGCAGGCGCCAACAGGCATCCCGTTACCCAGTCCCTTGGCCAGGGTCATCACATCGGGAACGATTCCGGCATGCTGATGTGCAAACCATTTTCCACTGCGGCAAAGTCCGGTCTGGATTTCGTCAAGCATCAGTAGCCATCCATTGTCGTTACAGATGTTACGCAATTCTGTTAGATATCCTTCATCAGGTATATTGATGCCGCCCTCTCCCTGCACTGGCTCGACCAAAATAGCCACCACATTCATATCATTGGATGCCGCGTCGCGCACGGCGTTAAGGTCGTTAAACGGGATGCGGCTAAAGCCTCTTAATAGTGGCTCAAAGCCAGCCCTGACCTTACGATTACCGGTGGCACTGAGGGTCGCCATGGTACGGCCATGAAAACTGCCTTCACAAACAAGGATTGACGGCATATCAATACCTTTCTTGTGGCCATACAAGCGTGCAATCTTTATAGCAGCTTCATTGGCCTCTGCACCGGAATTAGCAAAGAATACCTTATCCATTCCGGTCAACTTCGCCAGGCGATCGGCAAGCTGTGTCTGTAATGGTATCTCATACAAATTTGATGTATGCATCAATGTAGATGCCTGAGCGCAGATGGCCGTACTGATATCGGCGTGGCAATGACCCAGTCCACAGACGGCGATACCCGATATAGCATCCAGATATTTGTTACCATCTACGTCCTCCAGCCACACGCCCTCACCGCGAGTAAACGCAATAGGTAAACGATTGTAGGTAGGCATTAGATGTTGCATCGTACTGTCCAAAAAAACAAAAAAGCGCCCGTTTTTGGGCGCGAAACCCAGCTTTATATCACAATAAATAACGATGGAAAAGAAAAAACCCGGCCACAGCCGGGTTCAGGCTTCTGTGTTTGCTGTTATATCAGAGATTCATCAGAACGAGGTCATGATGCTCATGTGTGCAGCACTACCTGCAACCATGAAAAACAGCATTGGGATAGACAGCATGGTGTTGGTACGAGATGCCAGAAGCGCAATACGAGCAGCCTTTAACTTGGCTTCATCACCGGCTTCAACGATACCCAGAACCTTCTTCTGGTTAGGCCATATCAGCACCCATACATTAAACAGCATGATTGTACCCAACCAAACACCAAGCCCGATATAGCCAGCGGTGCCTTTAAGCAGCAGTGCATTGCCAAGTCCTATACCACTCCTTTCCAGGTAGTAAGCTCCAGTCAACCATGTCACCAGTGCAGCCCAGCGGAACCATAGCAGTGCTCGTGGGGCAATGAATTTGGTGATGGCCGAAGCAGAACCGTCTTCCTTGATTTTGCCCATGCTTGGAACTTGAATGAAATTAAAGTAATACAGCAGGCCTATCCAGGTAATGCCAGCCAGGATATGAAGCCAACGATCGATTAAAAGATCCATATTGTTTTCCTAGTTTGTCTTGTTTGTTAGGTGGAATTTACCATTGTAGTATGCGGCTAATTTAACCGAGGAAATTCTTTGCAAAGTAGAATAGAACGACTGTCAGGACAAGTCCTGAAATGATCGTACCTATCACTGAATCAAGCGGATTTTTCATTTTTTCTCCGAGGATTTGATTAATTTATTATTAAATTAGTTGACTGAATCTATCAACTTTGCATCTTATTTGATACGGTTATTTCTGGCAACAGCGATAACCCTGCTTAAAATAAAGCTATTGCCTATGCGCGCTGCCATTTCAATGTTTCACCGGCACAGAGTGGAACAATCTCTTCAGTGCCGGCACTGATGACTCGTGGAACCTGCCAGTCCTGCTTTTTAAGAGTTATCTGCTCGCTGTTGACCGGTAAACCATAAAAGTCAGGCCCATACAGACTGGTAAAACCTTCCAGCTTGTCCAGGGCATCATTATCTTCAAAAATCTGCGCATAGAGTTCAAGCGCAACAGGTGCTGAATATATACCGGCACAACCACAGCTGGACTCTTTCGCCAGACGGTCATGTGGAGCGCTATCTGTACCGAGAAAAAACTTTCGATTGCCACTAATAGCTGCTGCTATCAGTGCCTGGCGATGTGTTTCTCTCTTTAATACAGGCAGGCAATAATGATGAGGGCGAATGCCTTTATCGAACATCGCGTTACGGTTCAGCAGCAGGTGATGAGCTGTCAGGGTAGCCGCTACATTCTCCCCCGCATCAAGAACAAACTCTACACCCTGGCGCGTGGTCAAATGTTCGAAAACCACTTTGAGTTGAGGCAGTGCCTCAAGCAATGGCGATAAAACATGATCAATAAAGACCGACTCCCGGTCAAAGACATCCACTGCAGGGTCAGTCACCTCGCCATGTACCAGTAATGGCACCTGGTATTCAGCCATCGCCTCCAGCGTAGGCATCAAATCAGGCAGGCTGGTCACCCCCGATTCGGAATTGGTAGTTGCCCCGGCAGGATATAATTTGAAGGCATGTACGTACGGATTGTCTGCTGCCGCTTTCACATCAGCAGGACTGGTGTTGTCGGTCAGGTAAAGGGTCATCAGGGCCTGAAAATCACAATCTCCCGGGCATGCAGTGAGAATGTCCTGTCGATAACTCATAGCCAAATCGACATTTGTTACCGGTGGAATCAGGTTAGGCATTACGATCGCGCGCCTGAATGAATTTACCGTGGCAGGCAATACCGCTTCGAGAATCTGGCCTTCTCGTAAATGCAGATGCCAGTCATCAGGTTTAATTATAGTGAGTGTTTTCATCAATATTATAGATAACTACTTGAATATATTATATAAATTATAACCATCACAGGTCTTGCAGCCTTTATTTTCCTTGACCCTGACGGTCAAAATAACGATTATACGCGTTTAATTTCATAAATTTATTAAAATCAGGTTATTGAACTCTCAGTGCTATGCCAAAAACACTGAGAATATGTTCCCGAAGCCGTTGCACTCGCTGTCGGCTATTCCAGTTTTCTGTACACTCATTACCACAGGTAATGAAAGCATTGGCTGGCATTACTCCGGGATGAAATGGATTCTGTGAATAGTATTTTTCGTATTCGCACCGACCTGTATCGAGGGGAAACAATGGCGACAGAAAAAGATCCTGATCCACGCGAAACCAGAGAATGGCTTGACGCGCTGGATTCTGTCATAGAATTTGAAGGTACCGACAGAGCTCACTATATAATTGAAAAGCTGGTCGACAAGGCTCGTCGCGCTGGCGCTTATCTGCCATTTAGTGGCAACACCGCTTATGTTAATACCATACCTGCTAACAAGCAGGGACATAAGCCCGGCGATATGTTGATCGAGAACCGCCTGAAGTCCTATATCCGTTGGAACGCCATGGCGATGGTGGTGAAAGCCAATCTGCGGCCAGGTGCAGTCGGTGGTCATATCGCAAGCTTTGCCTCATCGGCCACTCTTTATGACGTCGGTTTTAACTATTTCTTTCATGGTCATGATGCAGAAAAAGGCTGTGACCTGGTTTTTTTCCAGGGACATATTGCACCCGGTATATATGCCAGGGCCTACATGGAAGGCCGTATCACTGAAGAGCAGATGCTTAACTTTCGATTTGAATCAGATGGCAACGGTTTATCTTCCTATCCACACCCCTGGCTGATGCGCGATTTCTGGCAGTTCCCCACTGTCTCCATGGGGCTGGGTCCGATTATGGCAATCTACCAGGCGCGTTTCATGAAATACCTGCATGACCGTGAAATTCTCGATACCGATGGTCGCAAAGTCTGGGCCTTTTGCGGTGATGGTGAAATGGATGAACCGGAGTCGATTGGTGCGATAGGCCTGGCAGGGCGGGAGAAACTTGATGATCTGGTTTTTGTCATCAATTGCAATCTGCAGCGACTGGATGGCCCGGTACGAGGCAATGGCAAGATTATTCAGGAACTCGAATCACTGTTCCGCGGAGCAGGCTGGAATGTCATCAAGGTTATATGGGGTTCGGGCTGGGATCGCCTGCTGGCTAGAGACAAGGATGGCCTGCTACTAAAGCGCATGGAAGAAGTCGTAGACGGTGATTATCAGGCCTACAAGTCAAAAGATGGGGCCTTTGTGCGCGAGCATTTTTTCGGCAAGTATCCGCAGCTGTTAGAAATGGTCTCTGATATGACTGATGACGACATCTGGCACCTGCTACGAGGGGGCCATGATCCACGCAAGGTCTATGCTGCCTACCATGCAGCGGTCAACCACCAGGGCCAGCCGACTGTCATCCTGGCCAAGACAGTGAAGGGTTATGGCATGGGCACAGCCGGCGAGGCACAGAACATCACGCATTCACAGAAAAAGATCAAGGAAGGAGAGATTAAACGCTTCCGTGATCGCTTTCGACTGCCGATATCTGATGATGACCTGGCGCAGATTCCATTCATCAAACCTGATGAAGACAGTGATGAGATGCAGTATCTACGCGAACGTCGCAAGGAACTGGGTGGCTACCTGCCGATGCGCAAAACTGATGTGCCCGTGCTCGATGTGCCTGCACTGGATGTCTTCGATATGCTGCTAAAAAATAGTGGTGACAGGGAGCTGTCAACAACCATGGTATTTGTTCGTATGTTGTCGATACTGACTCGCGACAAGAATATTGGCAAACGTCTGGTCCCTATCATTCCAGATGAAGCCCGCACATTCGGTATGGAAGGCCTGTTCCGTCAACTCGGCATCTATTCATCCTCTGGACAGTTATACGAACCAGAGGATCACGACAAGATTATGTGGTATCGCGAGGATACAAAAGGGCAGATCCTGCAGGAAGGCATTAATGAAGCCGGTGCGATATCTGAATGGATCGCCGCCGCTACGGCCTATACCACTCATGGTATCAGCATGATTCCATTCTATATCTTTTACTCTATGTTCGGTTTCCAGCGTGTCGGCGATTTGATATGGGCCGCTGGTGACATGCAGGCCAGGGGTTTTCTGCTCGGTGGCACAGCGGGACGCACAACACTTAATGGTGAAGGACTGCAACATCAGGATGGTCACAGTCTGCTTGCCTCTGGTGGCATACCAAATTGTGTTTCCTATGATCCGACCTATGCCTATGAGCTGGCGGTAATTATTCAGGATGGTATGCGACGCATGTATCAGGAAAAGGAAAATATCTTCTACTACATTACGCTGATGAATGAAAACTACAAACATCCGGATATGCCGAAAGGTGTAGAGCAGGGTATCCTGCGTGGTATGTACCTGCTAAAAAAAGGTGGTCGCAAAAAACTGCGTACGCAACTGCTAGGTAGCGGCACAATACTTCGTGAAGTTGAAGCCGCTGCCGAGCTACTGGAAAAGGACTGGAATGTCTCTGCTGATGTCTGGAGTGCAACCAGCTTCAACGAATTGCGCCGGGACATGGATGACTGCGAGCGCTGGAATCGTCTCAATCCGGGTAAGAAGTCCCGCACCTGCTATGTAACAAAATGCCTGTCGGAAAAAAATGGTCCAGTTGTCGCTGCCACTGACTATGTAAGACTCTACGCCGACCAGATCCGTTCTGCAGTACCGGGTAAATATAAGGTGCTGGGGACCGATGGTTATGGCCGCAGTGATACCCGAGAGGCATTAAGAAGCTTTTTTGAGGTCAGCCGTGAACACGTGGTAGTTGCTGCGCTAAAGGCACTCGCTGACAATGGAGACCTGCCAGAAAAAAAGGTCACCGAAGCTATTAAGAAATATGATATCGATGGCAACAGGCCCAATCCTGCTACTGTTTGAGTAATAATCAAATCATCATGGCAAACATAAAAGAAATAACGGTTCCGGATATTGGCGACTTTGATGAAGTCGAAGTCATAGAAGTTCTGGTTGACGCTGGTGACAGCATCGAGGCTGAAGACTCACTGATCTCGCTGGAAAGTGACAAGGCTACGATGGAAATTCCGTCACCAGAAGCCGGCGTGGTAAAACAGATCAAGGTAGCTATTGGAGACAAGGTCTCTCGGGGTTCTGTTATCCTGCTGCTGGAAAGCAGCAATGCTGTTCAATCAGCCGCAGAACTGGAGACCGAGGAAGTAGATACTGACGCTGAAACAGAAAGTCCTGCAACAGTGTCCGAGACAGTTCCAGAAAATGTGCAAGCACCCTCTGATACTACCGAGTCGACCGATGAGATCATTCCTTACGCACCGGATACTGTAGCTGGTCAACCGCGTTCTCATGCTTCGCCATCGGTGCGCCGATTTGCTTTTGAACTCGGTGTAAACCTTAACCAGGTTAGAGGTAGCGGACCAAAGGCGAGGATCCTGAAAGAAGATGTGCAGGGTTTTGTAAAACAGGCCATGCAGCAGGCTCCATCTGCTGCATCTACTGGTGCTGCTATACCTCCTGTGCCCAAGGTTGACTTCGCTAAATTTGGTGAAATCGAAGACCGCCCTTTGTCTCGAATCAAAAAAATTGCCGGTAAGCACCTGCATGCCTGCTGGCTGAATATTCCTCATGTCACCCAGTTCGATGAAGCTGATATCACCGATCTGGAGGAGTTCCGCAAAAGCATGAAAGAGGAAGCCGAGCGCAAGGGTGTTCGGATGACGCCACTGGTTTTCATCATGAAAGCTGTTGTCTCTGCATTAAAAGAATACCCACAGTTCAATTCCTCACTCGATGATAGTCAGGAAAACCTGATCCTTAAGAAATATTTTAATCTCGGTGTTGCCGTCGACACACCGGATGGCCTGATGGTCCCTGTCATTCGTGATGTCGACAATAAAGGTTTTTATGAACTGGCCGAGGAGTTGATGGAAATCAGCAGACGTGCCCGCGATGGTTCACTAGCGCCAGCTGATCTGCAGGGCGGCACTTTCTCCATATCCAGCCTCGGTGGTATAGGTGGCTCCAACTTCACTCCCATCATCAATGCGCCAGAGGTTGCAATACTGGGAGTTGCACGCTCGCAGATGAAACCGATCTGGAATGGCGATGACTTTGAGCCCCGGCTTATGTTACCGCTCGCCCTTTCTTACGACCACCGGGTTATTGACGGGGCTGATGGTGCACGCTTTATTACCTATCTGAGCAAAATGCTCACCGACATTCGTAAAGTACTCCTGTAACGGCATCAAGGAAACAAAATATGAGTAAGCTGACTGAAGTGCGTCTGCCCGATATCGGTGATTTTGACGAAGTAGAGATTATTGAAATACTGGTTGCTGCTGGAGATATCGTAGAACAGGAAAGTTCCCTGATCACGCTGGAAAGTGATAAGGCGACGATGGAAATCCCTTCACCTGCAGCAGGTGCAATCAAGGAGATCCTGGTATCGGTAGGTGACAAAATTTCTGAAGGGACGCCTATACTGTTGCTGGAAGAGCACGGTGAAACAGCGACCTCAACTTCAGCCAAAGCTGAAAAGGCAGCTGAAGCTTCTACTAACAAACCAGAACAGGCTGAAGCGGCGTCAGCTGCACCGGCAGCATCATCAGCTAATAAATTCGACACATTCGACACATTTGCTAAGGGTGATAAACATGCCGAAGTGCTGGTTCTCGGTTCCGGCCCGGGTGGCTACACTACAGCTTTCCGTGCTGCAGATCTCGGTAAACAGGTGATAATGATTGAGCGCCACCAGCGCATCGGCGGTGTCTGTCTGAATGTGGGCTGTATCCCTTCCAAGGCACTATTACATAGCGCTGCTGTTATCACTGAGGCAGAAGAAATGGATTCCCATGGCATCAGCTTTGGCAAGCCACAGATCGACATCAAAAAGCTTGCCGGCTGGAAGGACTCTGTTGTTGAGCGACTTACCGGTGGTCTGAAGATGCTGGCCAAACAACGGAAAGTCGAAGTGGTTACTGGCGAGGGCAAATTCACCTCAGCAAATCATATCAGCGTAACCACTGCTGACGGAGAGATTAGTATATCGTTTGATCATTGCGTCATCGCTGCGGGTTCACGGGTAACAAAAATTCCGAGCTTCCCAAATGATGATGCACGAATAATGGACTCCACTGATGCGTTGCGGCTTGAAAAAATACCGGACCGATTGCTGGTCATCGGCGGTGGCATTATAGGACTGGAGATGGCGACGGTATACCAGGCGCTTGGGGCAAAAATCACCATCGTTGAGATGCAGGATGGTTTGATTCCGGGTGCCGACAAAGACATTGTCAGACCGTTGCAAAAACGTTTGCAGTCACGCTATGAAAATATTTATCTAAAAACAGCCGTCACCGCTATCAAGCCACTGAAAAATGGTCTCGAAGTCTCTTTCGACGGCAAGGATGCGCCGGAGAATGATATCTTTGACCGTATCCTTGTTGCTGTCGGTCGCAGCCCGAATGGGTTGCTGATTGATGCCGATAAAGCTGGCGTAAATGTCGATGAACGAGGTTTCATTGCCGTCAACAAACAACAGCAAACAAATGTGCCCCATATCTTTGCCATTGGTGACATTGTCGGCCAGCCGATGCTGGCGCACAAGGCAACCCATGAAGCCAAGGTTGCCGCCGAGGTGATCTCAGGTATGAAGTCAGCCTTTGATCCGATGACCATACCTTCTGTAGCCTATACAGATCCAGAAGTTGCATGGATGGGGCTGACCGAGGAACAGGCCAAAGCCGAGGGTATAGAAGTAGAAAAAGGAGCCTTTCCATGGGCTGCCAGTGGGCGCAGTCTGTCAGTGGGGCGGGATGAAGGCATGACCAAGACATTATTTGACAAGCAAACAGGACGCCTGGTCGGTGCCGGTATTGTCGGCCCCAATGCCGGTGAACTAATTGCTGAAGCAGTACTGGCGCTGGAGATGGGCGCAGATGCAGAGGACATGGGACTGACCATCCATCCGCATCCGACCCTGTCCGAGACGCTCTGCTTTGCTGCCGAAATGGCTGAAGGTACGATCACTGATTTGATGCCGCCAAGGAAAAGGAAATAACCTTTTACGTATTACGTTTTATGTATTACGGAAGTACGGTTTTTATTTTTTCACGTAAAACGTAATACTTAAAACGTAATACTTTTATTAAAGAGATCGCGGCGAGGGCGCCGCTCCTACAACCAAACGAAACAACCGTATACCAGGTGCAAAACCCATGTCTGATGTAAAAAAAGTCGTCCTCGCCTATTCAGGCGGTCTTGATACCTCCATCATCCTGCGCTGGCTGAGAGAAGAATATCAGTGCGAAATAGTCACATTCACAGCCGACATTGGACAGGGTGAAGAAGTAGAGCCGGCACGTGCCAAGGCTGAAGCTGCTGGCATCAAGGAAATTTACATTGAAGATCTGCGCGAAGAATTTGCCCGTGATTATGTCTTTCCGATGTTTCGTGCCAATACTATTTACGAGGGTGAGTACTTACTTGGCACCTCCATTGCACGTCCATTGATTGCCAAACGATTGATAGAAATTGCACATGAAACCGGTGCGGATGCTATCTCACACGGTGCAACAGGTAAGGGCAATGACCAGGTGCGTTTTGAACTTGGTGCCTACGCTCTGATGCCGGATGTCAAAATTATTGCACCGTGGCGAGAATGGGATCTGCTGTCGCGTGACAAACTGATGCGGTACGCTGAACAGCATGGTATTGCCGTCGAACAAAAACGCGGTACCCGGTCTCCCTATTCCATGGATGCGAATCTGCTGCATATCTCTTATGAAGGGGACATCCTGGAAGACCCATGGAACGAGCCCGAAGAGGATATGTGGCGCTGGACGATAGCACCGGAACAGGCGCCTGACAATCCTCTCTATTTGGAGCTGGAATTTGAAAAAGGAGATATCGTCGCGATCGATGGCAAGGCGATGAGTCCTGCAACAGTGATGGAACATCTCAATCGTGTCGGTGGTGAAAATGGTATTGGCCGCGATGATATCGTCGAAAATCGCTATGTCGGCATGAAGTCCCGCGGCTGCTATGAAACTCCCGCCGGTACCATCATGCTGAAGGCTCACAGGGCAATTGAATCACTGACGCTGGATCGAGAAGTTATGCACCTGAAAGATGAGCTGATGCCACGTTATGCCAAACTGATTTACAATGGCTACTGGTGGAGTCCAGAGCGCGAGATGATGCAGACTATGATTGATCAATCACAGCAAACCGTTAACGGCAGTGTGCGCCTGAAACTGTACAAGGGTGGCATCATGGTTGTTGGTAGAAAGTCGGAAGATAACAGCTTGTTCGATGAGGATATAGCTACTTTCGAAGACGATGCGGGGGCTTATGACCAGGCAGATGCCACTGGTTTCATTCGCCTGAACGCCCTGCGCCTGCGCATTGCCGCTGCTAAGAAAGGCCTGTGACACAAATCTAATTCGGAGGATAATGACAATGCGAATGCTGCATACTATGTTACGTGTTGGTGATCTTGACCGTTCAATAGAATTCTACACCAACATACTTGGCATGCAGTTGCTACGGCGCAAGGATTATCCAGCGGGTAAGTTTACCCTTGCCTTCGTTGGTTATGGTGATGAAGCTGACCACACTGTTATAGAGCTTACCCACAACTGGGATACCAGCAGCTATGATCTCGGTAATGGCTTCGGCCACATTGCCCTGGCGGTAGAAAATGCTGCAGCTGCCTGTGAGGCCATACGCCAGCAGGGGGGCAAAGTTGTCCGTGAAGCCGGGCCAATGCAGCATGGCACGACAATAATTGCTTTTGTAGAAGATCCAGACGGCTATAGAATCGAACTTATTGAGCGATCCTGACTGTTACTAGCTCGCGTATTATTACATTGAGCAAATATGACTGCCTGATCAGTGCGGAGCTGTAAGCTGGTAATAAAGTCTTTGCTGTCATAGCCCTGTAACATTTTATTTCTATAGTCAATTCTATTTGCAAAAAATTATCTTACGTCATGCAGAAAAAAATCCTGGTTATCGAAGACGAAGTAGACATTCGCAAAATGATTGCGTTTGCGCTGGAAAGCGATGACTACCAGGTGATCGCTGTTGAAGATGGCAACGCTGCCAGGCAGGTTATCAATGAATCCATCCCAGACCTGATGCTGATAGACTGGATGTTGCCGGGTATCAGCGGTCTGGAACTGGTACGCGGGTTTCGCCGCTCTGCTGCAACACGTACCGTGCCTATCATCATGCTGACAGCACGCAGCGAAGAAAATGACAGGATTGATGGCCTTGATTCAGGAGCAGATGACTACATCACCAAACCATTTTCAACTCGCGAGTTGCTGTCCCGTATTTCCGCCTTATTGAGACGTGCCGAGGACTTCGAAGGGGCGACACAAACGCTGCAGGCAGGAGAAATAATACTCAACCCGGCTTCTCATGAATTGACGATTGGGGGAAAACCCGTAAATCCCGGCCCAACTGAGTACCGACTGCTGTTATTTTTGATGCAGCATCCCAACCGTGTCTATTCACGCAGCCAGCTGCTGGATTATGTCTGGGGTGAAGATATTTACATAGAAGAAAGGACAGTTGATGTTCATGTCTTGCGCCTGCGGAAATTACTCAGGCAATTCAGCGTCGATAATATGCTGCAAACGGTTCGTGGTAGTGGTTACCGTTTCAGTATCAGCACATCACAATGAAAAACCTAATGGCCCATGAAGCATGGCGCCTGGTATGGATTCTTGCAATAGGCATAATTGCAGGCCTTATTTCATCGCATTTCTGGGCCGCTATAGCCATTGTCCTGCTGGCGTACTGCGTCTGGTTGCTACATCATCTATTTCAGCTAAACCGCTGGATCGAGAAAGGACTGAAACGGTCAGAAGCACCGACTTCAAGCGGTGTGCTGGAAAACATTATTTCAAATATCTATCGCCTCAAAACCAGCAAGAAACGAAGCAAGAAAAGACTTGCCCGATTACTTCGCCAGTTCCGGGCATCGGCGGAAGCACTGCCGGAGGCAACCGTCATTCTGACAACGCTGGGTGAAATTCAGTGGCTCAATGAGGCGGCAGAAAATTTACTTGGTCTGCAGACCCCGCGTGATATTGGGCAACGCATTGATAACCTGATTCGCAATCCTGAATTTCGCGAATTCCTGTTTGCAAAGGACCGTACAGAGGAGCTACGCCTGGCATCTCCGGTGGATTCTGCTGTAAAAGTTTCCTATCGACTGATCAATTATGGCAAAGAAAGACTTTTACTGACGGTTAGGGATGTCAGTGTTCGGGAGCGACTGGATCGTATGCGATCCGAGTTTGTCTCTAACGCCTCGCATGAATTGCGCACGCCATTGACCGTTATACGCGGTTATCTGGAAGTAATGTCCGAAGACAAAACCTGCTCAGATGAGGTGTGTGAAAAGATGGGTATTATATTAGAACAAGCCTCCTACATGGAGAACATAATCGATGAGATGCTGACACTGTCACGTCTGGAAAGTTCTGAGCTTGGTGCAGCTGAAGGGGAGATATTCAGTGTCAGCAAGATACTACAGAAACTTGTTGCAGATGCGGTTCAATCGGGCAAGGCAGCTGCTGGACAGATTACCATCAATGCAGATGAAAAGCTCTGCATGCTCGGTATAGAGTCAGAAATCATCAGTGTGTGCAGCAATCTACTATATAACGCCTTACAGCATAACCCGGAATTAACACCAGTTGAACTGCAATGGTTTCGCAGCGGTTCCAGCGCGCCCTGCCTGCTAGTCAGCGATGACGGTGTGGGTATTGAACAGCGACATCTAAGCCGCCTGACTGAGCGCTTCTACCGGGTAGATTCCAGCCGTACCCGGGAATCGGGTGGTACCGGCCTCGGGCTTGCTATAGTAAAATACATTGTTCAGCGTCATGGTGGGCGTATTGATATTTCCAGCACTCCTGCCGTCGGTTCAACCTTTACCTGTTGCTTTTCAAAGACACGAGCGGTGAAATGTGATGATGAAAAAAATCAGCAAGCTTGAAGTTTTTTTGCTTATCTTAACAACACCAGTTCTTCCGATGCTGTTGGGTGAATCGCGACGGTATTATCCAGGTCAGACTTGCAGGCCCCCATTTTTATTGCCACCGCAAAGCCCTGCATCATTTCATCTGCACCTTCCCCAATAACATGTATGCCAACGACTTTTTCTTTCGCTCCAGCAGTTATCAGCTTGACTGATGATTTTTTCTTGTCGTCCGACAGTGAATGCAGCATATTGGTATAACGGGACTGATACACCCTGACGTCACCGAAACGTTCACGCGCCTCGTCTTCAGTCATACCAACAGTTCCTATTGGTGGATGGCTGAAAACAACACTGGGAATATTGTCATAGTCGAGTTTTGCGTCAGGCTTATTATTGAACAGTCGCTCGGCTAGCTGACGGCCCGCGGCGATAGCGACTGGTGTCAGAGCGTCCCGACCCGTTATATCGCCTACCGCATAAATCCCATCGACGGCTGTATTCTGTTGTGCGTCAGTGTCAATAAAGCCGTTGTCTGTGGTCTGCAGTCCTGCTTTATCCAGCCCGATGGCGTCGGTATTCGACGTACGCCCTATTGCCCAGATTAGACAGTCAATATCTTTGAGTTTTTGATCGTGGCTGGTGACGATTTGCAACAAGTCATCATTCTGTTTCTCAACACAGCTTATCTGTGTGCTGGAAAGAATATTAACGCCGGCATTTAGCATTTCATCCATTAAACCTTCGCGTAGACTTGCATCAAATCTGCGTAAAAAGACTTCTTTACGTAGCGCCATTGTCACGCCGCTGCCGAGATTGTTCAGTACCCCGGCCAGTTCCACTGCAATGTACCCCGCACCAACAACGACGACTCGTTTCGGCAGCTGTTCAAGTTCAAAGAAGCTGTCGCTGGTGATGCCAAGCTCAGCACCGGGTATATCCGGTAATGTGGGTCTGCCGCCAGTCGCTATTAATATGTGTTTGCCTTCAATGGGCTGTATCTTGTCATTTCCTGCAATTTCTATGTGCCGGGAATCAATGAATCTGCCATGTCCATGAAAAATCTTGATATCATCCAGATTGAGGTTGCGCTGATATATATCATTCAAACGGGTGATGTATGCATCGCGCCTTTTCTTCATTAATGGCCAGTCAAGCCCTTCACGGCTTATTTTAAAGCCGTAATCAGCAGCCATATTCAGGCCATGCGCCAGTGTGGCAGCATTCCACATCACCTTTTTCGGTACACAGCCAACATTGACACAGGTGCCACCGAGACGACTACTCTCAATGATGGCAACGCTGGCACCATAGGAAGCTGCTCTTCTGGCCGTCGCAATACCACCACTGCCGGCGCCAATAACGATCAAATCAAACACTTTTTTCATGATGTGCAAGTCCTGATGAGTGAAATGCGGGTTTTACCTGTCTTTAATTCGAAGTATTATCAACCGATAACAGACACAGTTAAACCTTTATTTACCAAACCGCTTTTCGCAGGAGCTACACCTTGGCAACAGATAACCCTTTATTGGTGCCACATGATATACCGCCATTTTCCATAATTCGGGCCGAACATATACAACCTGCACTTGAAACTATCATCGCTGAAAACCAGCTTGCTATTGAAACCCTGATAGCAATAGAAAATCCTGACTGGGATACCTTTATCCACCCTTTCGAGGAGCTAGATGAACGATTGTCAAAAATGTGGGATACGGTTTCTCATCTGAATTCTGTTCTGGATGATGAAGAATTCAGGGAAAACTATCGTCACTGCCTGCCAATCATCTCCGATTATGCAACCAGCCTGGCTCAGAATGAACATGTTTTTCAACAATTTCAGGCAGTGTATGATAGCCCTACATTTAGCTCATTTGATCAGGCGCAACAGAAACTGATAGAAAACTCTCTGCGAGATTTTCGTCTGTCGGGTGTGGCATTGCCAGACGGTAAAAAGGAACGCTTCAAGGCGATACAGTCCGAGCTCTCCACGCTAAGTAACCGTTTCGAGCAGAATCTGCTTGATGCGACTGATCACTGGATGCTGCATATCGTTGATGAGAAGAAACTCTCCGGTCTGCCTGACACTGTGACGGCCCTGGCCAGAGAACAGGCCATGCAAAAAGATCTTGACGGCTGGGTCTTCAACCTGCAGGCACCATCCTATATCCCTTTTATCATGTTTGCCGATGACCGCTCGCTGCGCCAGCAGATGTACCATGCCTATGTCACCCGTGCCAGTGAACTGGGACCGGATGCTGGCCGCTGGGACAATTCAGAGATCATAGATAATATACTGGCTCTACGCAGAGAAATGGCTGCCCTGCTCGGTTTTGATGATTATGTCGATTTAGCATTGCAAACGCGAATGGCTGATTCTGCCTCGAGTGTTACAGACTTTCTTGTTCAACTTTCCAGCGCCGCGAAGCCCTCGGCAGAGAGGGAATTTCTCGAGTTGACAGCCTATGCCTCGCAGGATGGTATTGCAGAGCCGCAGGCCTGGGATATCCCCTACTACAGTGAAAAGCTGCGCCAGCAACAATATGCCATCTCGCAGGAGGATGTCCGGCCATGGTTTCCACTGGACCGGGTCTTGATGGGGCTTTTTGATGTCGTTTCAAATCTCTATGGGCTAACTATCAAGCAACAAAAAAATATTGAATGCTGGCATCCTGATGTTCAGTATTTTGAAATATTCGATGCCAATGGTGAAGCACGAGGCCGTTTTTTTCTCGACCTCTATGCACGCAAAGGCAAGCGCGGCGGTGCCTGGATGGGTGACGGTATCAGCCGCAAGGAAACAGCTGAGGGGATACAGAATCCCCTCGCCTGGCTGGTGACCAACTTCAGTCCTCCAATGCAGGGACGGCCGTCTCTGTTAAGTCATGATGAAGTCATTACTCTGTTTC
>JARFQE010000026.1 GCA_029287915.1 Arenicellales bacterium
GTGTATAAGAGACAGTAGCCATGCAACGCGTCAACTATGTGGAATAGCCGATGTATACTGCCAGGGCCGATTGCTGGTTACTGGGGGTGGTGGCTATAACCGGGATAATATAGCCAGGACATGGACTGCAGTCGTTACAGCAATGCTTGGATAGCACTGTTTAATATTTCGAGTGTTACTTTATTGATACGTAGGAACTTATAGTTAGTCCGGCAAAAATGCTCTAGTGTTTTACTATACTCAATTACATGCTATTCAATTAGCGGTGGCGGTCAAACTGGCACAATCCAAAGTTTTGGCTTAGATTACTGCGTGACAATGGATGCCGGTAATACTTGAAACTGGTCCGGTATTTGTCCGAATAAGAAAGTCCGCAGGTCTCATAGTTAGAAAAAATTAATAACTAAAGCAACTCTTTTGAACCCGCTTCGGCGGGTTTTTTATTGCTTCACGTTTTTGGTCTTGGTTAATGACCGTTGTTGTCCAATATACTAAATTCCGGCAGTGGATTCGTCTCCTGCCCTAAATGATTATCAATGCAAGAATGGGTGCCTGACCCTGATTCTTTAGCAACATTGCCCAATTGACTGGGCGGTTTCGTACGCGCAGATATTGCAACTTGTGCTCAAGCTTTTGCTTGATCTGTGTATTATCTTGCCACAAGATGATCGTATACTTGTACTACTTGTGCTTGATCATGCTCGTAGAAAGTTACGATTACGGTGACATGACAGAGTGGGTTATCCTTTTGATTTCGTAATTCTTTAGGTCATATTTGAATCTTGTTCAGGCACAGGTTTGACACATTAGCTAAATGACCTGTGCTGTGGCAACAGGCTGTAATAAGTTTTAAATTATGTTGGAAACGCTGCTCAACATGCAAGATTGAAGTGACTGAATGTATAATAATGATATAAAAAAATGGTGTAAAAATGATTAAATCAGAACCAGATCTGCTTGTGTCTGTTGTTGTCGCGACCTTTAATCGTAGCAATGTACTTCGCCTAACTCTGGAAAGTATAAAATGGCAGACAATTAATGATTTTGAAGTATGGGTTATAGGAGATGCCTGCACAGATAATACCGAGGAAGTCGTTGCAGCGATAAATGATTCTCGATTTCACTATTACAATCTCGAAGAAAACGTAGGCGAGCAGTCCGGGCCAAATAATGAAGGTGTCAAAAGAGCCCGTGGCAAATACATTGCGTTTCTTAATCATGACGACTTATGGTGGCCGGATCATCTGGAAACACTAATAGGGGGTATAGAAGCGAACAAGGCAGATTTCGTGTTTAGCATGGTCGACTCAGTTAAGTCAGAAAAAGGCCGCTGGAATATACACCGCACCAATGGTGCTGGAGAGAAACTTCAATATGATCCAAGGATACATGCGCCTGCCTCATGCTGGTTACTTCGTCGGGAGCTGACCGAAAAAGTCGGTCCCTGGAACTTTTATCAGGATAGCCATCTGTGGCCATCACATGACTGGCTATTTCGGGCGTCGAAGAAAGGAATCAACATGCGCATGATTCCCTGGTTGACGGTGGCTACATTCCCGTCTGGTAAGCGGAAAAATTCATATGTAGATAGTGATGATAGTGAACAGAAAAGGTTTATGGAAAGGATGCAGAGTGACAAGGAGTTCCGTGCTCATGAATTAGCGGATATCGCACTAGGATACCGGATGCACTGGCTGGAATTTCAGGCCCCGGAAGATTTGATCAGCCAGGCCTTCAGAAACATATGGCATAAACTGGCATTTAAGGTGGGTATACACCCTATTGCCCTTAGCAATACAATGAAATTTCATCGCAAAGGGTGGCGTTTGGATGTGCTGCGAAAAAATCGCGGATTAAAAGCATTACGATAAAAACAGGATTTATGCTGTGGCCAGTACAATTAAAAATAATTCTTTATTGAAAGGTGCCATCAAGGATAAGCAAGGCGTTACAGCAGACTGGAAGATAATCCAGGATCTGATTCATGGTGTAGTCTTGCGGGAAGTGAAGAATGTACCCAAAATCTCAGGCATGCTTACCGAGATATATCGCAGTGACTGGAATCTTGAATCAGAGATGATAGACCAGGTGTTTCAAGTGTGTCTGGCACCTGGCGCGATTTCGGAATGGCATATGCACCAATATACCACTGACAGGATCTTCATCAATCAGGGCATGATTCAGGTTGTCCTCTATGATGGCAGAAAGAACTCTGCTACTTTTGGACGTATCAATGAATTTAAATTAGGGGTGTATCGCCCTGGCCTGGTTATTGTCCCTGCTGGTGTATGGCATGCGGTTCAAAACATAGTAAATGAAACAAGCTGTCTGTTGAATCTTGTTGACAAGGCGTATCAATATGAAGATCCAGATCACTGGCGTTTGCCGACAGATACCAATGAAATACCGTACACGTTTAATAAACAAAGTGCTTTTTAGCCATCTCTGTGCAGTACGTAGCATGAACGCAAGGTAGATTTTTTTGTACAATTCGGCAGACATAGTTTGATAGTTACCGTTTTTGAGAAGTGTCCGTCATGTTTAAGTTCAGTACGCGAACTTTTGCAGCTTAATTCATTTCCATCGATGACTATCTACATCAGCATTTGATGACAGGCAACCTGGTACTGTGCTGACTAAAGCCCGGGCCGTGGCGTCCATCGTGGTTGATGGCCGGCGAGTAGCAGGCTTTTTATTTTGCACATCCCTGTAACAGGTTCACTGTGAGAGAATATGAATGACCCTTCTTTCCCCCTTACGATGAATCACAAATCACGAGCCAGCAGCGCAAATTCCCCGGCGTCAGTCGGTAGCGGAATTTTAACTTTCCATCCCCCACCGGGCGCTTCCGACAGGGGGGTTCCATCTTTATCCTGCATTTCATTGAGTGTAAATGATACATTTCCTGCTGGCGTCAGCAACTCGAGTGAATCACCAACCCTGAACTTGTTCTTTACATCGATCATAGACAAACCATCAGCATCTTTTTCTATAATTTCGCCGATAAACATCTGACGTTGTGAGGTCGATGCATTATCATGATAACGTTGCAGTTCTTCACTATGATGCCTGACAAAGAAGCCATCGGTATAGCCGCGGTTTGCCAGTGACTCGAGTTCTCCCATTAGCGAAGAATTAAACTCCCTTCCCGCCAGCGCATCATCTATGGCCTGGCGGTAGATCTGACTGGTTCTGGCTGCATAATAATGTGACTTGGTTCGCCCTTCAATTTTAAGACAGTCAACACCTATCTCAACCAGTCGCGATACATGTTCCACGGCTCGCAGGTCTTTTGAGTTCATGATGTATGTTCCATGCTCGTCTTCTTCTATAGGCATAAACTGCCCGGGTCGCCCAGCTTCTTCCAGCAGCATTACCTGCTGCGAATTTTGATGCCGATTAGCTGCCTGGAATGCCTGCCCCTCCAGTTCAATACCAGCTTCTGATTCCCTGCCGACCAGTTTATAATCCCAACGACACGAGTTTGTGCAGGTTCCCTGATTAGGATCACGATGATTAAAATAACCCGACAGCAGACAACGCCCTGAATATGCAATACACAGTGAACCATGCACAAAGACTTCCAGTTCAATATCCGGGCATTGCTGACGAATTTCTTCTACTTCACCGAGTGACAATTCTCGTGACAAAATAATCCTCTCGATACCCACTCCCTGCCAGAATTTAACTGCAGCAGCATTGACAGTATTCATCTGTACCGACAGATGAACAGGCATGTCAGGCCAGTTCTCTCTGATCAACATAATCAGGCCCGGATCCGACATAATCAGTGCATCGGGTTGCAGAGCGACAATTTTTGCCATATCTGCAAGAAAGGTTTTTAGCTTGCTGCCATGAGGCATAATGTTGACGGCAACGAAGAAGCGTTTTCCCAGTGCATGGGCTGCCTCAATACCAACTGATAGATTGTCGATATTGAAATCGTTATTGCGAACACGCAGTGAATAACGCGGTAGGCCAGCGTAGACCGCATCTGCACCATAGGCCATGGCGTAGTGCTGGCTCTTAAGCGTACCTGCCGGTGACAATAGTTCTACTTTTCGTTTAATCTGTGACATAGACTTATCAGTAGCATTTTTTAACAAGTAATCATATGTGATTGAATGGTGTTATATTCACAGCTGCTTTACAAACATTCCTTCGACTCTAAACCATGCAAGTACTGCGGCAATGAGTACAGTCAGGCTGGCCGCAGCGAAAGTAATTCCAGCACCAAACCAGCTCATCATATAACCACTGGCCAGGCTGCCGACAGCACCACCTGCACCAAAGCTGACACTACCATAAAGCGCCATACCTCGGTGCTGATGACGACCGGTAAAATAACGATGTACCATCGATACGGCGACGCCATGAAACAGACCAAAACTAACAGCATGCAGAACCTGTGCCAGCACAAGCATGACCAATGACTGAGGAAACATGCCAATCATCACCCATCGCAGGCTGGTGATAACACAACTGAGGATAAACAGGGCACGAAAACGAACCGGTTTAAGAAACCGATGCATTGTAAGAAAGAGCATGACCTCGAACAACACACCGAGTGCCCACAATATCCCAATCACAGTTTTACTGTAACCGAAGTCTGACAGATACAGGGTATAAAAAGTGTAATACGGTGCATGACTGGCCTGCAACAAAAAGCAGACACCGAGAAAACTCATCAACTCCGGATAATGAAGAATATATCGAATTACACCACCCTGTTCGCTAGCCGCGGGTTTCCCGGCATCAGGGATTAATAGTGTAAAAATAAATATACCCGACAGGCAGGCCAGCACTACCGGCAGCACCAGAGAAGCTGGATAAACATCAAGCGCATGCCCCAGCAGCAACGAGGAAGTGATGAAGCCTATTGAGCCCCACAGACGCACCTTACCATAGCGGTGGTCGTCATCACCGAGGTGATTCAAGGTTGTCACTTCCACCTGTGGCAACACGGCATTCCAGAAAAAGGTGAACAGCATCATCACCAGTGCAAGCCACCAGAAACTGTTTCCGAAAAATACACCAAGATAGAAGGTGACTGATAATAATGCCGCCAGCCGTACCAGGCGCATACTGGAATGGCTATGGTCAGCCAGCCAGGCCCATATATTTGGCGCAATCACTTTTGTAGCCATGATTATTGCCATCAGGCTTCCAATATCAGATAGTGAAAAACCCAGAGATGCCAGGTACGGAGACCAGTAAGGCAGTAACACACCCAGTGTTGCGAAATAAGAAAAATAAAAGGATGACAGGCGCCAGTAAGGCATGGGCTGAGTGCTTTTTGTTAAGACTGCTCAGCTATAATATCAGCATTCTGGCCACGATGACGCAACAGGTGATCGATAAGTGTAATTGCCAGCATCGCCTCTACGATCGGAGTCGCACGAATACCAACACAGGGATCATGACGACCGGTGGTAATCACTTCTGCTGACTCACCATATTTATTGATGGTCTGACCTGGCAGGCGCAGTGACGAGGTAGGTTTAAAAGCAACACTGGCGAGAATATCCTGCCCACTTGATATGCCACCCAGAATCCCGCCTGCATGGTTGGACTGAAAACCCCCAGGCGTAATCAAGTCACGATGTTCGGTACCTTTTTGTTCAATGCTGGTAAAACCGGCACCGATTTCAACACCCTTTGCCGCATTTATACACATCAGCGCATGGGCAATATCGGCATCGAGTCGATCAAACACCGGCTCACCAAGACCGGCAGGAACGTTACTGGCGACAACATTTATCCGTGCTCCGACAGAATTGCCTTCCTTGCGCAGCTCATCCATGTAGGATTCCAGTTCCGCTACTTTGTCTGCATCGGGACAGAAGAAAGGATTTTGTTCAACGACATCCCAGTCCAGTCTGTTAATCTTAATAGGACCCAGCTGGGCGAGATATCCACGTATGCTTATCCCATAACTGAGCTTGAGATATTTTTTCGCTACTGCACCCGCTGCTACACGCATCGCCGTTTCTCGTGCCGAGGAGCGGCCGCCACCACGATAGTCGCGTAAACCATACTTTCTTTCATAGGTCAGGTCTGCATGACCTGGACGAAACAGATCCTTGATCTTGGAATAGTCTTTGGAGCGCTGATCAGTATTGCGAATCAGCAGTCCAATCGGTGTGCCAGTGGTCTTTCCTTCAAATACCCCTGACAGTATCTCCACTTCATCGGCCTCGCGACGTTGGGTAGTATGTCGCGAAGTGCCAGGCTTGCGTCGGTCAAGGTCAGGCTGAATATCAGCTTCACTTAATTCAAAACCCGGAGGACAACCATCGACAATGCAGCCTATTGCCGCACCATGACTTTCACCAAAGCTGGTGACTGTGAAAAGCTTTCCTATGCTATTGCCGGACATATGAAATTAAACACCTTGTTATTAATCGTCTAAACCCTGTCTGGAATTCTATCAAGTTCTTTAAGCAGATGCAGAACAGGCAGTCTGGACAGCTACATTTTTGCAGCAAGTGCCATGCTACCTTCATCCCTGTCCTCGGCTGGTACGATATCACCTGAATTGTCCACTGTCTGAAACTTTTTCAACTCATCGGGTATGGCCTGAAAACGCTAAGTCATAGCATGCTGCTGGTCAAATTCTTCCTATGCGCGACAGATCAAGCTTTCCATTTGGAAGATGGCATCATCATTCAATCGTACGTTTACATTCAGATTTTGTGGCTCATGCATATCAATGTGCCTTCATGTTCAGGTTTTAGGTAAAGTTACACCTGTCTGCCCCTGATATTTACCACCTCGGTCCTTGTAGGAAATATCACATTCTTCATCGCCTTCAAAGAAAATGACCTGGGCAACACCTTCATTGGCATAGATTTTCGCAGGTAATGGCGTGGTATTGGAAAACTCCAACGTTACATGTCCTTCCCACTCCGGTTCAAAAGGCGTGACATTGACGATGATGCCACAACGGGCATAGGTTGATTTACCAAGGCATATTGTTAGAACATTGCGTGGAATTCGCAGGTATTCAACGGTTCTTGCCAGCGCAAAAGAGTTTGGTGGAATGATGCAGACATCGCCTTTGAAATCAACAAAGCTGTTTTCATCAAAGTTCTTCGGATCAACCAGGGCGGAATTGATAGTGGTAAAGATCTTGAATTCATCAGAACAGCGAATGTCGTAGCCATAACTCGAAGTGCCGTAGGAAACCAACCTGTCCCCTGCCTCGTCAACGCGCACCTGATCTTCCTCAAAGGGCTCGATCATCCCCGCTTCCTGCGCCATCTTACGAATCCACTTATCGGACTTAACGCCCATTGCCACTTACTCCTTTTAATCTTCAAAAAATAATCGCATTATTACTGAAAAAGACCGGCATGAGAAACACTCATGCCGGTCTTTTTTGTCGGACTCGAGCCTGTGAAAAATTAACTATTATCAATTACAATATTCGGGAATGCGGCAGTAAAGTCCTTTTTCTTCTTTGACAGCTTGGCAGCCGTGCGCCGAGCAATTTCACGATAGTTCATGGCAATTCGTCCTTCAGGGTCTGCTACCACGGTTGGCTTGCCTTCATCGACATTCTCGCGAATGGTGATATCCAGAGGAATAGAACCCAGGTAGTCAACATCAAACTGCTCTGCCATGCTCAGACCGCCGCCTTCACCGAAGATATGCTCTTCGTGGCCACATTTTGAACAGATATGTGTGCTCATATTTTCGACTACACCGAGGACTGGAATCTCAACCTTCTCAAACATTTTCAGAGCCTTGCGTGCATCGAGCAGAGCGATATCCTGTGGCGTAGTTACGATAACCGACCCACTAACGGGCACTTTTTGCGCCAGTGTAAGCTGTGTATCTCCGGTTCCTGGTGGCAGGTCGATGATCAAATAATCAAGATCATTCCAGCGTGTGTCTTTTAACAATTGTTCGAGCGCCTGTGTCACCATAGGGCCACGCCAGATCATCGGTGTTTCTTCATCAATCAGAAAACCGATCGACATGGCCTGCAGGTTGTAAGACGTCATTGGCTCCAGTGAATTACCGTCTTTTGACTCTGGTTGTGCTGTAACGCCAAGCATACGTGGCTGACTCGGGCCATAGATATCTGCATCGAGGATACCAACCTTAGCCCCTTCAGCAGATAGTGCCAGCGCAAGATTTACAGAAACGGTGGATTTACCTACACCGCCTTTGCCTGAAGCAACGGCGATAATATTTTTAACATTGTCAAGCATGGTTACGCCTTTTTGTACACCATGCGAGGCAACCTTGAAAGAAACATTGATGTTGGCATCCGTAACACCATCAACGTCCTTGACCTTTTCTTTCAGGCTCGCTGCAAACTCATCAGCAAAACCCTTGTTTGGGTAGCCAACCACAATATCGACGTCGATCTTGCCATCATTGATTTCAATCTTTTTGACTGTTTTGCCGCTCACAGGATCTTCTTCGGTGTAAGGATCAACTACCTGTTTCAGCGCTGCTTCAATCTGTTCTTTTGTTACTTCACTCATGCCCTGACCTCAAATATTTTGTCGGATCGCGAATGGGCGCCAATCCTACACTGAGAAAGCTCAAAAGTCATTTCCCAGAGTGTGAAAATCAGTATTTCACCATCAATTGTGAGGCGAATACTCGATAACATTACTCGGACATTCACCGGGTTCAGAATAATTCAAACGCATGCCATATTTTATTGATGAAAGGGGACTATGGGGACTATTTATCAGTTCTTTTATATCCTCTACCCTATTTCCGGGGACTCTGAAGCTACCCTCGCTGTTTTACAGTTCAAGAGTGCACATAACGCGCTAACTTTACTGGCTATCGCCGCCGCTGGTAATACACCTGGAGGATTAACCTCCTGGCTGGTAGGTAAGCTGATTGCCAGGCGCTGGCCAACACAGAAATTACTGAAACCGGAACATCAGCGAGCGGCCAACTGGCTAGAAAACCATAGCAACCCGCTGACAAGGAAATTATTTTTAATTCAGCCAGCGATCCGTCTTACACATTTTAGTAGACCGGCATCTGCAGGAATGACAAAAAATAGCCTGCATAGGACTCGCCTTGCGAGCAGTAACTGTTGCTGCACAACCATTTGGGCCAGATCCCGGTATTTTCTATATCTTAATCAATGTTGTGATCTGGCCCGGATTGTCACTTTTTCATTACCAGTAGAAGCCCACTGCACCGAACATGCCAGACTGGCTAGCATCATAGGCATAGCGGTCCGAACCGGACTTACCATTGTCATAGTCGTAATCCATCCACCTGTATCCAAGCAGCAGCGAGCCCCATTTCGTATAGCGCCAGTCAATGGCAGCAAGAACATTCCAGACCGAGTCTGAATCGCCGGCACCGACATCAGCCCGCCCTATAAATTTCCAGTTTTCAGAAAATGGCGCTGATACACGACCACCAATAAAGCCGTCGTACCAGGTCTCATTGACGCTAACGAGTACCGGACTACCCACTTGCAGGCGGAACTCCTGCTTATTGGATCGTATACCGCCGAGCACCTGCCAGGTGGTGGTCGCTGTGCTGCCAGTGAGATCCCAGGCCGCACCCAGCTCCCACATCTTGTTCTTAAAATCAACATCGATCTCGGCGCCATTTGGCAACTCGGTTTTAGGATCGAGGTCAGAGTACATGTAGTCACCAAACAGTGTCAGCTTATCTTTCTTGGCCTCGTAGTGGGCCGAAAATGCGCCTGCAAGGTTGTCCAGCAGGTCATCTTTGAAATCAAGGTCGATATCGCTGTCGATTGGCCCGATTGATGAAGTACCGTTTACGTTCATTCCCCACATATAGAAGACTAGTGTGCTTTGCCAGCGATCGCTTGCATCATTTTGCGCATGCGCGGTAGAAAAGCCGCTCACGGTGAACGCTGCAGTAGCTACCAGATTTAGTAACAATTTCCTGGTGTTATTCGACATATCTATACTCCATTTATTAATATTTAGAATCCAGTAAACCCTATTATACAGTTAATTATAGATAACATAGCTAGTAATTACTCGTTTGTAATTGTATCCAACAGCACACTGCTGGCATAGCTGTTCCGCAGGCGATGGCTAGTTTTTATATCAGAAAATATATAGAAAATTCCATGCTTTGAAGCTAAAACTAGATGCCACTAAAACTGGTATAAAACGCCCAAAATTGTTACCTTTCCGCCTGTTATCCTCTTCACAATACAAACTGAATAAAATATGCCCTCAACACAGCGCCAAATCCTGGTCACCAGCGCCCTGCCCTATGCGAATGGACCTATCCACCTCGGCCATCTGGTTGAATATCTGCAGACCGACATCTGGGTACGATTTCAGAAGATGTGTGGCAATGAGTGCTGGTTTGTATGTGCCAGCGATGCTCATGGCACACCGATTATGCTGCGTGCCCAGGCCGATGGAGTTACTCCGCAAGAGCTCATCAATAGAATACATAAGGAACATGATAAGGACTTTGCTGACTTCCAGATCGAGTTTGATAATTTCTATACTACGCACTCTAAAGAAAACCGTGAATTATCGGCAACCATTTACAACCGGCTAAAAGATGCAAACCATATCAGCCGGCGAATCATCACCCAGGCCTATGACCCGGTGAAGGAGATGTTTCTGCCGGATCGCTTTATCAAAGGTGACTGTCCACGCTGCGGCGCAAAGGATCAGTACGGTGACAACTGCGAGGTCTGCGGCGCAACATATTCACCGACTGAACTTGTCAATGCTGTTTCGGCGATCTCTGGTGCGAAACCGATTGAGAAGGAGTCTGAGCACCTTTTTTTCAAGCTGGCTGATTTTACAGATTTATTAAAAGACTGGATCCATGCCGGTCACCTGCAGGAATCCGTCGCCAATAAACTAGATGAATGGCTTGAACAAGGGCTGCAGGACTGGGACATCTCGCGTGATGCCCCTTATTTCGGTTTTGAAATTCCCGATGTACCTGGTAAATATTTTTATGTCTGGCTAGATGCCCCGGTCGGCTACATGGCCAGTTTCAGGAACCTGTGTGATAAATCAGAGCTGGATTTTGATTATTTCTGGAGATCTGACTCCAGCACCGAGCTATACCACTTCATCGGCAAAGACATCACTAACTTCCATTGCCTGTTCTGGCCTGCAATGCTGGATGGAGCTGGCTACCGCAAACCAACGAATGTCTTCGTACACGGTTTTCTCACCGTTAATGGAAACAAAATGTCTAAATCGCGCGGTACATTCATCATGGCCCGTACCTATCTGAATCACCTGAATCCAGAATATCTGCGCTATTATTATGCGGCCAAACTTGGAGCCGGTGTTGATGATATAGATTTGAATCTGGAAGACTTTCAGGCTCGGGTGAATTCCGACCTGGTCGGCAAGGTGGTTAATATTGCCAGTCGATGTGCTGGCTTTATCAGCAAGAAGTTCTCGGGTGAGCTGTCGGCTGAAATCCATAAGCCTGAGCTGCTGCAACAGTTTACAGAATCCAGCGACAGCATTGCTACGCATTACGAAGGGCGGGAGTTTGGCCGCGCCATCCGTGAAATTATGGCACTGGCGGACCTGGCCAACCAGTATATAGATGACAACAAGCCGTGGGTGCTGGCTAAAGAAGCCGGTCGCGAACAGGAAGTACAGGACGTCTGCAGCATGGGGCTGAACTTGTTTCGCATATTAATTATTTACCTGAAGCCGGTTGTGCCCGCCATGGCAAAAGCATCGGAAGACTTTCTGAATGTCTCACCATTTTGCTGGCAGGATGTTCATCAACCGTTGACTTCACACAACATCAACCGTTTCAAACCGTTGATGACGCGTATCGAGCGCTCTGCCATAGATGCAGTACTTGAAGAATCCACCTCCTCAGTTGAATCAGAAATTAAAACAGAAGAAGAAACCATGATCGAAACAGAAGCAACTACCCCATTGACAGCTGATCCGATCAGCGATGAAATCAGTTTTGACGACTTCGTTAAACTGGATTTACGCGTTGCCAGAATTACAAAAGCTCAGCATGTCGAAGGCGCAGACAAATTACTACAGCTTACCCTTGACCTCGGTGGCGAGACCCGCAACGTATTTGCAGGCATCAAGTCAGCCTACAATCCTGCAGACCTTGAAGGCAGACTAACCGTAATGGTTGCCAACCTGGCACCAAGGAAAATGCGTTTTGGCCTTTCTGAAGGAATGGTACTGGCGGCAGGCCCGGGTGGCAGTGAGCTTTTCATCCTCGGGCCCGACGAAGGGGCAGAACCGGGAATGCGTGTTAAATAGGAAACTTTGCGTAAATGAAAGAATACGCGCTTATTTTATTGGGCACAGTACTGGTCAACAATTTCGTGCTGGTAAAATTTCTTGGCCTTTGTCCATTCATGGGGGTTTCGCGAAAACTGGATACTGCAATCGGCATGGCATTAGCAACCACTTTCGTCATGACATTGTCAGCCGTACTGAGTTACCTGGTAAATCAGTATATTTTAATCCCGCTGGATGCTGAATACCTGCGCACCCTGTCATTCATCCTTGTCATTGCCGTTATCGTCCAGTTCACCGAGATGGTGATCCACAAAACCAGTCCAATGCTGTACCAGTTACTGGGAATATTCCTGCCATTGATCACGACCAATTGCGCTGTTCTTGGGCTGGCACTGCTCAACGTGCAGCAGGAACATAGATTTGTCACTGCTACACTCTATGGATTTGGTGCAGCACTAGGATTTTCCCTGGTACTGGTATTGTTCGCTGCAATGCGTGAACGGCTGGACGCTGCAGATGTGCCAATGCCTTTCAAGGGCTCTGCCATCGCCCTGATCACCGCCGGCCTGATGAGTCTTGCCTTTATGGGCTTTGCCGGACTAGGCTGAGACCAATGTTATTGACTGTTCTTTCACTGGGATTACTGGCTAGCCTGTTTGGCTTATTGCTTGGCTATTCCTCGGTCCGATTTCACATTGAAGGCAGTCCACTGGTAGATAAAGTAGATTCATTACTGCCACAAACCCAGTGCGGCCAGTGTGGCTATCCAGGCTGCCGTCCCTATGCCGAGGCACTGGTCAATGGCGAGGCCGAACTCAATCTCTGCGTACCGGGTGGTGAAGACACCATTTCTGTGCTGGCAGAGACACTTGGACGTGAAGCTCTGCCCCTTTCGGATGAACATACCTCTCATGTTCCATCACTGGCGGTCATCATTGAAGAGTACTGCATCGGCTGTACCAAGTGTATCCAGGCCTGCCCTGTTGATGCCATTGTTGGTACTGCAAAACAGATGCATACCGTCATTGCAGAGGAATGTACCGGATGCGAGCTTTGTGTTCCTGCATGCCCTGTAGATTGTATAGATATGCATCCGATTAAACCGGACACCAGCACCTGGACATGGCCGCAGCCACTAATAACCAGTGGAGTCAGAAACTGATGACCAGGCTGTATACTTTTCCTGGTGGTGTCAAACTCAAAGGCCACAAGGCCATCTCAACCAGCCAGCCAATCAGCAAGGCAGATATCCCCGCTCGCCTGTTTGTGCCTCTCAACCAGAGCATTGGCAGTCCTGCCGAATGTATTGTTGAAAAAGGGCAACGAGTGTTGAAAGGTCAGATGATCGGTCGCGCCACTGAGTATGTTGCTGCACCCGTTCATGCACCGAGTTCCGGCACGGTCATTGATATACAGAAATTTCCTGCCGCGCATGCCTCTGGCCTGCCGAATGATGTCGTGATTATAAAACCCGATGGCAAAGATGAGTGGCTGGAAAGAAAGCCTCTACCAGATATCACCAAACTGGATTCGAGTGAGCTGCGTAACATGATTCGCTGTGCAGGTATTGTTGGTCTTGGTGGGGCTGCGTTTCCTACCTTCATCAAACTCAACCCGGTAGGCCACCAGATCAGTACACTGATATTAAATGGCGCCGAGTGTGAACCCTATATAAGTTGCGATGATATGCTGATGCGTGAGCGGCCGCATGAGATCATCGAAGGTGCAAAAATTATGCGCCACGCATTAGATGCCAGGCAGGTAATCATCGCAATTGAAGAGAACAAACCTGAAGCCATTGCCTCATTGCAGGCATTTGCCGAAGATATTAACTGGCTGCATGTTCAGAGTATACCTGTCATCTATCCAACGGGAGGTGAAAGGCAACTGATCAAAGTACTGACAGGCAAGGATGTTCCCAGCCATGGCCTGCCGCTGGATCTTGACCTGGTGGTAAACAATGTTGCCACTGCTGCTGCGGTGCATCATGCGCTCGACCATCAACAGCCATTGATATCCCGCATAATTACCGTTACCGGTTCTGGTGTCAGGTCTCCATGCAATATTGAGGCCCTGATCGGTACACCAATGTCCGATCTTATCGAAATGGCAGGTGGCTATACAGAAGATGCGGACCGTTTGATTATGGGTGGACCAATGATGGGTATAACCTTGAAAACAGATGCTACACCCGTTGTAAAAGCAAGTAACTGCCTGCTGGTTCAAACTCCTGCTGATCACAGCACGGAAGCCATCACGCGCCCCTGCATCCGCTGTGGCGAATGCGTCAAAGTGTGCCCGGTAAAGTTGTTGCCGCAGCAGCTGTACTGGTTCTCACAGGCTAAAAACCTCGATGATTTGCAATCACATAACCTGTTTGACTGTATAGAATGTGGTTGCTGCTCAATTGTCTGCCCAAGCCATATACCACTGGTACAGTACTTCCGCTATGGCAAATCGGAGATCTGGAAAAAAGAACAGGAAACCATTAGAGCTGATCGGGCAAGGAAACGTACTGAAGCAAAAATACAGCGACTTGAAAGAATAAAGGCAGAAAAAAAGGCACAGCATGCCGCCCGAGCAAAAAAAAGCGCTGCCGGTGCTGATCGAAAAAAAGAAATCCAGGCTGCCGTTGCCAGAGCAAAGGCAAAAAAAACTGAAAACGCCGACCATACTGAAAACCTGGACATGTAAAACATATCTTTAGTATGGAATTCAGCCAGCAACAACATTATTCCCCACACACACCGTCAAAGGCCAGTGTCAGCATGGTAATGCTGAATGTCATACTCGCTCTGATTCCGGGAATAGTAATCTACATCATCTATTTTGGCTGGGGAGTACTGGTCAATATTGTGCTGGCATCTATTTTTGCACTACTGTCTGAAAGCCTGCTGCTTGCCATACGACAGCGCCCTGTATTCACAACCCTGCTGGACGGCTCGGCCCTGTTGACCGGTATCCTGCTGGCACTGGCACTGCCGCCCCACACGGCGTGGTGGGTAGTCGCCGTCGGTATCATGTTCGCCATCATTATAGCTAAACAGCTGTATGGCGGGCTGGGACTAAACCCGTTCAACCCGGCAATGACAGGCTATGTCGTTTTACTGATTTCCTTCCCACTCGAAATGACACGATGGAATCCACCGCTGGAACTGGCGCAACAATCACTGAGTCTGCTTGAAGCCTTCCGCTACAGCCTCAGTGGCCAGTTACCTGCATCTATGGATTTCGATATGATCAGCCTCGCCACACCGCTGGATATTGCCCGAGAAAGGGTGGATATGGGTATGACTATATCGGCGATAAAAACTGAATACAGTATTTTCAGCAATCTGTCTGGAAAAGGAACAGAATGGATCAATATCGCCTTTCTTGCCGGTGGTATCTGGCTGCTGTTTCGGCGACTGATCGACTGGCGTATTCCCGCTTCGTTATTACTGGCCATACTGATCGCTTCCGCTGTGTTCTGGTTTATTAATCCTGAATACTATTTATCACCGGTTTTTCATCTGTTTGCCGGTGCCACCATGCTTGGCGCCTTTTTCATTGCTACCGACCCGGTTACTGCCAGTACCACACCTGCAGGGCGATTGATATTCGGTGCCGGATGCGGCCTGTTGATCTATGTCATTCGCACCTGGGGCGGATATCCTGATGGTGTAGCGTTCTCCGTACTGCTGATGAATCTATCGGCCCCCCTGATTGACCATTTTAGTCAGCCACGTATTACGGGCTACCTGAACCCAAAAAATCAGCAACAGGATAAGTCATGAAAGCAAAAGTCATAAGCCGCTCAGGATTATTACTTGGCCTTGCGGGTGTTATTGTGATTGGCCTGGTGACGCTGGTGTACCATTTTACCTATGATGACATCGAGAGAAGTGAATACCAGGCTCTGCTATTGGCATTGAACAGCATTATCCCTGAAGACAGCCACGACAATGATATTGTCAATGACACCAGAGATTTGCCAGCCAACAAAGAACTTGGACTAAAAAAAGACAGCTTGATCTATCGCGCGCGTAACAACGGTGAAATATTTGCTGCTGCCTTTCCGGTCACAGCACCTGATGGTTATAACGGTCCAATCAAACTGCTGCTCGCGATTGACCGACAGGGCAGGATTCTCGGCGTTCGGGTGGTCAGCCATCTGGAGACCCCCGGACTGGGAGACCGCATCGAAAGCCGACGCAGCAACTGGGTAGACCAGTTTCGAGGTAAAAGTATAGATAATCCATCCCGCGACGACTGGAAAGTAAAAAAAGATGGCGGTGTATTTGACCAGTTCACCGGTGCGACGATCACACCCCGCATAGTCATCAAGGCTATCCACAAGGCACTAATGTATGCTGAAGCTCAACCTGGAGTATTTTTTGATGAATAATCCCGAGCCAAGAAACACCGACTATTCAAAAATTATCGATGATGGACTGTGGAGCAATAACCCGGCCCTGGCCCAGATACTCGGGCTATGCCCATTACTAGCAGTTTCAGGTACTGTCATCAATGCGCTTGCACTTGGTATGGCGACCATGATGGTACTAATGGCCTCAAACCTTACTGTTTCCGTGCTACGACTGTATATACCGAACGAAATCCGCATCCCGGTTTTTGTTTTGATTATTGCTGGTTTTGTCACCATCGTTGAGCACCTGATGCATGCCTATCTGTATAATCTGTATACTGTGCTTGGAATATTTGTGCCACTGATTGTCACCAATTGTGCCATCATCGGACGTGCGGAAGGCTTTGCGTCGAAACATTCACCGTTGCCATCCATTATCGATGGCATCAGCATGGGGCTTGGATTCACCGGCGTACTGGTCACTCTTGGCGTAATAAGGGAAATACTGGCTCAGGGCACATTGTTCGCCGACGCCAGTATAATGCTTGGGGAGTGGGCTACGACAATAACGCTATTAGAAAACTATAATGGCTTCCTGCTTGCGGCACTACCTCCTGGTGCATTTATCGGTCTTGGCTTACTGCTGGCACTAAAAAATCTGATCGATCACAATATGCGTAAACGACAGCGCAGCCGAATAGCTGTAGAGACTATAGATGGTAATGCAGAAGCCATGATTTCCCGGCCTGACTGACCATGAACCGAGACAGGCGTATAGAGATATTTGAGCGACTTAAGAATGCTAATCCGAACCCACAGACCGAACTCAAATACACTTCTCCCTTTGAACTACTGATATCTGTCATCCTGTCCGCCCAGGCGACTGATGTTAGTGTTAACAAGGCCACTGCAAAATTATACCCTGTCGCCAACACCCCTGCTTCGATGCTGAAACTAGGTGTCGATGGACTGAAAAACTATATTCGTACAATTGGTTTGTTCAATACCAAGGCTGAAAATATCATCAAAACCTGTGGTATTCTTGTACAGCAATACGGAGGCCAGGTTCCATCAACCAGGGCAGAGCTTGAAGCATTACCCGGCGTAGGTAGAAAGACGGCCAATGTCGTTCTTAACACAGCCTTCGACAAGCCTGCTATTGCTGTAGACACCCATATATTTCGTGTCTGCAACCGCACAGGAATTGCAAAGGGCAAAACAGTACGGGAAGTCGAGGATAGATTGATGCGGCTGCTACCCGAGCAATACAAACAGGATGCCCATCACTGGCTGATACTGCATGGACGATACACATGCATTGCACGTAAACCACGCTGTGGCAGTTGTATAATTTATGACCTGTGCGAATATCGAGCGAAGACAGAAACATGAACGCACCCATAGCTACTGGACTCAGTTACGGCACACATCCAATTGTTGAGCATGCTGCCAGAGCAGTGAAAATTGCGCTGGAAAAGGCTAATATTTCTCAGGCCGAAAGTGTACTGGTTTTCATGACGCCGGAATACGCCGAAGAGGCCGAGGCTGCAGTTCATCTTGCTGCGCGCACCGCCAGCTGTCTGCAAGTTTCCGGTTGTATCGGCTATGGTATTTTGACAGACCACGACTGGATACTCGATAGCCCTGGTATTGCTGCAATGGTGTTCGGTGAAGGGACTGCAATTTCTCCACGCACATCTGACGCCGCAAATGCATTTCTTTCATTTGCTAGCCCAAATGGTTTCAACCCAAACTGGCTGCACGATACAGTGCCTCACATTGGTGCAATTGCTTCGGATCCTCTGGGACAGGAAAATTACAAGCACTGGCAGGGAGCACGGATAAAACCAGATAACTGTGTAGAGCTTGCTATCAATAATGTTGAAGCGGCCTTTGCTATCGCACAGAGCTTTAAAACACTGACAACCCCCCGCGTCATTGATGCTGCTGATGGTCTGGACGTGATCAGCATCGGAGACACACCGGCTCTAGATTTACTGCTCGACGCCTTGCCGGCATCGATGAAAACAAAAGAACTGCCACTGCACCTGTTGCTTGGTGGTGTGACATTTGGACTAGCTGAAAATGCAATAAGCGAAGGCCGCTTTCACCTTGACCACATCATCTCCACTAATCCTGAGAGCCATTCCATCACCCTGACCTCTGAGCTTCAACCAGGTGAACATCTTTTTCTGGCTATTCGCGACACCAATGCTGCAGAACAGGGCATGAAAAAGGCAATCGAGAGCGCAACAAATAAATTAGGCGACAAGCCCGATTTTGGCTTGATGTTCCCCTGCCTTGCGCGTGGCCCTTCATTCTATGGCGGACACGACAGAGATATTGAAATACTTAAAGAATTACATCCGGGAATGCCATTTATCGGTTTCTATGGCAATGGTGAAATAGGCCCATTAAAAGATGGAAACTATACCTATCAGTATTCGACCAGCCTGGGTCTGTTTAAAATCAAGAATAACTAGACAAGTGGGAACGCATTGAGCCTCTACGGTAAAGATCGCGCTAGCATGCGCCAGGTATTTTTTAACAGCTGGAGAAAATACAAACAGTCTGAACCGCTTCAGGGTGTTGAGAAGCTGCTGATTGATACGATACTGCTGCACCCGGAATATCAGGCCATGCTGGATGACCAGGATACGCATCTGGATCGTGACTACCCACCGGAACAAGGGATAGAAAACCCCTTCCTGCATATGAGTCTGCATATAACAATTGAAGAGCAGCTAGCAATGGATAACCCGACCGGTATTCGTCAACACTTTGATATACTGCAACAAAAACACGACCGACATGACGCCCTGCATATCCTGCTTGAGTGTCTAGCTGAAGCAGTATGGAAAGCACAAAGACATGAATCGAACAACCTCGAGCAAGATTATCTTGCCTGTGTCACTGAACATCTGAAGCAATGAAGCACTATCCTACGCCTGTACTTTCTTTACTGCGGCTATCTTTTTTACTACTACTCTTTTTAAGCTCCCCATCGCCGGCTACTGAGTTTAAAGCATCTGAAACCCTCCATAGAGGTAACAGCACGGAACCGGTGACGCTTGATCCGCATAAGTCTGAAGATGTTTCCAGCGGCAACATCATTCGTGACCTGTTCGAAGGATTGGTTACTGAAGATGCTGCAGGGCAACTGATCCCCGGTGCAGCAGAAAAATGGAGCATCAGTGACGATGGCCTGACTTATATCTTTCATCTTCGGAACTGTCTGGCCTGGTCAAATGGTGAAGCACTAACAGCAGCAGACTTTGTCTTCTCCCTGCGACGTGCACTAGATCCGGAAACTGCTGCTCCGATGGCTGATCTGCTGGCACCAATAAAAAATGCTCGTGATATCATGAATGGCATCAAAGCGCCTGAACAACTGGGCATCGAGATGCCAGACAGTCACACTCTTATCATTCGACTGCAGCAGCCTTCCCTCTGGTTTATTCAGGTACTTAGTCACCCGATCGCCTTTCCGGTTTTTGCGACCTCTCTAATTAACCACAAAGACAGGGCTTTCAGTGCCGAGCATTTGATTTCAAACGGTGCATGGCAACTACAACAGTGGGTTCCTTATGAAAAACTACTGCTGAAGAGAAATACGTCCTATTATGATAATGAAAGAACTTTTTTTGAGCGGGTAGTCTATTATCCTATTGACTCCAGTAATGCTGAATTCAGTCGCTACCGTGCTGGTGAACTCGACTGGACAGATACCATACCGCCGAACAAGCTCGCCTGGATAAATAAAAACCTGCCTGACGAAGCTTTCATCAGTCCTTATCTCGGTACTTATTATTACGGCTTCAACCTGACCCGCCCACCGTTTAAGGAAAACCCTGACTTACGTCGAGCACTGTCACTGGCTATCGACAGATCTATTATCACTGACAAACTACTTGGTAATGGTGAGATCCCGGCACACAGGTGGTTGCCACCGGGTTTGCTGGCTGAATCCACACAAACATCCAATAGCAAAGAACAAAACCTTATACGCGCAAAAGAACTCTACCGTAAAGCCGGCTACAGTGCAGACAGACCCCTTCGTACCACTTTGCACTATAATTCCAGCGAACAGAACAAACGCATTGCGGTAGCCATTGCGGCGATGTGGCGAAAGAACCTGGGTATAACGGCTCAGCTTATTAATGAGGAATGGAAAGTATTCCTTAACAGAAGAAAAAGTAAATCAGAGACTCAGCTCTATCGCGCATCATGGATTGCTGACTACAATGATGCCAGCAGCTTTTTGACCTTATTCACCAGCAACAACGCAAAGAACGATACCGGCTATGCAAACGACAAATACGATGATTTGGTAGTGCAGGTAGAGTCAGCAATAGATAATGCAAAGAGAAGCAGATTAATCATACAAGCAGAAAAAAAACTACTCGATGATCAAGTCATCATTCCTATCTACCATTATGTTTCTAGACACCTCGTAAAGCCCGACATAAAGGGTTATCGCCCAAATCCACTGGATCACCACTACAGTCGATATTTATATAGAAAATGAGTTTGAAGGTTCAGAAAAAATATAAACCTTTCATACTCGTTAAGGATAGATTTTTTATAAAAAACTTTTTTTATTAACGCAACCGTGCTCTACACTAGATAGGCCTAAATAAGATAGACCTAAGTAAAATGGGCCTAAATATACTTTCTTAGAAAGATTATTTTGGTAACAATTTCAACCGGTCGACTCAACTTAATTATCATAAAATTCAGCAGCTGAGCTTATGACGGGAATGTGGAACAAGAATCTATCACAGTGAAAAACAAAAATTTCCCTGATTTGGCCCGTGAGAAAAAGGCTGCTTGGCACAGGCAAATCTTCTATTTCCTGTCTATTACCTCTAGCGATTGAAATTATTATCGGCCTGGTTTTTTGCACTACGTAACGGAATATCTGGTTGCCTGTTAAGAAACCCGTCGTCTTCAATAACGGCCAGCGTTGTATTCTGCTGGTTAGTCACTGCACAGACTATCCTCTGAAACATCGCGCGTCTTATAAATTTGATGCTCCAGCCAAATTTCTGCAATAGATGATATGTATTTAGTTGTGCATTGTTCAAGTATCCCATCACATCATCAGGTATCGGCTGTTTGCCTTTTCTTTTTTCTTCGAACTGCATAACTTTTCCTAAATCTTTGACACGGCAAGGTGCACGACAACAAAAGGACACACCTCTCTGTCTTTCTGCACCATTGTGCCTGTATGTGTGAACCTGAATATGTATGCGTAACTTATTTTAAGCAATTTCTATACCGCATATATATTTCAGTGACTTACAGTCATTAAATTCGTCAAATGTTAAATATCCTGACAGGCTAAAAAGGAATGCTAATGGAGGAAAAACCTTCTTCTTAATGTGGATGCCTGATCGCCGATTCGTGCATTCTAGTGTAAATAAAATCCTAATTTCAGCGATTTCTATATGTATTACTGGTGTCGTTTATTGGCATTCAGGAACAAATATACGCGGTTATATAATTTATCCTGTCATTTACAGATTATTATATTTCGTGATGCAAAGTTATTAATTGTTATCTGATAGTTACATGATATTTTTAATATATAACTTGAAATTTGACATCAGCCCCAATCCGGCTGAAACAATTCAATATATTCATCCAGTGAACGCCGCCCATTTTCACAATCCTCATAAAGATGATAGTTGGCCAGTCGCAACTCTGGAAAACGCCAGCAAATATGTCCGTCACCGGTATCGAAATGTACAACCCACAGGTCACTGGCTGTAACACCAAGGCGTTGTAGTTTTTCAATCCATTCCTGAACGACTCTACGATATGCCTCCTCAACAGAAGATTCAGAATCACTGTTGGTAGAAATTTCAGTTTGCAGTTGTGTTCGCAGAGGTTCCAGACGCTTATGTGCGGCCGTGGTTATTTTGACTACCAGTGGCATCAGGGCTCGAGCTTCCGACAAAGTAAAAATACGTTCTTCATCGAACGGAACAATTTGAGCAACAAAGGGGCTATCCAGTTCGTACATTATGCTGATTTGTGTCCTTTAAGCATCTCTTTTAACGGTATTCTAAGCGAGAAAACAAGAGAAAAATATACAACTACACCTACAAGTATAAGAATAGTCAAACGGATGATCCGATCAAGCAGACTTGCTTCTGTCCACAGCTTTAAATCACCCGCTCCGATATACAAAACTACTCCCATTGCTAAACATGCGATCATCACCTTGCCCAGAAAAAGAGGCCAGCCAGGCTGCAGATGATAAACATCCTGCTTGCGTAATGTTAAATACAACAGTCCGGCATTTACATATGCAGAAACTGTCACCGCTAGTGCCAGGCCAACATGCGCCATGGGCTTGATCAGAATAAGACTTACAAGAATATTGACGCCAACAGCTATGACAGCAATTCTTGCAGGAGTGCGCGTATCCTGGCGCGCAAAAAATCCCGGTGCAAGAACCTTGATCAGAATCAATCCAGGCAGACCAATAGAAAAGGCAACCAGGCTTTTGCTCGCCATCTCTACATCCCATGCGGTGAATTGACCATATTGAAATAATGTAGCAACCAGGGCATCAGACAATAATATCAATGCAACAGAAGCTGGTAGTCCGATAAGCGCTACCCAGCGAATTGCCCAGTCCAGCAGTACCGAAAATTCCGCCTTTGTTCTGGAATGATGTGTATCTGATAGTGCAGGCAGGATAACTGTTGCCAGTGCAATACCAAAAATGCCAAGGGGAAACTCCATCAATCGATCAGAGTAATACAACCATGAAACGCTGCCAGTAACAAGAAAGGAAGCAAGAATGGTGTTCACCAGCAGACTGATCTGTGCGGCCGAACTGCCAATTATTGCAGGCACCATCAGTCGACCAACCTTGCGTACACCGGTATCCTTCCAGTTCAGCCTTGGTAGAACCAGCAGGTTCATTTTCCGTAAAGCAGGTAGCTGATAAAGAAATTGAACAATACCTGCAATGAATACACCCCATGCAAGGGCAAGCGCTGAACCACCCATCAGAGGTGCCAGTATCAGGGCAGAGGCAATCATAGATAGATTTAATAAAACAGGTGTAAAAGCAGGCACAGCAAATTTATGATAGGCATTCATAATACCTGCTGACATGGCAACCAGTGAGATGAAAAGCAGATAGGGAAAGGTTATCCTTAACATGGTGACTGTAGTGCTGAACTTCTCTGTATCATCAAGAAAACCAGGCGCCAGCACGGTAACTATTCCGGTCGCAGCTAACATGCCAGTAAACACTGTCAATAGAAGTATCAGACCCAATGATGCAGACACATGACTGATGAAAACACGAATTGCAGCTTCATCGGTTCGATTGCGATATTCACTCAATACCGGTACAAAAGCCTGCGAGAAGGCCCCTTCCGCGAAAATGCGGCGAAAAAAATTCGGTATTCGAAAAGCAACATAAAACGCATCTGCTACAACAGTGGCGCTGGCACCAATAAAACTCGCCAGCACTACATCACGAACCAGACCCGAAATACGTGATAGCAGCGTCATTGAACCCGTTACCAGGGTTGATTTGATGAGTCTGGCGGTCATGTTGAAAATCTGTCAGTTTGCATGGTGCCGTAACGCTACATGATGTCTGCAGACAAGGAAAGCACGGAAAACCATCGTATGCAGATAGTTGATTGGAAATAGGCTATAGAATGTACTGAAAAAAAGATAGTGGATACTGCCATGTAGCTGGATATAAGGTTTTCTATTATGTGTCCTCAGCGTCACATACCTGTTATCGCTGGCCTGTTGCTTGCTCGGTATTGGTGTGCTGGTTTCGATGCTGGCAAGAACCTCTAATGTGACCATCAATCTCGCTTTCATTAACTGGCTGGGTCAACCGTTCTACGTCATTTTCCTGCCTAGCAGCACTGCGTCAGAGCATTGATACATAGAAGATTTAATGAATTGCAAAATCCTGTCTCAGCCACTCAATCAATTCTTTAGTAAGACCCGCTACGGCTTTGTTTAGTGCCGCCACCGCACCTATGACATTCTTGGACGTTGCCGGCACACTCGCCACAAAATCCCGGCTTGCTATGACCCTCTTTGTCTTGTTATCGATGAGGTTAAAACGCATCCTGACTATGCCATGGGACGTCCCATCATCAATGTGTTGGCTGAAATCGAGTAGTGTACTTTCCAGCAATAAATCAGATTTTGACTGTGATGAGTAAGGAACGACTGCCATATAGCCACCGCTCTTTTCAAGCGCCTCCTGAAAAATAACAAGAAGCATGCTCGGGGGCGAATCACTCCAGCGGCTGTATGCATAGCTGTTCTGGCCATATCGCGTATCGCTATACACTATGTCTGTACCGCTAAAAGCATTCGTACTGCTTATCCGGCCTAACTTGAGAATGTCGCTGGCATGTTCGTCTGTATCCAGCATTGGATGATGAACATCCAGATCAGGATAAAGATTATAGGTAGAAATCGGAGGAAGTTTTTCGGTAACACATCCCGTTATCACTATTAACAACACTGTTAGTAAAAGGAACCCTCTACTTTTCATGGTAGCCCTCCTCACCCGGCCCGGGTCGCGGTTGTGTTCGCTTGAAAAAAAGATCACCAGGGCTGTTTTGAATGTTTTGTATTGTTGTCTGCAGGCTCTCTGTCAGCATGTCCAGATCACTTAATAGCTGGTTCAATGAATTAAAACTTTCACGCATACCTCTTGTCATTTCCTCGCTGAGACCTGTTGTGTTCTTGTCAATACTATCAGCTAAATGGCTGATACTGGCAGAGGTATCGCTCACCTGTTGGGCCGCTGCAGCAACCTGTTTCTCCATCATCACACCATTGTCGACCAGCGCCTGAATACCGTTTAATTGACGATGCAGGCCTTTAGCCAGTTGTCTGGTTTCAAGTATCAGTTGTTCAAAGTTATTCCTGTTTTTTGCGCTGAGCAACAGATTGATATTGTCCAGTGTTTGTGCTGATTTTTCTGCTAGCTTGCTCAATGACTGATCAATCCTTCTGATCGTTGAAGGTCTTGACGGGATGACAGGTATCACACCCTTAACTTTCTCTAACAGAGGAGCATCCTTATCGAGACCTTTAAGCTCGATATAGGCAAGACCGGTAATACCATAGAAACTAATGGAAGCCGTGGTGTCGGTTTTGATGGGAGTTTTCTGGTTTATATTAAGAATCAACTCCACCTGTTCCGGGTTTTTCGGGTTGAGTCCGATACTTACTACTGTTCCGACATCTACACCCCGGTATTTAACAGCAGAGTCTGTGTTCAATCCTGCAACCGATTCCGATAAATGAACATAGTAAGTATCGTATACTTGCTCACCGTATGATTTTGTAAGCCAGTAGGCAAAAATGAGCACAGCGGTTGTTAGAACAACAACGAAAACACCGACAATCGTGTAATTAACTTTACTTTCCATGACCACTCCGCAGTCGTCCACGCGCACCCCAGAAAAATTCCCGGATGACGGCATGAGGCTGTTGTATAACCTCATCAAGCGTGCCTTCCGCAATCACCTTTTGTTTTGCTAATACGGCAAACCGATCCACTATGGTCCAGATGGAGTCCAGATCATGAGTCACCATAACGACGGTCAGACCCAGCATATCGCGTAATTCAAGAATCAAATTATCAAATTCTTCGGCGCCTACAGGATCCAGTCCGGATGTCGGTTCATCGAGAAATAATAATCCAGGATCCATAGCAAGTGCTCTCGCGAGTGATGCACGCTTCACCATCCCGCCACTCAATTGCGAAGGATAGAGCTCAGCTGCGTGGTCTGGTAGACCCACCATATTGATCTTCATGCGCACTATCTCCTCGATCAGTTTTTTCGGTAAATTAGTATATTCCTTCAGCCTTATTGCCACATTCTCCAGCACGGTCAGCGATGAATAAAGAGCACCTTGTTGAAACAATACGCCCCACTGCCCTCGCAAGAAAGCTGCATCCGATCGACTTATTGTCGTCAGATCATGGCCCAGCACATTCACTTCGCCGGATGCCGGTTGCAACAGCATGATCATTTCTTTCATCAAGGTCGACTTTCCTGACCCGCTACCACCCAAAAGACCATAGATTTCACCCTGCTCGATGCTCAGACTGACACCATCATGAACCACATTTTCTCCAAACCGGGTAACCACATCCGTTACGCTGAGAATGGTGCTCATATACCCAGCTCCGTTAAGACTACTGAGAAGAGTGCATCACAGGCAATGACGAAAAATATAGCATTGACAACACTGATGGTGGTGTAACGGCCGATGCTCTCGGTATTACTGGAAACCTGGAAACCTCTGAAGCACCCGATCATTGCTATTAACCAGGCAAAGAATGGACCTTTTACCAGGCCAATCCAGACGTGCTTAATATCGAGCACATTTTGCAAACGGTTAATAAATTCTGCATAGGAAATATTCAAATGGATGTTGGAAACAATCATTCCACCCGCAATACCAATGATATCGGCAAAGAAGATCATCAAGGGCAAGGCAATCATCAAGGCAATAATACGTGGTAGCACAAGAAACCGATGGGGTTCGAATCCCATGATGCGCATGGCATTAATCTCTTCTGTTATTTTCATTGTACCCAGCTGCGCGGTATAGGATGAGCCGGTTCTACCGGCGACCACGATAGCAGTAATAAGTGGAGCAAGTTCCCGCGTGACAGAAATACCGATCATGTCAACGATAAAGATATTGGCCCCAAATTTCTGCAACTGCACAGCGCCCTGGTACGCAATTACGACACCAATGAGAAAACTGGTCAGGGAAATAATGGGAAGTGCACGAACACCGGCTTCTTCAATGTTTTTGACGATAGCCGCATAACGGATTGACGATGGGTGTTGCAGTGATAAAACAAGTGCGACTGAATTTTCACCGACAAAGGAAAAAAACGCCTTTATATCGCTCCAGAAATTAGTGGTGGCTTTACCTAGATTGCTGAATGGATTGTGCAAGCGGGAGAATATGCCGGCTTTTGATACGGCTTGCGCTGAAACAAGGGGGCGTAACAACTGGTAAAGTTCTTCATACTCTGGGCTTGCATCGATAAGCTCTATAGTACATTGCTGTGATCTCAGTAAGTCATGGTAATGGATGTAAAGCATCATTCCAGCTGAATCCACCTTCCCAACTCCTGCTACATTCCATTGTATAGATACATTACGAAGAGCTCGGGAGCATTCCTGCAGAAATTTCGTCACATCCTGAAGAGTTCCAGCTGTCCAGTCACCCAGGCATTCAAATAATACCGTGCCCGACGTCATGTCAATCTTCTGAATTTGTGCCTGTTGTAGTTTCAATAATGTTATCCACTTATGTCAAATGCATAGAAACATAAAATAATTGTATCTTATTAAGAATACTTAAGTAGAGGCTGTAAGTCTAAGTTGTATGACTATCATTTATCTTGGCAAGCATTGATATCAGTAAGCCCGACAATAGAATTAAACTTTGTGTCATACTTATAAAATAAACCTGTTACAGGGAAAAACATGAGCAACCTGACTCTTCGCCTCGTCGAAATCGACACCTATAAAGAAAACGTCGCCTATCTTCATCGTGATTGCAAGTTATACCGCAGTGAAGGTTTCCAGGCCCTCAACAAGATCGAAATACACAAGAAGGATAATGGCAAGCCAATCATTGCTGTACTGAATGTAGTCGATGATGATTCCATTACTGCAGCAGGTGAATTGGGGCTATGTGAACAGGCCTTCAGTCAGCTGGGATTAAAGGAAGGCGCAGCAGTACGGATCACGCATGCCCGAAAACCTGCTTCGCTCAGGGCCGTCCACAGGAAAATCACCGGCGAGCGCCTGAACTTTGATGACTACCTGGGTATCGCACGTGACATAGCCAGTAACCGTTACTCAAAGATAGAGATTGCCGCCTTTCTAGTTGCCTGTTCTGAAACCGGTCTTGAGCGTGATGAAATATTGCACCTGACTAATGCCATGATCGAGACTGGCAAGCGTCTTGACTGGGGTGAACCTCTGGTCGTTGACAAGCATTGCATTGGAGGTATTCCAGGCAATCGCACTACCATGCTAATTGTACCCATCGTGGCTGCACACGGTATGCTGATACCCAAGACTTCCAGTCGAGCTATCACCTCACCTGCCGGTACAGCAGATACCATGGAGGTGTTGGCGGAGGTAGAGCTTGACCCAGACAAGCTGCACGAGATAGTACGAAACCAGCGAGCCTGCCTGGCATGGGGTGGTACAGCGGGACTGGCGCCGGTAGATGATGTGCTGATATCCGTTGAACGGCCATTGTCAATGGATTCCCCTGGTCAGCTGGTGGCATCGATTCTGTCAAAAAAGGTTGCTGCAGGAGCCACCCACCTGATTATTGATATTCCTATTGGCACAACGGCCAAGATCCGTAGCCGAAATCGAGCACTGGCCCTGCGAAAACTGTTCGAGTACGTTGGAGATCGCCTCGGTCTGCATCTCGAAGTAGTACTGACTGACGGCAGTCAACCTGTCGGCCGGGGTATCGGTCCGGTACTCGAAGCACGTGACATCATGCAGGTACTGGAAAATGATCCAGCAGCCCCTGTAGATTTACGTGAAAAAGCACTTCAGCTTGCTGGCAGGATTCTGGAGTTTGATCCTGATGTGCGCGGTGGACAGGGCTATGCCGTTGCACGTGACATTCTGGACTCCGGCAGAGCACTGGCTAAGATGCAGGCAATTATCGATGCACAGAGTAAAAATCAAACACCCCCTGCAATCGGCCATTTACAGCACCAGGTACAGGCCAGCCGCGCTGGAACAGTAACGGCCATCAACAACCTGCAGCTGGCGCATATTGCACGTCTCGCAGGCGCCCCTATGGACAAAGGTGCTGGTGTCGACCTGCACAGGAAACTTGGTGACACAGTAACTGCTGGAGACCCTCTCTATTCAATCTATGCCGAGTTCCCGGCTGACTATGACTTTGCCTGTGAAGCAGCCGGACAGGACTCTGGATACAGCATCAGTGATAAAGCACATGGTGAATGATCTAAAGCAAGTCATGTCCACTGGGGTAGCAGACTGATGGCACCCAGTAACAGAAAAATGATAGTACTTGGTTTTCCTGATTACAGTACTCCTGCCCGTAATCTGGCCATTGCAGCAGAACTGGATTATGCACAGATTAACGTACACCACTTCCCGGATGGTGAGAGTCGATTACGGCTGCCAAACTCATTGCCGGAACGCGTAGTGATATGCCGCAGCCTGAATCAGCCGAATGAGAAACTCATCGAACTTGCACTCGCAGCATCCACTGCAAGGGAGCTTGGCGCAGCAAAAGTTACACTTGTTGCGCCGTATTTATGCTATATGCGTCAGGACAAGGCCTTTCATCGAGGCGAGGCTGTCAGTCAGCAAATCATTGGCAAATTGCTTGCAAACTGGTTTGATGGTCTTATTACAGTAGATCCTCACCTGCACCGTGTGCATCACCTGCAAGATGCTGTACCGGTCGCAAAAGCAAAAACGCTAAACGCAACCGAAGCCATAGCCGTCTTTCTCGATGGAAGACTGGACAATCCATTATTAATAGGACCGGACCAGGAATCGGAACAGTGGGTAGCGTCCATTGCACGGCGAAATCAGCTTGATTTTCATGTCGCCAGCAAAATACGCTTCGGCGACAGCAATGTACAGGTGAACTTGCCAGATGCTGATTACCGAGGCCGAAACGTTGTCCTGGTCGATGATGTTGCAAGCACCGGGCGCACCCTTGAAGTCGCAAGCCGGGATCTGCTGGCCTGTCAGCCGGCCAGCATTAACGTAATGGTGACGCATGCCCTGTTTGTTGATGATGCCCTGCAGCGACTGAAGGATGCGGGTGTTAATCAGATCTGGAGTTGTGACAGCATTATTCACCCTACAAACCAGATCACGCTGGCTGAATCTCTTGGGCAAGCATTGATTGAGATGGAACTAGCATAATGGATGATGCTGGTACTACAAATTAGCCAGCAAACAGGGTTTTTGGCATAATCTCTTTATACTTACTGTAAGCATTCTGCACAGCAGGCAATGTTGCTTGCTAATCCCTGATTCGAACCACCAGGACATCGTCAGGTGCCGTTTGTACGATTGTATTTGCGGTCGATCCCAACAAGGCTGCCAGAACATGATGGCCATGGCTGGAGACCACTATCAGGTCCGCATGTTGCTCTGCAGCATAGCGTGCTATTTCACGTCCTGCAGAATAGCTGCTGAAAAGAACTACCTGTGCAGCATCCTCACAATTAAATTGCTGCGCAAGTTCGCTTAATCTACTGCGTGCCTGCTCATCACAGTATTCCGCCGGATCAATGTCTTCCGGTGCTATCACCTCGTTACTCCTGTCTTCAGGAAAGTTCTCTACTACATGAAGTAACGTAATTTTAGCATTATGCTGCTTGCTGATGTCTATTGCCCGCTCAACCGCCCGTTCACTGTTGAGCGAAAAATCAGTTGCACACAAAATATGACTATACGCTTCCATTTATATCTCCAATTGACTGTATTTATGTTGCACAGAGGCCAAACAGGCTTGGTTTCATTCCCTATATCTTTTATTAATAGTACCTCTACAGTGACCAACTCACCAGACTGCAGCACATGACAGAATCAGGTGCCACAATGGACGGGTATTACAATAGATCTGCACGCGGATTATAATATGTAAACTACCTTAAAGGATGGTAATTGTAATGGGTGAGCAGGCATCTGTAGGCATGATTACTGAGGTACACGGGCCAGTGGTAATCATTGCCTGCGTAAAGCTGCCGCCTCTGCGACAGGCTCTGCGTGCTACAGTAGACCATGAAAACTATCTGTTCGAGGTTCATCAGCACCTTGACAAACACCATGTACGTGCCATTACGCTACACCGTACTGCTGGCCT
>JARFQE010000134.1 GCA_029287915.1 Arenicellales bacterium
AATGACCTGTGCCGGCACTGGATACTAGTTTTATCTTGTCACGCATAATTATTCTCCTGAGTCCAATTATCAGACTTTTTCGCCACGTGCACGTATTTCTGCCAGCACAGTATCGATACCTTTCTTATCGAGTATACGCAAGCCTTTGCTGGAAACGCGCAGTTTTACCCAGCGCTTCTCGCTCTCCACCCAGAAACGGCGATAATGCAGGTTGGGCAAAAAACTGCGGCGTGTTTTGTTATGAGCATGAGAAACATTATTCCCACGAACTGTGTGTTTACCTGTAATTTGGCATACTCTGGCCATTGCTAAAGTCCTTACGAGCTTCGTGTTCAGATATAAATTTTTCGGAAATAACCGACAATTGCCGGAAAGGCGCGAATTTATACCAGATTCCAGCACATTTGAACAGCCAAAATCGCTCAGAAGGTAAAAATTCTCAAAAAAAACGCCTCATAACAATCCACGCTCCGAAAAAGAAACGGGCAGACCATCACCAACAATAAAATGATCCAGCACCCGGACGTCCACTAGCTCCAGAGAGCTAATGAGGCGTTGCGTCAGTGCAATATCGGCCTGACTGGGTTCAGTGATACCGGAAGGATGATTATGTGCCAGAATGACTGCTGCGGCATTGTGGTGTATCGCCTTGCGCACAATCTCACGTGGGTGAACAGATGCACCATTTATTGTGCCGTTGAAACATTCTTCAAAAGTAATCAGACGATGGCGATTATCGAGAAAAAGAACACAAAATACCTCAGCATGTCGATCACGCAAGCTTGCGAGGAGATAGTCCCTGACATGCTCCGGGCTGGTAAAACTGTTTCGATCTTCAAGGTGTTCAGCATAATGTCTGCGTGCTATCTCAAGGATAGCCTGGCATTGAACATAAGATGCCACTCCGAGCCCCTTGCCCTGACAAAAACTCTGCTGATTCGCGGACAATAATGACCTCAGGCCACCAAAGTCTTTTAGCAGCTCACGCGCCAGATCAACAGCGCTCATCCCTGCAGTTCCGCTTCGTAGCAATATTGCCAGCAGCTCTGCATCACTCAATGACTGTGGGCCCATCTGCAGCAGCTTTTCGCGTGGCCGTTCTTTTTCAGGCCAGTTCTTTATCGACATCCTTGTCTCCTTTTTTCCGTATTGTATTAAGTGGTTAACTGGATAGTACTATGAAATATATAAAAGTTTTTACTAAAAGCTCCAGCTTCCATGTTTTAAGCTCAGACTTTCGGCGATGCTTCGGCTCAGCGGGTGACTTGAGACTTTTAACCAGTAAACATGAAAGTTGAAAGTTCTATCAATCTATCACTGTGTAGGACCTTTCTGCGCTAAAATGGCATCATGACAGAACTTAAAGGAAAAAAGATACTTCTGGGTATTACCGGTGGGATAGCGGCCTATAAGAGTGCTGTATTGTGCCGCGAGCTCAAACGTCTGGGTGCGGATGTGCGCGTCATCATGACCACTGCTGCTACGCGCTTCATTACCCCGTTAACATTGCAGGCATTAAGTAATCAACCTGTACACAACGACCTTTTTGAAGCCGAGTCCGACCACGGCATGGGCCATATTGAACTTGCACGCTGGGCTGAGCAGATTGTTATCGCACCAGCCAGCGCAAATACTATTGCAAAACTTGCCTGCGGACAGGCTGACAACCTGCTGGTGACAACGGTGCTTGCGAGTCATGCACCCTTATACCTTGCTCCGGCAATGAATCACGCAATGTGGCGACATCCAGCCACACAGGCCAATGTTGAATTATTGATTTCTCATGGCGTAAAAATAGTGGGTCCTGATGCAGGAGAACAAGCCTGTGGTGAAGTAGGTACCGGCCGTATGCTTGAACCTGGCGAGATTGCTGAACATCTTCAACAACAGTTCCAGCATAACTTTCTTGCCGAAAAACAAGTTGTCATTACGGCAGGTCCTACCTGGGAAGCTCTCGACCCGGTTAGAGGATTAAGCAATCGCAGCTCAGGTAAGATGGGTTATGCACTGGCCAGTGCTTGCAAAGATGCTGGTGCAACTGTCAAACTAATTTCGGGACCAACAGCCCTGCATCCACCATATGGAGTTGAGTGCATCAATATCACCAGCGCACAGCAGATGGCGGATGCTGTCATGGCCAATATATCAAAATGTGACATTTTTATTGGTGTTGCCGCTGTGGCAGATTACAGACCCGTTAACAGTGAGAAACAGAAGATAAAAAAGAACCAAGAAACCGTTACTATTGAGATGGTAAGAAACCCCGATATTCTAGCCATGGTTGCTGCCCTGGACAACGCACCTTTCACGGTTGGTTTTGCAGCCGAAACGGAAAATATCACCAGCAATGCGCAGCAAAAATTAACCGCAAAAGGAGTGGATATGATTGCAGCAAATCCCGTCAGCGGCGACAATAGTGCGTTTAATTCAGAATTCAATGAACTAAGCCTGATAGACAGAAATGGTATCACCCATCTCAGTCGATGCAGTAAAATCCTGCTGGCCCAAAGAATGACCAAGGAGATTGCAAGACGCTACCATGAAACATATTCAACTAAAGATTCTTGATTCAAAAATTGGCCAGAAAATTCCATTGCCAGAACATGCTACAGATGGCTCCGCCGGAGTGGACCTGCGTGCCTGTCTGGATGAGCCTTTATTGATAAAACCCGGGGAAACCCACCTTATCGGTACTGGTATTGCTGTACATATCGCTGACCCTGGCTTTGCTGCCATGCTACTTCCCCGCTCTGGGCTCGGTCACAAGCATGGCATCGTTCTGGGCAACCTGGTCGGACTAATCGATTCAGACTATCAGGGTGAACTTAAAGTCTCCTGCTGGAACCGTGGCAATACTGAATTTACCGTAAAACCCGGTGAACGAATCTGTCAGATGATCATTGTTCCTGTGTTACAGGCGACGTATGAAATAGTAGAAGAATTCGATGAATCCGAACGGGGAGCAGGCGGTTTCGGACATACTGGCACTCATTAATTTAATTGCCTCACTGGCGACAGACTAACACCTGATATATTAACCCCCTGATCATCCTGGACTGGAATTATGACTCAACAGAATACCATCAATGACAATTTTCCCGATGAAATTTTCAAGGCATACGATATTCGTGGCATTGTAGATAAAACACTAACAACTGATATCACACGGCAGATCGGCCGGGCATTTGGAAGTGAAGCCCTTTCCAGAGGCGTTGATACAGTAATTATTGCACGGGATGGCAGGCTGTCAGGGCCGGCACTCAACACAGCGCTGTCAGAAGGTTTACTGGCGAGTGGCTGTTATGTCATTGATATCGGCATGGTGCCGACCCCTGTGCTGTATTTTGCTACCTATCAGCTCAACACCGGTACCGGTATCATGATTACTGGCAGTCATAATCCACCCGAATACAATGGTCTGAAAATGGTAATGGCAGGTGAAACCCTGGCCGGTGATCGTATCCAGGATTTGAAGCAGCGCATTCTGACAGAAAAATTTTCTACCGGAGAGGGCAAGCTAGAAGCAGAAGATATCAAGCCGGACTATCTCCAGCGCATACTTTCAGAAGGCACCTTGCCTCGTGAGTTGCATGTGGTGGTTGATTGCGGCAATGGTGTCGCCAGTGAAATTGCACCTGAATTGCTGTCAGCATTAGGCTGTAAAATTACCCCACTTTTTTGTAAAACTGACGGCAACTTCCCTAACCACCATCCAGACCCCAGTCAGCCGGAGACCCTGAAAGATCTGATCAGCACCATGCATGAGACGGGAGCAGACATTGGCCTGGCCTTTGATGGCGATGGCGATCGCCTCGGTGTGGTAACTCCGGATGGGAAAATTATCTGGCCAGACAGGCAGCTGATTCTATTTGCCAGGGATATACTTAAACAAATTCCGGGCGCCCATATAATCTACGATGTCAAATGTTCACAGACTGTAGCAACTGAAATCAGAAAAGCTGGCGGCAAACCTGAAATGTGGAAGACAGGACACTCATTTATCAAGGCACGGTTGCGCGAAACCGGGGCCGAACTGGCCGGTGAAATGAGTGGTCATATATTTTTCAATGATCACTGGTATGGCTTTGATGATGGCCTGTATGCTGCTGTCAGACTATTGCACATTCTTGCAAAGGATCAACGCAATGCATCAGAAGTTTTCGCTGATCTGCCGGATACAGTCAATACACCTGAACTTGGTCTGACGATGGCTGAGGGTGAGCATTACAAACTCATCAACGAACTGATTGCGAATGCAGATTTCCCCGATGCTAATGTCAGTAAAATAGACGGACTCAGGGTCGATTTTGACCATGGGTTTGGTCTGGTCAGGGCCTCCAATACCACACCAAAGCTGGTACTAAGATTCGAGGCTGACAATGAAAGCAATCTTGAAAACATCATGGAAAGGTTTCGCAAACTGATCAACAGTACCCGGCCTGATTTGAAACTATCGTTTTAATACCATACAGGCGTTTAGCTGCAACATGCCTGCACGATGAAACAGCTACGAGAGCTACTGGCTGGGCTCGACAGTTTACCCAGACTTGCCATACTGGGACTGCTGACTGGCATCTTGACTGCTGTCGTCATCATCCTGTTTCGCGAACTGACTGAACTCTCCCAGAACAATGTACTGGGTCTCAGTGATCCCGATAATTACGAACAGCTGGATAGTCTTACGCGTGTGTTTCTGGCAACCGGTGGTGGGCTGCTGCTGGGTATTGTATTCCATTTTCTGACCCATTCTGCACGATCGACAGGTGTCGTACACGTAATGGAACGACTGCTGTTTCACCAGGGTCGCCTGCCGCTGAAAAACGCCCTGGTGCAGTTTTTCGGGGCATTGACCAGTATCGTCAGTGGCCATTCTGTTGGCCGTGAAGGCCCCGGTATCCACCTAGGTGCGGCATCTGGCAGTCAACTGGGAAGCATCCTGAACCTGTCCAGCAACGATATTCGTACGCTGGTTGCCTGCGGGGCTGCCGCCAGTATAGCCGCAGGCTTCAATACACCGCTTGCCGGGGTTATTTTTGTCATGGAAGTTATCATGATGGAATATACTATAAACCGCTTCACCCCAATCATTCTGGCTGCGGTAAGTGCCACAATTCTAACCCGTCTTTACTACAGCAACGAAGTAATCATTGCAGTAGATGTCAGTTCTGCAAACCTGATTGCAGAGATGGCAATGTTCACTTTCATGGGACTGGCGATTGGTGTTCTTGCTGCAGGTTTTATAAAGCTGCTACTTTTTATCTCACAGATGACAGCTGACTGGACTATCTGGATTCGTTACACGCTGGCAGGATTGCTTTGTGGGCTGCTGGCCATCCCAACACCTCAGATCATGGGTATTGGTTATGACACAATCACCTCAATTCTGGCCAGTGACCCGGAGGCTATCGTATTGCTGGCGATTGTCTCATTCAAGCTGGTTGCTACTGCCTGTGCCGTCGGACTGGGTCTACCAGGCGGATTGATTGGGCCGACACTGGTAATTGGAGCCGCCGCCGGTGGACTGACTGGTGTCGCAGTTGAGATGTTTATGGGTAGTAATATGAGTGATATCGGTTTTTATGCAATTATTGGCATGGTAACCATGATGGGCGCCACCCTGCAGGCCCCTCTGGCCGCCCTGATGGCCTTGCTTGAACTAACGGCAAACCCGAGTATCATCTTGCCGGGTATGCTTGCCGTCATAACGGCGAACCTCACCTGTTCGGAACTATTCAAACAGGAATCCATTTTTGTCATGCTGATGCGACATCGCGGACTTGATCCCATGCACGACCCTTTCGTCAGGGCACTACAGAACAAGTCGATATCAAACATACTGGAACATCGTATCCAGTTCAGCGAACCGGTCATTACTTATCCTGAGGCAAATGCATTAATTGAAGTTCAGCCAAAATTTATAATAATTAAACCGCAACAGGGTCATATCATGATGTTTCCACTTGTCGACCTGATAACATGGATGAACGAACACGAATCACCCGACCAGGAGGCAGTTATCAATCTTCTGGAACTGCCAGCTGAACGCATTGATCTCGTTGAAATACCGGATAATGCCAGTGTTTATGATGCACTGGAAATGATGAACCAGGAGGATGTCGATGCTTTGCTGGTGACAGAGAAAGTCTGGCAGGGTGGCGCCGGTTCAGGGGTTGTTACCAGAGAGGCTGTACGCAATAGTTATCGTTTTGATAAGCCAAATGCCAAGTTTGAAACATAGCACGCTAATGGCGTCCATAATATTATTTTTTTTGGACTAATGCCTCGGGCGGGACACCAACCAGCTTGGCTTCAGGAATACGCGTCTTGACGTAAGTACTTAACTCAAGCACCAGCCCAGGCTTGTGTTTAATAGAAACCCATAACAGGTTCAATGGCACATTCAGGTCAACAAATACAACTTCCTTGTATTGGCCCAGTATCTCCGAAAGTATATCGACTTTTTTTAACAGGTTGGCCTCCGTCATATCCCGTAGGCCGGGAAACAGCATCATAAAGTCGCCCAGCACATTGCCCTCTTCATCATGTGTCGGCACACGCTCATGCAGAGGTTTGTTTCTCAATAGCCTCATCGAGCGTTTCAGATTAGTAGTTTTTCTCGGTTTAATCGACATGCGTTTCTCGGTCAACCGCAGTATTACCCAGGCCACCTAGTCTAATCATAAAATATAAGGGCGCAAGAGCCCTGCTATTATTTTTTGTTGTTCAAGGTAGCCAGAATCTGTTCGACCAGGTGATGCTGTAAATAAAAAACCCTGTTTGCATCTTCTTCCAGACGGCCAGATGCCAGGTTTTTTCCATCAGGTAAACTATTGAGAATATACTCTGTCTGTATTTTGCCCGATACTTGTTTTATTGTTACCAGTAATTCTATCGATGCTAAAGAACGCTTTTTCAGCAGGTGAAGGTTAATAAAGTCGTGCTTACCTGCCAACCGTGACCTGACAGTAAACTCTGTACTTTCAAGAAGCGGTATATGCTGGCTATCCATTGCCTGTTGTTTGAACTCTGGTAAGTATACATTGACAACTTTCCTGGCCGCGACAGATTTATCCATAAACAGTGCAAATGCTAAAATGGCTGTTACAGCAACCATGAAAGACACATAGAATGCTCGTCTATTCCTGCTCAGCTTTTCTAGTAACAGGCGTTTCAGTTCCCGTGTTTTGCGACGACATGACTGTCCTGCAGGCAAATAGGCGTAAAGCGGGACTTCTACATCGATATTCTTCAAATTATGCTTGCCCAGTGCAACGAGTCTTTGTTTTTCTGGGTCTTCTAGATACTGGTAGACTGACTGTGACATACAGATCCCACCAGCACGTGCGCAGGATGGTAAACGTGAAGCAAGATTCACATCCCTGCCCTGCAATTTTTCCTTTCGAAATATTACCTCTCCAAGATGTAAACCTATACGTAGATTGAATTGAGGCATAATCGACTGCAGAGACAGAGCAGCATTAAATGACAATACTCCTCCCGGGAAATAGGCATAGATTTCACCATGCCTGATCTCCAGAAGATTGCCGCGAAACTGTTTTAAATGAATGAGAATATCGTGTTGATTTTCTGTGATCCTGTCTGAATCAACAGGTAGCTCTGCATTATTATCAGTCGGTTCTGTTACCTGAACAAACATGATAGCTACCAGACGGCCATGAGTTTCGTGCATTGGATTTCCTTATCCCGCTGTTTGGTTTTTCTAAAGTTACTGATATGCAGGATCAATAACTAACAATACTATCTTAAAATATGCGTGATTTATTTCCGTATAAATCGCCAGCAAGTACAGGGTAAATACTGATTACAGGTCAGAATTAATCCAGATCCACATCTATCTGTGTAATGATATCCTGGACCAGCAACTCTTCAAGATCATCGATATCATCGATATCTGCGCTGACAACTCCACCGGCAGTCTGTATCTCACCATCCTGTTCATAGACAGCCCAGCTAAGTTGAGCATTATTTCGTATCTGTTGAAAACTACAGACAAGTTTCATATCAGACTGCTGTGTAGACTTATCATTAGACAGCTTTGGCCCCGGCATATGATCGAATCTGAATTTTAATTGCCGTAACAACTCATCTACTTCACTTTTATAATTATCCTCACTGAAGTTTTTTATTTCTTCAAATTCGATATAGCGTGTTTCACTTGCAGCTGTGTTAAAAATGAGAACAGATACTAATAGAATTGATGCCATGCTGGCAGTTAAAGTGTATCTATTTAGAAACCGATCAACATATTCATTTTTTAGATACTTTAGCTGCAAAGTATGCCTGGTTAAAAAGCCGGGTTTTTCTTCGTATAGATAAAATATTCTTACAGGTACAGGTAAATATTCCAGGTCTTGAGGGCCTAATGGATAATCGTGGAATGACATTTCATGTCTGATTCTTTCAATGACCTCCATGGAAACACATAATGCTTTAGCACAACCAAGTTGTTCAAGGCTTGTAGCCATTGTCTGTGATAATTGCTGAAGATAACCATTATTATCGCAACTGCATGTGTGGATTCCTATTCTTGTAGTTAACTTTGATGCAGGAGTAGACTGGCTCCAGTCTTTAAGGGCATTTTGTATAGCAAAACCGGCTCGGATAGCTGACAGGGTTGAGGTGAAACTCGCCGTTATGGCATCACCGGTACAAACTATAGCTGCACCACCTTCTTTTTCTATCAGTGGTATCAGGATGGACTGGTAGGTTTCCAGTAGATCAATGGCCTTGCGCTGGTCATTTTGAGTCAATATTGAATAACCGATAATATCGGTTGCCAGATAGGTCGGAGCATGGCCGCTGCTCATTTCTTCTCGATAAGGATTTTATCCACCTGGCGATAGCCTTTTGGCAGCAGGCGCCCTCGCTGTGCCCGGGCACCCCAGTAATCATCCATCTCGGCTGACTTCAATCGACGGTAGCGCTTTCCGGCATGCACCAGCAATTTCTGTCCATCCCTGAATGCCATCACCGCAGCCATTTTTTCTTCCCCGGCTTCGAATTTCTTTGTCGGGATATTGATCAGCTTCACGCCTTTACCACGTGCCATGACTGGTAATTCTTCGATGCTATAGACCAGAAAATGGCCTGCAGATCCAGCCAGGGCTACCCAGTCATGGACTATATCGCTGACTGCAACCGGCGTTAACACCTCGGCGCCTTTCGACAGTTTAAGTACAACCTTGCCTTTACGGTTTTTACTTTGCAAATCACCCAGTCGGGTCACAAAACCATAACCTGCACTGGTCGACAGAAGAAAATAATCATCTGGCTTGCCAAACATCATACCGCAAAACTGAGAGCCATCCGGTGGACTAAGTTGAGAGCTCAGCGGTTCTCCATGTCCCCTGGCTGATGGCAGTTTGTGTGCTGGAACGGTATAGGCCCGTCCGGTCGAGTCAATAAACACAAGTAGCTCATTGCTACGGCCGCTCGCTGCCTGCAATAATTCATCGCCAGGTTTATAACCGAGACCTTCGGCATCGATATCCATACCTTTGGCTGCACGCACCCAGCCTCGCTTTGACAAAATTACAGTAATTCCTTCAGACGGCAACATAGAAGCTGGATCTATCGCCTGAGCGATATCTCGCTCAATCAGAGGAGAACGACGAGGATCGCCAAAATCTTCAGCATCACGGATAATTTCTTTTCGCACCAGGGTTTTCATTCTGGCCTTCGAACCCAGAATTTTGATCAGCTCATCCTTTTCTTTCGAGAATTCATCATGCTCATCGCGTATCCGGAATTCTTCGAGCTTTGCCAGGTTGCGCAGCTTCAGATCAAGGATATCTTCAGCCTGTCTATCAGTCAGGCCGAACCTCTCTATTAATACCGGTTTAGGTTTATCCTCATTGCGAATAATTTCTATCACTTCATCAATATTGAGATAGGCAATCAGCCGTCCTTCGAGAATATGTAGTCTTGTTTCAATCTTTTCCAGCCGATATTGCAATCGCCTGGTCACTGTCTGGGTACGAAACTGCAACCATTCAACCAGCAGATCCCTGAGATTGTAAAGTTTTGGTCGACCTGAAGTGCTGATTGCATTCATGTTTACCCGATAGGAGCGCTCGAGGTCAGTAGTTGCACATAAATGAGCCATCAGTTGATCGACATCGACCCTGTTAGAGCGCGGAACGATAACAAGTCTGACAGGATTTTCATGGTCTGACTCATCGCGTAAATCATCCACCATGGGCAATTTTTTAGCTATCATTTGCTGTGCTATCTGTTCGAGCAAACGGGAACCAGAAACCTGGTGCGGCAAGTTGGTGATAACTATGTTTCCTTCTTCCCTGTCCCAGGTTCCTCGCATTCGCAAACTACCTGTACCACTTTCATAAATGCGATGGATATCGGCAACTGGCGTTATAATCTCGGCATTGGTGGGATAATCAGGCCCCTGTATGTGTTCACAGAGATCAGCAACTGTTGCGCGTGGCTGTTCAAGCAGGCGAACACATGCAGCGGCCACTTCACGTAGATTGTGTGGAGGTATATCTGTTGCCAGCCCGACTGCAATGCCCGATGTCCCGTTCAGCAACACCGTAGGTAAACGGGCCGGCAGCAGCAATGGCTCTTCTAATGTGCCATCGAAGTTTGGTCCCCAGTCTACGGTTCCCTGTCCCAGCTCAGCTAAAAGCAGTTCGGTAAAGCGTGTGAGGCGTGCTTCTGTATAGCGCATGGCGGCAAATGATTTCGGATCATCAGGTGCCCCCCAGTTTCCCTGCCCGTCTATCAGTGGATAACGATAACTAAATGACTGCGCCATCAGCACCATGGCTTCGTAACAGGCACTGTCTCCATGCGGATGGTATTTACCCAGCACATCCCCAACAGTACGTGCCGACTTCTTGAACTTGGCCGCCGCATTCAAGCCCAGCTCTGACATCGCATAGACAATGCGCCGTTGAACAGGTTTCAAGCCATCTGCTACTGCGGGCAGGGCCCTGTCAAGACTGACGTACATGGAATAATCGAGATAAGCTTTTTCGGCAAAACTGGCCATTGCCATGTTCTCGATATTTTCGTTTTCCAGCGCCAGTTGTACCTGCTGTGATTGATAAGCGGAATCGCCGGATTTTTTTGATGATTTTCTTTTGCTCATATACTTGTCTTTTCTATCTACACCGCTCTTTATACTTCTGCCTCGTCGCCCTTTTCACTTAACCATGCCTTGCGATCACCGGCACGACGTTTTGCCAGCAGCATATCCATGATATTGAACGTCTTGTCACCTGGTGTAAATTCGAGACGAACCAGGCGACGAGTTTCAGGATGCATGGTTGTTTCACGTAGCTGAGAGGGATTCATTTCACCCAGTCCCTTGAAACGCTGGACATTAACTTTTCCCCGTAGTCCATCGTCCTTTATTTGCTGCAACACCAATTCTTTTTCTTCATTATCGAGGGCATAGCGAACCTCTTTACCGACATCAATGCGGTACAGTGGAGGCATTGCGACGTAGACCCTTCCGGCCTCCACCAGTGCCTGGAAATGACGCAGGAACAGGGCACATAAAAGTGTCGCAATATGCAAGCCATCAGAATCTGCATCGGCCAGGATACATACTTTTCCATAACGCAGATTGGCCAGATTATCAGAACCCGGATCGAGCCCCAGCGCCACCGCAATATCATGAACCTCCTGCGAACCCAATACCTCAGTAGGATCCACCTCCCAGGTATTCAGTATTTTTCCTCGCAATGGCATTATGGCCTGTGTGTTGCGATCACGTGCCTGTTTGGCTGAACCACCTGCTGAATCACCTTCGACAAGAAACAGCTCGGTTAGCTCCAGATCCTGAGCGACACAATCTGCCAGTTTCCCGGGCAAGGCAGGACCAGAGGTCAGTTTTTTTCGTTGTACTTTTTTTCCTGCACGCTGGCGGGCAATGGCATTGCTGATCGCCAGTTGCACAATTATTTCAGCCTCTGCCGTGTTATGGTTCAACCACAGACTGAAGGCATCCTTAACAGCCAGCGAAACAAAACTTGAGGCATCCCGCGATGACAGACGTTCCTTGGTCTGCCCGGAGAACTGTGGCTCAGTCATACGCAGCGACAGCACGTATGAGCAGCGTGTCCAGACATCGTCAGGTGACAGTTTTACCCCACGCGGCAACAGATTGCGGAATTCACAGAATTCACGCACTGCATCGACCAGGCCGCTACGTAGACCATTGGTATGGGTACCGCCCAGAGCTGTGGGAATGAGATTGACATAGCTTTCGGTTACAACATCACCAGCTTCCGGCAGCCAGGCTACAACCCACTCCACTTCTTTTTCTTCATCGCTGAATTTACCTGGAAAAAGCCCGGCAGGAACAACAGGCGTCTCATCCAGTTCATCCAGCAGATAATCACGCAGCCCCTCTTCATACTGCCAGCTTTCATTCTGCTCAGGTTCCGCCTCCATCAACAGACTGATTTTCAGTCCTGGACAAAGAACTGCTTTTGCCCGAAGTACATGTTTGAGCCTGGAAACACTAAACTTTACCGAATCAAAAAACTGTGGGTCTGGCCAGAAATGGATCAGGGTGCCCGAGTTCTTTTTGCTAACCTTGCCGGTCTGCTTCAGCTCCGTCTGCTTCTTGCCATCTGCATAGAACTGCTGGTATTCAATGCCATTTCTCCTGATACGGACCTCCAGCTTGGAGGATAGTGCATTGACGACAGAAACGCCGACACCATGCAGGCCGCCGGAGAATCGATAATTCTTGTTGGAAAATTTACCGCCTGCATGCAGGCGGGTTAGTATTACTTCCACCCCTGACACACCCTCATGTTTATGGGTGTCGACTGGCATGCCACGACCATTATCGGCCACAGAAACAGATCCATCAGCAAATAGTACGATACGTATTTCAGTACAAAAACCTGCGATTGCTTCATCGACACTGTTGTCGACAACCTCCTGTACCAGGTGGTTGGGGCGCTCAGTCTGGGTATACATACCCGGCCTTTTTCGTACCGGCTCGAGGCCAGTGAGCACCTCAATACTGGATGCATCGTAGGCATTATTCATTGGCAGACTCGTGTTAATAGATGCATGCTGCGATAATTAATCTTGTTAGTCCTGATTTTTTTATTTTGTTGATTTTGTCAGCGGCTTCAAATTCTGCATCCTGGCAAGAATCTTTTCTCTACTTGCCGCATAGGCGAAACCGGCACAGACATAATTATCTATCAGGGTTGCGCGATAACGACCATTGCCTTGATCAATTACAGGCTTCCAGCCCTGCTCTTCGAATGGACGAAGCGGGCCTTCAGAGCCTGCATACCCATATGCCTGATAGCGTCTGTATCCACAGTCAAAACCCTCGTAGGTAACTGTGCGAGCCCCGTGCGGTGAAATTGCTACAATTACCATGCGTACAATATTGTCTTTAGTACTCGACCGTATTGATGATATATCGACGTAGAAAATTGATTTTGACTGGCGTATATTCAGCTGCCTGAGATTACTGTCGTCGGGATATACAGGCATTCCATCGATATTCAGTTTTTGCGGCTGTTGATTACTGCCTTTACGGGGAATGTACTGATCTTCTTCTATATCACCATATATGGGATCAACAGGATCAGCCTGCAATATCGTTGGCAGAACAGCCATCAGCACAAACAAAAGGATTTTCAAGGTTTTTCTCAGCGAAGCCTAAAAGTCGTACATTATACATGTGGTTATGTGATTTTTTACTGAAAAATAGGTATAAATTTACGAAATATTAATTTCTGATGGTAATTATAATTTGACCTTGCTTTCAGCCTTCGATAGGTTGCTACTCCGACTCCATATGGAACCCGAACCATGCCTGCAAAAAAAACCAGTACTCCCGATTTCGAAACTGCAATGAAAGAACTCGAACAGATTGTCGAAAGCATGGAAAATGATCAGCTGACACTGGACGAATCGCTAAAGCAATTTGAGCGTGGTGTAGAACTTAGCCGTATTTGCCAGACAAATCTAAAAAACGCCGAGCAGAAAGTCGAACAGCTGATAAAAAAACACGGGGAATTGGTCATCGAACCATTCAACAATGAGCAGGATGTAGACTAACGTGCCTACGCAGGCTATAGATGAACAGCTAATACCATATCGAGCACGCATTGAGTCTTACCTCGACCAGGTCTTGCCAGCCTCAGATACCGTGCCTGAGATACTGCATGAGGCACTTCGTTACTCCACACTGAAAGCAGGTAAACGCCTGCGTGCCAGTCTGGTATACATGACCGGCGAGATGTACAGTGCCGGCCTTGATCAACTTGATGCACCAGCAGCTGCTGTGGAGCTGATTCATGCCTACTCGCTGGTACACGATGATTTACCCTGCATGGATGACGATGACCTTAGACGTGGCAAGCCCAGTTGTCACAGGGCCTATGATGAAGCCACGGCCATGCTGGTTGGTGATGCCCTGCAATCACTGGCATTTGAACTGCTTGCGTCAGTTGGTCAGGCTATCTGTCCGGTTTTATGCAATATACTCGCCAGAGCATCAGGCTCACTGGGAATGGTCGGTGGTCAGGCGCTGGATTTACAGGCCGCAGACAAAGTAACAGACCTTGCCCATCTGCAACAAATACATTCGATGAAGACTGGAGCACTGATCGAGGCCGCCGTTTTAATGGGGGCGCACACCGCAGGAATTACAGACAGCAGGCACTTACAGCTACTTTCAGACTATGCCAGCGCTCTCGGACTCGGCTTTCAGATCCACGATGATATACTTGATGTCATAAGTGACACAGCAACACTGGGCAAGCAGACAGGCGCAGATGAAGCAAATGCCAAGGCTACTTACCCCGGATTGATTGGACTGAAAGCGTCTAAACAGGCGGCAAATGATGCTTTCCAACAGGCTGATCAGGCGCTGGCACAGCTACCTATGGATACGCAAAAGTTAGAGATGTTAGCTGATTACGCGATAAATCGAATATACTAGGCACATGGCAACGGACATCCATCTTAATCATGGTGATCATATCGATCACGATTTACTGGACACTGAGTCAGGTTTACTGACGCAGATTGATTCTCCTGCTGATCTCAGGCTTCTTGATGCCCAGGATTTACCACGACTAGCTTCAGAACTCCGCCAGTTTCTGATTGAGTCAGTATCCAGAACGGGGGGTCATCTATCGGCTGGACTGGGTACTGTTGAGCTAACTATCGCTCTACATTATGTATTTAATACACCAGAGGACCGTTTGGTCTGGGATGTAGGTCATCAGACCTATCCTCACAAAATCCTTACTGGCCGACGAAAGGCCATGTCCACGCTGCGACAAAAAGGTGGTTTATGCGGCTTTACACGTAGAGAAGAAAGCGAATATGACACTTTTGGCGTAGGACATTCCAGTACTTCTATCAGTGCAGCACTGGGAATGGCCGTTGCAGCGGCTGCAAAAAATGAAAATCACGATGTAGTTGCAGTCATCGGAGACGGTGCAATGAGTGCCGGCATGGCTTTTGAAGCGCTGAATTCCGGTGGCGAGTTAGATGCCAATCTTCTGGTCATACTTAACGACAATGAGATGTCTATCTCTCCTAATGTTGGAGGGCTTTCCAACCACCTTGCACGCATAATGTCCGGACGCGTCTATAGCAGTGCACGAGAGGGAAGCAAAAATATCCTCAGCCGCCTCGGGCCACTATGGCAATTTGCCAAGCGCAGTGAAGAACACATGAAAGGTATGATTATGCCCGGAACCCTGTTTGAGGAGCTCGGATTCAACTACATCGGCCCGATCGATGGCCATGACATGAACACCCTGGTCAAAACTCTTCGCAACATGAAGCACCTGAAAGGGCCGCGCTTCCTCCATGTTATTACCAAAAAAGGCAAGGGATACCCCCCTGCCGAAGATGATCCATGCACCTATCATGGGGTCCCCTCGTTCGACATCGAGACCGGTAATGCCAAGAAAAAAACAGGCTCATCACCTGATTATTCAACAATATTTGGTTCGTGGTTATGCGATATGGCAGAAAATGATTCCAGACTTGTCGGTATCACTCCAGCCATGGGTGAGGGATCCGGGATGGTCACATTCTCTGAAAAGTTTCCAGAACGTTATTTTGATGTCGGAATTGCCGAGCAACATGCCGTGACCTTTGCCGCCGGACTTGCTGTAGATGGATTGAAACCCGTTGTCGGCATCTATTCTACTTTCCTGCAACGCGCCTACGACCAGTTAATTCATGATGTAGCAATCCAGAACCTTCCTGTCATTTTCGCAATTGACCGTGCAGGTTTAGTCGGTGCTGATGGTCCAACTCATGCTGGTGCATTTGACCTTAGTTTTCTACGCTGTGTGCCCAATATGACAATTATGGCACCTGCAGATGAAGACGAGTGCCGAAAAATGTTAACGACGGCCTTCAAAATGGATTCACCTGCTGCAGTAAGATATCCAAGAGGACATGGGCCAGGTGTAGAGATCGAAGAAAACTTTTCAAGCATTGAAATCGGCAGCTCCAGAACCATGCTGCAAGGAAAACAGATCGCTATACTGGCCTTTGGAAGCATGGTAATGCCAGCCGTTGAAGTGGGAAAAGCGATCAATGCTACAGTAGTTGATATGCGTTTCGTGAAACCGCTTGATGAACAGATTATCCAACGTTTGTCAGAGAGCCACGATCTTATCGTGACAATAGAAGAAAATGTTGTACAAGGCGGGGCCGGTAGCGCTGTCAACGAGTACCTTTCAAGCATTCATAGCAACTGCCAGATACTCAATCTGGGATTGCCTGATCGATTTATTGAGCATGGTGACACTGCACTACTACTTGCCGATTGCGGACTTGATAAGGCGGGAATACAAAAAAGCATACTAACTGTATTGCCTGTCCCACTTGCCCAAAGTGCTGAATCCGCATAAAATCGCACCCCTTTTCTTTTGCCAGCCCCTGGATACCTGACGTGGCCGATAATTCTACTAATTGTGACAGCGATAACTGCAGCGAGATTGCAGATGTCCAAAACAGCCACGATAACAGGCAAATCACTATCGACAAGGTAGGGATTAAGGATATTCGTCATCCTGTGCGAGTAAAAGACAGAAGTGAAGGTGAGCAGCATACCATTGCAACCTTTAATATGTATGTTGAATTACCACATAACTTCAAAGGCACTCACATGTCGCGCTTTGTTGAGATACTGAATCAGCATGAGCGAGAAATTTCAATTAAGTCATTTCGAGAAATGCTCGAAGAAATGGGTGAACGTCTGGAAGCAGAGGTAGGCCATATTGAAATGGACTTTCCTTACTTCATTAATAAGAAAGCGCCAATTACCGGTGTGGAAAGCCTGATGGATTATCAGGTCACATTTAAAGGTGAAATCAATAACCACCAGACATCACTATTGTTAAAAGTAGTCGTGCCGGTGACATCACTATGTCCCTGTTCTAAAAAGATTTCAGATTATGGTGCTCATAACCAGCGCTCACATGTCACAGTAACTATCCGAGCCAACAGTTTTATCTGGATTGAAGAACTGGTTGAGATGGTTGAAAAACAGGCGAGTTCTGAACTCTATGGCCTACTAAAGCGACCAGATGAAAAACACGTCACAGAATATGCTTATGACCATCCTAAATTCGTCGAAGACATGGTCAGGGATGTGGCAGCAACATTAAATGCTGACA
>JARFQE010000031.1 GCA_029287915.1 Arenicellales bacterium
ACTGGGAAGGTGATCGGCTGGTTTTCAAGCGCAGTGGCGCAAACGGTCATATCGACATCAGTGAAGGTGAAATCGATATCGAGATCAAGCTAAGTTTGGTGCTGACACCACTGAAAGGTACGATCGAAAAAACAGTTAACACCTATCTGGATGAGCACCTGGCCTAAGCCTGCTCGCGCAAGGTTTCATAACCGGCTCGCACAAAAGCTTCACCATACTTTCGTTCAAGGCGACGCACAGTGAAATGTGCCCGGGCCATGTCCTGAAAGTGCTGCATAAATATTGTATTTACCGTAGCTGCGCTGACAGCGCTAACGACTGGCATAATCTGTATGGCGGCACGCTGTGAAATAGCCACACCAAACCGGCTGGCAATCGCACTTATTAATTGAATCACAACCGGCCCGCCATCAGCTTTAAAGCCTTGCGCCGCCACATGACTGATGGCTGCAGACATATAGGTCGATAACGCGAACCGAATACCATAATAACCGCTTTCTGCCGCATCATCGCTTTCAGCTGTGCCACCGAGAGCGAAGACTTCAATACAGGCCAGTTGTGTTTCAGTGCTATGTACATCTTCGCCTTCATCACGTGCAATCTCGGCAATACCGCGAATTATCAGCGTTGTACTGATTGGCAGCTCCAACAACAGTCCAGGCAAGCCAAACAGCCCACCGATAGCACCGGAGCCCGCCACCAGGGTCTTGTAATAATTTTCATGGGCACTGTTACACTTTTCACGTCGCATGGATGAAACAGCCGTTTCAAGCGCCTTTGCAATAGCTGCTTCAGCAGTCTTATGAAAACGCCTGTACCAGGGCTTGGGCAGAAGCTGTAGAGCCAGATCAATCGGTGTACCTACCACGTTCGACAGTCGCGCAGCCAGGCTGGGATGCTCGAGCCTGTAGTAGGCATCACGCAATGCTTCGAAGTCGTCTTCCTCGAAAGCCATAGGCAGGGACTTCACGACCCTGCCTTTTCGATTTTTTCCACCAGTTTCAACCATCGCTTTAAGTTAACCATATCTGCTCAAAGAGCAACAATCTTCGTACCAGCCAATCCGTTAACTAATTAGAACACAGTCTGTTCGAATTACAGTAGATTATTTCATACAAGTTCTGATATTCCGCCGTAGATGATTTATCAGATATGTTATATATTGTTTGTAACACATTGTATTAAGGGTTTAAAACATGCCACGTTTTGATAATTTTTCCAAGGGTCTGGCAATTGGTATCGGTGTAGCGATATTGGTGCCCGTGGCAATAACTACGCTGGCGCCGATCCTGAAGCCTGCAGCCAGGGGTGCAATGAAAACCGGCCTTCGCGCCATGGAAAAAGGCCGTGAGGCCTTTGCAGAGACCATGGAAATGGTCGAGGATATGGTTGCTGAAACGCAGGCTGAAATGCGCGAGGAGCGAATGCAGACAGACAACGAGACCGAGGAAACAGTCATTGTCGATGATGCGTCAAAGGAAGCAGCCAAAGCCGAAGCAGCCAGCAAAGCAGAAAAATCCAAAACAGCCTCCAATGTCAGGAACATTGTCAACGAATGACACTCGCTTTCTATATCGCTCATACCACGATTGGTCGTACACGCATACGCTGGGCTGGTGACGCCTCTGAAAAGTCCGGTATTATTGGGCTGGCAGCAAAAATGGAAACCCTCGACGCTATCGAAAAAGCCGAGCCTCGGGAAGCCACCGGTAGCATCATCATTGAACATGAACAGACTGAATGGTCTGTCCTGCAGCCCCAACTGCAAGAGCAATTCTCGCTGGATTTTATCTCGACTACACCAGCCGTCAGGCGCACAGGCACGCAAGTCCTGAACCAGGGGCTGGATAGTTTCGATAGTGCCCTGAAAAACGTAAACATGGACCTGGGTTCAGTTGCATTAGTCGCACTGAGCAGTATGGCCATTGTGCAGGCACTGCGAGGTCAGGTTACAAGTCCCGCCGGTTCTTATCTCTGGTATGCGCTGAGTCTGGTTGCTATGGCTCGGGACAAGGCTGGTGATGCTGCCGCTAATACAGCTGAAAACATTGATTGAAGGCTGCTTAAATTCACGTTTTTCCGCAGTTACAGTATCAACTGATACAAGCACTTAGAGTAAGTTTATGGTTTACAAACTCATAGTTAATGCCGCATTTCTGGCTATCGGCTACTACATAGGCAAGGAAGTTGCGCGAGGTGAAAGCACACGCAAACACCCAACCAAGTCTCAAAAGGAAGAAAAACGCCCGGTTAAGCGATAATCACAATAACCCCTGGTCAGTTTCGATCTGTAGATAAGCCTCATAGCTCATTGAGGCCAACCAAAAAAAGGGCCAGACTTTATGTCTGGCCCTTTTTTGTAACATCTCTGTAACAATTCCGTAATCTGGTTATCCCTGATTACTTCTTTCGTGCTACTTTCTTTTTACTTGCCTTTTTCCTGGCGACCTTTTTCTTTGTGGCCTTCTTCTTGGCTAGCTTTTTCTTCGCTACTTTTTTCTTTGTGACCTTCTTCTTCGCTACTTTTTTCTTCGAAGTTTTCTTCTTGGAGACTTTCTTCTTGGAAGCTTTCTTTTTAGCCTTTTTCTTCGAAACCTTCTTCTTGGTAGCCTTCGTTGCAGCAGATCTTAACTGGGTAAACCGGGTTCCAATGCCGTCTATAATGCCCTCAGCGACCTCTTCAACTTCTTCAACCAGTTTCAACAGCAGCTGTTTCGGCTGAGCTTCTGAAATCGTGTCGACCACGGATGATGTGGCGTCCGATGCTGTCTCCGATATGGTGTCCTTAACCACAACAGATGCGTCAGCAATAGTTTCAGCAGCTACATTGGCTTTGTTGCTTACGACGTTGAAACCCTCACGGATCTCACGAACCACAACCTCTCTCGCCTTATCGATCTCATCAATGACAGAAGATGCCGTTGTCGCAACAGTCTTCTTTATACCTGCAGAACTGCTTTTTTTCTTGGTTGCTCTCGCTTTTTTCCTGGATACTTTTGCTTTCTTTTTAGCCATTTCTATCAACCTCCGGAGATTGAGTAATTCGTTTAGCAGGATTGCCCGGGCACTTTTGCCAGTCGAATTTGATACAACAAAGCATAAAAAATCTGTCAGATTATTTCTAGATGTATATCAAGAATATTCATTATTTGTTAACAAATTATTAACTGACAATTCGTCGTTTACATCAGCATCATAAATTCTTTGATGACTGACTGGTTTCAGACTGCTCCTGCTTCTTGCCTCATCATCTCCGAGTCTGTCCCGACAGGGCTAGAGACATAAATATTGAATTAGTCAAAGTGAGGTATTACGGATATAGCGCACAAACTAAAACAGCCCCATAAGGAACTGCTTTTATAATTAAATTATTATGCTGTTTGTTATTTTACGAGTTCATTACCCGCTTCGGACCACTCCTTGAGTTTTAGATTGGTTCGGTAAACCTCTGTGAAACCAAGGTCACGCAGGGCTTTTGTTGCCAGCGCACAACGAGAACCTGCTGAGCAATAGAGATACATCTTTTGATCCATGTCCGGGTCTTCCGGGTAGCCGATCTTACCCCAGATCTTGAATTCTAAAACGCCCCTGGGGATATTAATGGCATTAGGTATATGCCCGGATGCATATTCATCTGGTTCACGTACATCGATAATCCAGACATTGGGGTCATCAATTGCATCCTTCAGCTGATCAAGTGTAACTACGGGTGTTGCTCTCTTGGCTGCAGCCACTGTATCAAGTAATACTTGAGGAAACTTGCCTGCATTCGTTGTAAATGGCAAGGAAATTACGAACAGGAAAACTAACCACTGTGTGATTCTAGGCAATTTCATTTCATACTCCTGAATACTATTGTTTACTTTCTTCGAGCATCTGTTCTCAACTTGGCTGTAAAAAAAATACTATTGCAACTTGCCATGCTCTATCTTGATGTCAATCAATACTGGAATTCATCATTGTGCAGAAAAGGCGACTGATTGTTATATTCGACTGTCCCAGGGTCCCTCTATCAATAGTGTTGAAAAACAACCAACTATTCAGTCACTTAGATTTTATTAAAGACGCCATATCCAACGTAAGAAAAGAAAAACAATACAATCATTAACGCGATGTTAGTCAGTTTTGAATTCATAAATGTGTTGGATACGAAACGTTCACGATTCAACCATAACAACGCCATTGCCAGTACCGGTACAAACAGGGCTCCCACAACAGAGTACAGCTTCTGGACATCCTTGAATGAAAGATCAAGTGATAACATCGGAACCAGCGCCATGACCAGTAGCCAAAGGTAATACATCCGTGACTGGTCGACAGCCTCAGGACTGACATCCCTGTGCTTTAAAGCGTATACACAATCTGCAAATACCTGGGGTATCACCTGCCACACACCCAGCAAGCTCGAGAAAATCGCTGCCCAGGCACCGACCAGGAAGATAACACCAAGT
>JARFQE010000066.1 GCA_029287915.1 Arenicellales bacterium
ATCATCAACACTTGAAGAAAAATTTAAAATCCTGTTTAACGGGGATTATCTGGATTTATACCAGATTACAGAGCAATAGCTAGGTATCAATAGTTTCATAGATGAGATAGGAAGGTTACAAAGAATTAACAATGGGACCATTTAGGTCCCTTTTTTTTGGCTAATTAATGTGGTCAATTTTCCAGGTGTTCAAAGGTAAATTGTTCCAGGATTGGGTTAATTTGTACTGTTTTTATTGCCATTACCTTGTATTCCATACCATTGTCCAGGCTAATAATATATTCTGCCGCCGGAGAAAAGGTTCCGGGCGGTGTAACCAGGGTGGCTTCAGAGTTCAATAATGAATTTTCCGCATACATAAGAATGGGCTGGTTGGTTTTGCCATCTTCCGCAAGTCTGGAGAGCTTACCGGTGTGGGCGCCAGGAGGTAATCGCTGGATACCCATTGATAAATGAGAGCGACCTGCCTGAATGAAGCGTCGAATGATACCGGTTGACCATTCATTTTTTTTCTTCATTTCATCTGTGCGATAGAGTACCAGAGCACCCACCCTGACTGATTTTACCTCATGGCCACTGTATTCCACGCCAAGGCCGGTCGCACTGTCATTCACTATTTGCCACTGCTGGAAATGCTTTTTATCTTTGTCAGTTAATTTAGCGCTTCCTGTCTTGAGTATATCGATGACATTTTCATAGCCAGTGATCAAATGTATCTCACCTTTCGCACTATTTCTTTGAAATCGCCGTATAGGATAATTCGACCATGAGGCAATAAGTTTAGGAAAGAATGATCGACTGAAAAGATTTATGTCCATATCGGCATCTTTCGCAGCAGATATATTGATTGGAGGATTGGGTCCAAGCATCTGGTGAACCAATGAATCAGTCGTGACATAAAGCTTCCCTTCTGGTCGAGCTTCCGGGAAGGGTAAAAATGGTTTATCAAGATCAGGATCTATGCGATAGGTATAGCGCAGTTCATCGAGGTTGTTTTTATCAAATAGACTTAGGTGGCTAATCCATAGATGGAAATAAGGAGTTAATGTATACAGGCTACCATTTGGCAAGCCATAAGGTTCAGAAAGTGCAAGTAATAAGGCAAAGAGATATATATCAATTATTTTCAGTGACTTGCTGCTGTCAGCCACATCGTGGATTTTTATCGCATTGTACCCTTTTTCATGAGCCAGCAGGTAAATAGTATGTATCTCTTTCCAGGTGTTTTCTGGCACAAATGTATACGAAAGGTAAGACAGGGTGATAATTTCAAGGAGGGAAAACATTGCGCGTTCACTTGAAACAATCAAGATGTTTTCAGACAGGTCTGAACTTTCTGTTAGATGCTGATTCATCAGAATGCGTTTATAGCCATTGGCAAGCTGCTGGTAAAGTTCCACCGTTATATTTTGTTTTGTCAGGAGTTTTTTACTCACTGGCAGGCTGCTTTCCCCTAGCGATCTGCGCAAACCTTTCGCCAGGTTCAGGATGCTTGCCCGATAAAGATCAAGAAGTTTTAATCGAAGTTCATCGTCGACTGATGCGCGGTTGAATTGTTTAAGGTCGTTCAAAATGCGGTGGCCGGAATAGAGAAAATCATCGCGAGGCAAGGCAGCCAGGTCGCTGGCAAGTGTTGCGGGATTCACCTGTACAAATTCGACAGGATCTGTAGAAAGCGGTGGGATGGACAAGTTGATTTTCATGCCTGTAATACCCTGATTTTATGTGAAAATAATTGTTTTTTATAACTATAGCCTAATACTATATACCGGAATAGATTAAATGTGAAAAATTCGCAAATATTGTACGAAATTTTATATATTAATCGATTACAAATTTATTACGGAGCGTTATGAAGACTCAGGTGTTTTATTTCAAACTTGTTTTTCTAATTATCATCGGTACAGGTCTGCTACATGCTCAGACGAATGAGGCTGACAGTGGATTTTTCCATCAGAGTTTTGGCGATCTTTCTGATGAATTACAGACTGCGAAGGAGGAAGGGAAAAAAGGTGTATTTGTCATGTTCGATGACAAGGACTGCCCCTGGTGTCAAAAGATGAAGACGACGGTACTTAACCAGGAAGAAGTCCAGGAGTACTTCAGAAATTATTTTCGTATCATTCGCGTTGATACGAATGGTGATGCACTGATAACCGATTTCGACGGAAATGAGACTACTGAAAAAGACTTTGCCGAAAAATCCCGTGTTCGTGCTACACCAGTCATAGTATTCTATGATCTACAGGGAAAGCCCATCAATCGCTATATTGGTGCGACCAGAAATGTGCAGGAGTTCATGTGGATGGGGGAGTTTGTAGTTGAAGAGCATTACAAGACACAGAGCTTCCCGATATACAAGCGCAAGAAAAAGAAGGGGGAGATATAGTTTGCCAGTTAGTTACATTTTTTCTTCAAGAACGACTATTCTGGCCGCCGTTGCTTTGTTGTCACTCACAGTTATCTGTTATGCAGATTCTGATGAAAATAAAAGTAATAGTGATTTATCCTCAGAAGTTTTATCGCTGGAAAGAGCGCTGAGTATTGCTGAAATCAATGGTTCTCCAGCGGTGGATATTGCCGAGGCGGAGATACTGGAATCCAGTGCGAACCTGGCCACTGTTAAATCAAAATACGGTTTTAGATTTAAAGCTGAAGCATATCCACGCTATGTTTATGCCATCGACGACAGCATTGGTGATGATATAAATGATTCTTACTATTTTTTGTCAACAAACAAAATTCTCTCGGATTTCGGGCGTACAGAAAAACTCTCACAGGCAGCTGAAGCAGATGTACGTGCACAGGCCATCGACTTTGTATCCTTCCGCTATCATCACAGGTTATTGATAATTAAGGCCTATATGAATGTTTTGCTGGCTGATAAACGATATGCAGTTGATAATGAAAACATGGTCCTCAAGTACCTCAGGTATGATAAAAGTCGTGAGCGTCATGAGCTAGGTGAAGTATCTGATGTAGACCTGCTGGGGCTGGAAAGTGATTATCGCACTGAATTGCTTAACAGGATGCGAAGTGCGAATCGGCAAAGTGAAACGCGTGCAGAACTGGCCGCATTGCTGAATCGACCTGACGAATTTCCTGCTGGATTACAGCCAATAAAAACAGAAACCAGTGATCTAAAAATACCTGAATATGATGACCTTCTGAAGAAGGTACTGGCGATGAATCCAGAATTAATGGCACAGGATGAGCGTGTTAAATCAGCACTGGCAAAACTGGAACATAGTCGTATGAGCAGTAGACCAGTCCTCGACAGTGCTGTTGAACTGGGGAATTATGAACGACGTTATGGTGAAGGAGGCAAGTGGCGGGTGGGCGTTAACCTCACGATACCGTTCAGCGAGGGTGGTCGCTTCAGGGCGGAAGTCGCCAGGCGGCAGGCGAATCTACAGGAAGAGCAGGCACGCTATCAGTTGATGAAAAATGCCCTGCGAAAACAAGTTCTTGAACTGGTTCAGGAACTGGAAGTCCTAAAAGTTGCTGCGGAAGCTGCAGCTGTCAGTCTCGAGTACAGGGATCAGTATCTCGATCGTAGCCGATCTGCCTACGAACTTGAGATACAGACTGATCTGGGTGATGCGGCAGCAGGTATGACAGAGTCTCAGTGGAATAGCGACAGGGTCAGGTATAATTTATTATTGACTCTGGGCAATATTGATGCACTTTTAGGTATAGATCCCGCAAAACGTTTTCTGGAGTTGGCCAAATGATCCAGTACTTGATAGTAACAGTTCTGATGTCTCTGCTATTGACGTATGCACCGGTGTCTCAGGCTGTCGATATAGCAGCAGTGCTGAAATATGAGCGGGTAGTAGAGCTCACCGTACCAGTTTCCGGAGTCGTCAGCAATGTTCCTGTTGATGAAGGTCAGCATGTCCGCGAAGGTGAACTTCTGCTTGAACTTGAGGATATACCATTCAAGGCGAAAATGGACAAAACCGCTGCAGAGCTGCGCTTGTTAGAGGCCGAACGTCTTGCAATGGAAAAAGAACTAAAGCGTAACAAGGAACTCTACCAGCGTATGGTGCTCTCAACAGTGTCACTGGATGGCAGTGAACTGAATTTTATTCGGTCAGACAGCCTGTGGCAGGCCAAGAAAGCAGATTATGAACTGGCCAGATATAATTATCAAAAGAGTCGCCTCATTGCACCGTTTGCTGGCAAGATAATCGACAGAGCCGTGCACCCTGGTCAAACTGTAAGGGCAGAAATGCAACCACCTGTTCTTTTCAGGCTGGCCGATGTGACAAGTTTTATCGTCGAAGCAGAAGTGTCTGGTGAAAAAATTGGATTACTGGCCCATGGCGCAAATTTGCAGGTCAGGATTCAGGGTAAGCTTTATAACGCAGTAGTCAAATCAAGTAGTCTTCTGGCACCTGCTAGATCACTATCACAGCCTGCACGTTACCGTGTGACAGTAAAACTTGATAAAAATGATGCTGTGTTACTCCCGGGGCAGCCCGCGACACTGGTATTGTCCAGCCAGCCAGAATGATGCAAATCTGTAATCAATTTATTGTCAGTGGCAAAGTGCAGGGTGTTTTTTTTCGTGCTTCCACACGCGATCAGGCAATACGGCTTGGATTATCAGGATGGGTGAGAAACTTGTCTAATGGTGATGTCGAACTGTTAGCCTATGGAGACAGGGAGAGCATAGAAGAGTTGGGTCAATGGCTATGGCATGGTCCGCAGTTTGCTAAGGTTACAGAGGTGAAATCAGTGCGCCTGTCTGGAAATAGCTTTGATACTGTGAAGGGTTTTGAAGTACGTGGAGATGGCTGAGGGAAAGAGTATGTTTTACGTTTTATGTTTTAGGTTTTATGTTTTAGGTTTTATGTTTTAGGTTTTACGTAATTCGTAAATCGTAATTCATAAATCATAAAACAAAATTTACTGCTCAAACCATTTTTTTCGCAGCGCGTTAAACACCAGCCGCGGATACCTGGTTTTACCGATGCTGCCATTATAACGGGCCAGTGCTTTACTTATCTGACCTTTTTCCTTGTCAAGATAATATTTTAATATCGTGGTGCCATAACGCAGGTTCATCTGTGGAATGAAGAGATTATCATCAGGATGGCCCAGTTCTTTGATC
>JARFQE010000076.1 GCA_029287915.1 Arenicellales bacterium
TGTGCATAAAAGCCGCTAAGGATCGACAAGACCAACCTGTAAGTAACTGTTAATTAATGAAAAAGAGAAGCTGGCACGAATCTTGTTGTAATTAAAAACAGGTAAAACAAAACAGTAAGCTATTTACGACCGCCTACGTCGAAAAATAAGACAGGCAGTGATCGAACACAAGGCTGAGCCAGCTGAAGAGCGAAATACACAGTGCAGTAATTGTGCTGGGTTTTATAAAACCTGCAGATGCAGCCTGATGGAACAGCCATAATAAAAAAAGTTTTAATGTCCTCCCTTAGCCCCCCGGCTCCTGGATCGTCGGGGGGCTTTTTTATTTCATTTCTGCGCATGTTCAGTCAGGCATGCGCCCATGCAGTGCAGCATGCCGATGTTTATTTTATAAGTCATTTAAAAAAAATTATTACTTATGGCATGTATTATTACGGAAGTAACAGGGCAAACGAGAGCAACTGTTAGCTGGAAATAGCTGATATGATAGGTTCAGTTAAAAATATATTGCTATCACAGCTTAGCCTTCTATCGCTAATTCCTTTTTAGCAATAGTGCTGATAATAGTGGTGGTCACCATGATCAGTAGCCCTGCACCTGCATACATATATATACCGTAATGAACTTCCACAGTTGCCAGTACGCCAAGTTTCACAATGACCAGTAGCAGGGCAACGACAAAGACATCAAGCATAGACCATTTTCCATAATGTGAAATCCAGTTCATGAAGTGCTGCAGTTGTTGGCAGCTTTCTGAATCTGCGTGCCAGAACCTGAATAAAAGAACCAGTTTGGCGACAGGCAGCACGATGCTGAAGATCAGCAGTATGAGGAACAGCAGGTACTGACCATCAGTGAACAGCTGCAGTGTACCTGCAAACAGGGAAAACCTGTTTTCTATCCAGATGAATTTGGAAAGTGTCATCATCGGCGCGAAGATACCGACCAGCAAAAGCAAGGTAGATAGAAACAGCAGGGTCTTGATCAGGATGTCTTTGCCTGGGTGGCGCGATGAGAGAGTTGAGGGCATTAAATGATGGGAGTAAAGTTTTCAGTCTTTAGTCATATGTCTGTAGTCATAAAAACTTCAAAACTTTATTATTCACCCGAAGGCCACGAAACAAATAACAACAGGGTGCCGAGTCCACCCAGTAACCAGCTTGATAATGGTGCGACTCCTGCCATGACTGGAGTGAAGCCATCAAGCGCGGCTAGTAATGCGGCGCTTATCAGCAGGGCACTGCCAACGATGGCATAAAACAGTCGCTTTTGACCTCGATTTGTTTCTTCTCTTAACATTTCCAGGCTTTCATCGGGTTGAGTCAGCTTCAGTTCACCGTTGCTGGCCTGCTTAAGGACATTATGAACGAGCATTGGCAGGCGCGGGCCCATCTTCCACATCATAGGAGCCTGTTGCCGAATTTCTTTGAAGAAGGCCCTCGGGCTATACTCCTGTTTTGCCCATTGTTCCAGATAAGGTTTGGCGGTATCCCAGAGATTTAGCTGAGGATCGAGCTGACGTCCGAGGCCTTCAACATAGAGCAGGGTTTTTTCCAGTAATACCAGTTGTGGCTGAATTTCCATATTGAAACGCCGGGCCACACGGAATAGTCTGACCAGTACCCGACCAAAGGAGATTTCACATAGGGGTTTGGCAAAAATTGGTTCACAGACTGATCGTATGGCTGACTCAAATTCATCTACTCGTGTCCCATCGGGCACCCAGCCAGCATCAATGTGTGCCTGGGCTACTCGACGGTAATCATGGTTGAAAAAGGCAAGGAAATTCTCTGCGAGGTAATGCTTGTCGATGTCTGAAATAGTCCCCATGATTCCGAAATCGACTGCTGCATAACGCCCGTCATCAAGTACAAAAATATTACCCGGGTGCATATCGGCATGGAAGAAACCATCACGGAACACCTGGGTGTAGAAGATTTCTACACCGTTATTCGACAGTTGCTTCAGGTCTATTCCCTTTTCAACAAGGGCATCGACCTTGTTCACCGTTGTGCCATGAATCTTTTCCATTACCATGACATTTATTCGGGTATGGTCGAAATAGACTTCGGGTACATACAGCAATGGGGAGGTGAGGAAATTGTGGCGCAGTTGACTGGCATTGGCTGCCTCGCGCATCAGATCAAGTTCGTCATGGATGGTCTTGTTGTATTCATCGATGACCTCAACGGCGCGCAGCCTGCGGATATCAGGTGAATACTTCTCCCCCATTCGTGCGAGCATATAAAGAAGATCAATGTCCCTGTTAATGATGGGTTCCAGCCCGGGGCGTAATATCTTTACGATGACCTCTGTGCCATCGGTTAAGCGGGCATCATGAACCTGGGCAACAGAAGCAGAAGCCAGCGGCTGCTGATTGAAATCGATCAGGTGGTGACTAACGGGTTCTTCATAGGCCTGTTCCAGTATTAATAATGCCTCATCACCAGGGAAAGGTGGTACCCGATCCTGTAACAGGCTGAGTTCCTCTGCTATATCGTCAGGGATAAGGTCAGGCCTGGTAGACAGCATCTGCCCGAGTTTGACGAACACGGGACCCAACTCCTCCAGAGCTTGCCGTAACCGCTGTCCGCGTGGGGCATCATCTTTTCGCCGCGGGAACAGGTGTAGAAGAAAAAGCCAGGGCTTCAGCGGGGAGAAAGCAACAAGGTACTCATCAAGGTTATGATGGGCAAGGACACGGACAATACGCAGCAAGTGAGTAACTTGTGACAGCTTTCCAGACATATTTGCCTAACTAGTTTGCCGCCCGGATCGGAGCAGACGATCGACTCGCAGTGTCAGCCGGTCGACGTCTTCACGAATCTTGTCTACGTCATCGATAAATTCATCAACACGCCAGTCAGCAGGCAGTAGTTCTGCCTCATAGCGCAGGTATTCACTGCCATTGCTTGCTGCTGTTCTGGCTGCTTCCTGCACTCTTTTATGTATGCTGCGCAGAATCTGTGATGTGTGGTGCGCAGCGATGTCACCGATACGTTGTGACAGTAGTTCTTCCCAGTCGATTTGCGCGTCATCAAGAATTTTCTTGAACTGCTGGCCAACGTGCAGGTCACCTGCAAATTTTATATTGATCTTGCCTGGGGTGACGGGTGTCTTGCCGGCTATACCCATTTTGGCCAGTTCGGATGGTGTTCCTTTCATGTGCACATCGACTTCGCCGTCCCATTCATGTCGCAATCGAATGCCGGCAGGAGAAGGGAACATGAAAATGGTGACATCTGTCGATTCAAAATCCAGGGCAATTACTTTGCCATCCAGTCGTGCCAGGCGATCCAGGGTAGTCGGGTCTGATTGTAATAGCCTGCAGCCGATCTCGCTGATAAAAGGAGTGATAAATGACAGAGCGTTCATACGAAGCAACTATGCTTTATAGCCCTTATGAACAGCAACGATACCACCACTGAGGTTGTGATAATGGGGGCGGTCGAAACCTGCTTCTGCCATCATATTCTTCAGTGTTTCCTGATCAGGGTGTTTGCGGATCGATTCTGCCAGGTAACGGTAGCTGGCTTCGTCATTGGCAATAATGCTACCCAGTCGAGGTAATACCTTGAATGAATAAAGGTCATAAACCTTATTCAGTCCCGGTAACACGGGTTTGGAAAACTCCAGTATTACCAGCCGGCCACCTGGCCGTAAACAGCGATACATCGCAGCCAGTGCTGCATTTTGATCCGTGACATTTCTAAGGCCAAAGGCAATGGTAATACGATCTACGGAATTATCCGGGAACGGTAGTTTCTCAGCATCCGACTGCACAAAAAGAACATTATCGATGACTCCTTTATCTGTCAGTCGGTCACGTCCATTTTGCAACATGGAGGCATTGATATCAGAGGCAATAACCAGCCCGTCAGGACCTGTTTGAGGTGACATTTTCAAGCTCAGATCACCTGTGCCGCAGGCAAGATCAAGGACTGTGTGACCAGGCCTGATGCCGACCTGGGCTATAGCAAACTGCTTCCACAAACGGTGTATCCCCAGCGACATGGCATCATTCATGATGTCGTATTTGCCAGCAACCGAATGAAAAACATCGGCAACCATCCCGGCCTTCTCGGATTTAGGGACATCCTGATAACCGAAATGGGTAGAGTCGTGCTGTTTATTGTCGCTGGACATCTGGTTTGGGTATGCTGTCAGGTATACAGTTAGATTATAGTATCAGTTTCGCGTTTCTTACCGGCGGCTTCCAGTTTATCAAGATACGCGGCCCATAACTCATCATGGTCTTTACCGAGATGATACAACCATTCCCAGGAGTAGATGCCGGTGTCATGGTTGTCATCAAAGTGCAGGCAGACGCCATACGAGCCAACGGGTTCTATATTCGTAATATTGACATCTTTTTTGCCAAATTGCAGGACTTCTTCGCCAGGACCATGCCCTCGCACTTCAGCTGATGGTGAGTAAACACGGAGATATTCACAACTGAGTTCGTAGCTGTTGCCATCATCGAATGAAATTTCCAGTACACGCGATTTCTGGTGCAGGTTTATGTTGGTTGGTTTGGGTGTGTTGCTCATTGGTCTCTACCAGAATTAAAAAGACGGGATGCGAATTATAGGCGAACTAAATCGATACATCACACAGGAATTGTGTGTTGTATCAACCTGAATGCAGCCATTCAGCGACACGTTCAGCAAAATATGTCAGGACTCCATCAGCACCTGCACGTTTGAAAGCCATTAGTGATTCCAGCACAACGGCTTTTTCATCCAGCCAGCCATTCTGTGCAGCGGCCATTAACATGGCATATTCACCGCTAACCTGGTAGGCATAGGTTGGGGTACCGAACTGTTCTTTAACCCGGTGTATGATATCCAGATATGGCATTCCCGGCTTCACCATGACCATGTCGGCGCCCTCGTTAATATCAAGACCGACTTCTCGCAGTGCCTCATCACTATTAGCCGGGTCCATCTGATAGCTGTATTTGTTGCCACCTGCAAGATTGGCAGCAGAGCCCACTGCATCGCGAAACGGACCATAAAACGATGAGGCATACTTGGCTGAGTAGGCGAGGATGGCGGTATGGATATGCCCATGCTGTTCCAGTGCATGACGAATAGCGCCGATGCGGCCATCCATCATATCCGACGGAGCAATTACATCCGCTCCAGCTTCTGCATGTGACAGGGCCTGTTTGACCAGAACTTCAACCGTTTCATCATTGATGACATAGCCTGTTTCATCTATCAGGCCATCCTGCCCATGACTGGTAAAGGGATCAAGTGCCACATCAGTAATGACACCGAGTTCTGGTACTGAATCTTTCAGTGCTCGTACAGCTCGCTGGGCGAGGCCATCAGGATTGAATGCTTCTTCGGCCAGGTCAGATTTTTTGTCAGCCCCAACAACCGGGAAAAGAGCGACAGCAGGAACGCCGAGCTCCAGCAATCGCGCTCCTAGCTTGCACAGCAGATCAATGCTAAGACGTTCGATACCTGGCATCGAGGCAATAGATTCTGTGCAGTTTTCACCCTCGATAATAAACACGGGCTGGATCAGGTCCGTCGGGTAAAGATTGTTTTCGCGCATCAGATGACGACTGAAAGTATTTCGGCGCATACGGCGCATACGGATTGCGGGGTAGTTGGCGTCAAGCGTATCCATCAATCATTTCCTGTGTATCATTTCCTGTGTAATGGCCTGTATTGTGACTGCTGCATGATTTTATAGCTTATCATCGCTGGATTCTTCTTTTTTCATGAATCTGCAAAATACTGCTGCAGATTTCATCAATAGCGGATGATTCAGCAAACAGAATGAGTTTGTTCTGACTCCGATAATATCTTCTAAGTGGCTTGTCTTCGCTATATTGTAGCGGGTCTGTTGTTTCCAGCATTAGCGCCGTATCAACGGCCTGTCCTGATCGCGCCAGCGCTATATCCAGCGACTGGGCCTGCACGACGTTCAATGGATAGCCACCTAAAACATACCCTTTTCCCTTATCAGCACTGTTCTCATGCTGGATTATTGTATCGATAATTGACCCAATTACAGCATCATCCGATGGCAGACCTGATTGACAGGCCTTTTCGTCAGTGGGGAAGACAAGTGGTAAACCAAGTGCTGTTGACAGCCGTGTTGCAAAATCTGGATCGATATTCCCTGCTAGTGTGACGCGCAATGTTAATTCCTGCCTGATTACCGCATTTTCGTCGATATTTTCCAGCATAATGGCAACAGAAGCTAATATTTTACAGAAAATTTGCAACGCATCGATTCTCGCTGTGCAATGGATCAATGATGGATAAAGTTGCGAGAATACCTGATTCGGGGCAAAATTAGCGGTTGAGGTTTTACTTATGTCTAACAAAATATATGATTTTACCGAAAGCGAACTGCGTGTCGTTGCCACCGCTCTGAAAGAGCGTAATAACGAAGACGTCGAAATGCAGATCAAGCAGATCAACAACAAGATCAACAAGATCAATAAGGATAACAATGAAAAAGTAGACTGCTCGGTCATTTTCTGGCGCCATCAGGGTGCCAGCTTAAACGTCAGCAAAATGGTTGAAATGCGTTTTTCACCTCGCTATTTCTATACCCCTGGAGAACAATTTCGTTGTACTGAAGATAAATATGCTGAAGCCGGCGATTGTGTATTTGCCGGCCTCATGATGCAGGGGGAACACGAGACGCGAAAAGCAGGCACCTCCATCCAGTAGCCGGCCTGCGGCAATGTTTTTACCAGAGAGATATCATAATTAAACTTAATCCACCGTTCATACCGTTGTAATACAGAGATGTAAGACTAACAGTTGCCGGTGATCAACGAGGAACTATAAAAAATGGCAAAGAATGCATTTTATGCACAGTCTGGTGGTGTTACCGCCGTAATCAACGCGTCAGCCTGTGGCGTCATCGAAACTGCCCGCAAGCACAGTGACAAGATAGGCACTGTCTATGCTGGGCGCAATGGCATCATCGGTGCACTGACCGAAGACCTGATTGATACATCTCTGGAATCGGATGCTGATATTGCAGCACTGCGGCATACTCCTTCAGGTGGCTTTGGCTCATGTCGCTTCAAGCTGAAGGGCCTGGAAGAGAGCAAGGCTGAATACGAGCGCCTGATTGAAGTATTCAAGGCTCATAATATCGGTTACTTCTTCTACAATGGCGGCGGTGATTCAGCCGATACCTGTTTTAAAATTTCACAGTTATCTGAAAAAATGGGTTACCCCATTCAGGCCATTCATGTACCCAAAACAGTGGATAATGACCTGCCAATCACGGACACCTGTCCGGGTTTTGGGTCAGTCGCCAAATATATTGCAGTTTCCACCCTTGAGGCCTCCTATGATGTCCGTTCAATGGCCAAGACATCAACCAAGGTTTTTGTCATCGAAGTAATGGGACGCCATGCCGGCTGGATTGCCGCAGCTGGTGGTCTGGTCGAAGATCAGGGCATACCGGTAGTGATCCTGTTCCCTGAAGTGGAATTTGACAAGGAAAAATTCATAGCCAGCGTCAGGGCCAAGGTTGAAGAATATGGGTTCTGCACTATCGTTGTCTCTGAGGGGGCACACTGGCCAGATGGTAAATTCCTTGCCGAGCAGGGCACGCGTGATGCATTCGGCCATGCACAGCTAGGCGGGGCAGCACCAGTGGTCGCTAATATGGTCAAGGACGAGTTGGGTCTGAAGTTCCACTGGGCAGTGGCAGATTATCTACAGCGTGCTGCGCGCCATCTGGCATCCAAAACAGATGTTGAACAGGCCTATGCGGTGGGTAAAGCTGGTGTTGAGTTCGCGCTCAACGGAGACAATTCAATCATGCCAGCAATCGAGCGAATTTCCAATGATCCATTTGAATGGAAAGTGGGCAAGGCGCCACTGTCAGAAGTTGCCAACGTTGAGAAAATGATGCCAATGAATTTTATTTCTGATGATGGTTTTGGTATCACCGATGCCTGTAAGGAATATCTCCTGCCATTGATTCAGGGTGAAGATTATCCGCCATACAAAAATGGCTTGCCGGATTACGTAACCCTGAAAAATATATCTATCGACAAGAAGTTACCTGACTTCGAAGTCTAAACAGGCAAAGCCCCGGTAGTTTTCTACCCGGGGCTTTTTATATAAACATGACTCGAGACGAAATAAATCAACTGCTAATGGTACAGGTTGATTTCGGCGGCTTTTATTCTGGCAATGCAGCAAAGTTGATTTCGTCAGAGCTTGGCCGGGTAACAAGCCAGCGGGCTGTTGATCATCTAATTAAGGGAATACGGCTGCATGAGATATTTGGCTTTGTCCCCGCTACACAATTCGATGGCGCGCTGGCGGTTCCCGATAAGCATAGTCAGGGTCACTAAATAATATGGTGGATAAAAGCTTATCCGCATTTTTTATGTCCGGTGTAAAACAATTGATACAAGTGATGCCAAAGACCCTGTATCTTGTAACATTGATATAAATCAAATCAAATTTTTCCATCGTACTGTATATATTCGCATTCAGATTTGAAACAGGAGCATTCTTATGACGACCACGCAATTGTTATTTATCATCTGGGCAGCTTTACTGGCTGTCGTGTACGGGATTGTGACGACACGCTGGATCAAGGCACTACCAGCAGGTAAAGATCGCGTGCAGGAGATTGCTGCAGCAATCTCTGAAGGTGCACGTGCCTATCTAGCACGCCAGTACACAACTATCGCTTTTGCAGGCGGCATCATTTTTCTCGTAATAGGTTATTTCCTTGACTGGACTACAGCCATTGGCTTTGCCATCGGTGCTATCCTTTCAGGTGCTGCTGGTTTTATTGGAATGAATGTCTCTGTCATGGCCAATTCACGTACTGCCACAGCTGCTGCAAGAAGTATGAACGCAGCATTCCAGGTGGCATTCCGCGGTGGTGCAATCACTGGCATGCTGGTTGTCGGCCTTGGACTTGCGGGTGTTGCTGGTTATTATGCCATTTTGATTGGCGCTGGCATGGCCGAATCAGATGCACTGCATAGCCTGGTGGGGGTAGCATTTGGTGGCTCCCTGATCTCCATATTTGCCCGACTAGGCGGCGGTATCTTCACCAAGGGTGCAGATGTGGGTGCTGACATTGTCGGCAAGGTTGAAGCCGGTATTCCGGAAGACGATCCGCGCAACCCGGCAGTGATTGCCGATAACGTCGGTGATAATGTTGGAGACTGTGCCGGAATGGCTGCGGATCTGTTTGAAACCTATGCAGTAACTATCATCGCTACCATGTTCCTGGGCGGGCTGTTACTGGCAGATGTCGGGGCAACAGCTGTGGTTTATCCTCTGATGCTAGGTGCGGTATCAATTATTGCTTCCATAATCGGTACCTTTTTTGTCAAGGTAAGCCGTGGACGAATTATGATGGCACTATACAAGGGCCTGATTGTTTCAGGATTACTTGCGTTTATTGCCTATTATTTCGTTACACAGGCCGTTTTTGGTGAAAGCATCATGATTGATGGTATTGCTGTACCCAGTATGAATCTGTTTTATTCAGCGGCGATCGGGTTGTTGCTGACGGCAGCTATGGTCGTAATTACTGAATACTATACTGCCACGGAGTTCAGTCCTGTGCGTTCCATAGCAAAGGCATCGACTACCGGAGATGGCACCAATGTCATTGCCGGTCTTGGCATCTCGATGAAATCAACAACATTACCGGTGCTGGCAGTTTGCGGCTCTATATGGGCAACCTATGAACTTGCCGGTCTCTACGGTATTGCAGTTGGTGCAACCGCCATGTTGTCGATGACAGGTATAATTGTTGCACTGGATGCCTACGGTCCTATTACTGACAATGCCGGTGGTATTGCTGAGATGGCAGAGCTGCCGCAAGAGATTCGAAATATTACTGATCCTCTCGATGCAGTCGGTAACACAACAAAGGCAGTGACTAAGGGTTACGCAATTGGATCAGCAGGTCTCGCGGCATTGGTGCTGTTTGCAGATTACACCCACGCATTAGGCGAGAACATGACTTTTGATCTTTCCAACCACATGGTGATCATTGGACTATTTATAGGTGGACTGGTGCCCTATCTGTTTGGCGCTATGGCGATGGAGGCTGTCGGCCGTGCAGCTGGTGGCATTGTCAATGAAGTACGACGTCAATTCCGAACCATGCCGGGAATAATGGATTACAGCCAGAAACCTGATTACTCGCGTGCGGTTGATATGCTGACCAAGGCAGCGATCAAGGAGATGGTCATTCCTTCACTGTTACCGCTGCTCATACCTGTGCTGGTTGGTGTTCTGCTTGGCAAACAGGCACTCGGTGGCATGTTGATTGGTAGTATCATCACCGGCATATTCCTGGCTATTTCCATGACCACCGGAGGTGGTGCATGGGACAATGCCAAAATATATATTGAAGATGGCCACCATGGTGGCAAGGGTTCGGATGCCCACAAGGCAGCGGTAACCGGTGACACCGTTGGTGACCCTTATAAGGATACAGCAGGACCGGCGATTAACCCGATGATCAAAATTATCAATATCGTTGCATTGTTGATCGTTCCGATCATCTGATTTTTTTAGATGCAAGACGCAAAAGGCCGGGCAATGCCCGGCCTTTTTGTTTTTTAGTCGCCTGAAACATATAATCTACTGCTTTTAACAATGAGTATAAATCATGAATCTTGACAGAGTGTCATCAGGTGCGGATCTGCCGAATGAGATCAATGTAATAATCGAGATACCATCACATTCTGATCCTGTGAAGTACGAAGTAGACAAGGATACTGGGGCGATGTTTGTCGATCGCTTCATGGGCACGGCGATGCACTATCCCTGCAACTATGGTTACGTACCGCATACCCTGTCAAAGGATGGTGACCCGGCTGATGTGATGGTTGTTACACCGGTTCCCCTGATTACGGGTTCAGTAATCGCCTGTCGCCCTGTGGGGGTGCTGAAGATGACCGATGAGTCAGGTGATGATGCCAAGATCCTGGCAGTTCCAACTACCAAGCTGTGTCGTAGCTATGAATGTGTCAGCCAGCTGAATGACATGCCACAGGTACTGGTCAATCAAATTGCTCATTTCTTCGAACATTACAAGGACCTTGACGAGGGCAAATGGGTTCGCGTTGAAGGCTGGGGTGATGCAGATGAAGCAAAGGCTGAGCTTCTTGCCAGTGTTGAGATGTATAAGCAGGCACCAGAAAAACCCAATTTCTAATTTTTCGATCAACGTCATGCCAGTCTGGTTATTTTTTCTGGCCATCCTTCTGCAATTTCCGGTCTACGTGATGGCCGGACAACCAACTGTTGAGGTAACGCAAGACAGTGGCCCAGAAAAGACACAGCTGTCAGCAAAAATGCAAACCCTGCTGCAGGCTATTGATACACCGGAAAAGGCCCTGCAAAAATCTCAGGAATACCAGCAAAACGGACAGTTCGGGCTAGCGAAAATTGTATTGCAGCATGGAATAGAACTAGCTAAAGAAAAAGACAGTTCATTCGATGAGCTGACGGATGAGCTTGAATATGCGATGCCACTACTGCAGGCAAAAGAACTACTTGTTATTGGACAACCAGATCAGGCGGAGGAGATTCTGCTTGAACTTGCTGAAAAGTTCGCTACAGACCCAAAACGAAGTGGCGAAATAAGCGCGTTGCAGGGGGCATTGTCGCAGTCGAGATTTCTGGCCTCGGCACGACGTGACAATGAACGGGAAGTCACACATGAAGTCCGCAAACGCTTGAGTGAGTTTTATCGCCAACATGGTGTATTTCCAAGCTTTACAGAACTAAATAAGTTACTGCCGCCAGATGATCCAGTGCTGCAGAATTATGAAATAGTCTACTTCAAGGCTGCTGACAATGCCTATCGCCTGGTGCTGAGAAACCTGCATAATGAGGAAAATCTGCTGAAAATAGAAGCGACAGGACTAATAAAATAATTTGCAACAGATGGCTCGAACTGCGGTGTTTGGTATCGGCAGCGAAATGTCCGCTAGTGGTAATACGATGCTGGAGAGAATCAGGGCAATACCTGAGTTGAAGTACTATACTGATTAAGTACTCTGCTGATGAAGTACTCTACTGATAAGAGTTCCCCGACGTACATTTTACTGATATAACTTTTTGAGACCGGGTTTATAAATGGAGGTGAGAAACAATCTCCCTATAATGTCTATATATTATTATTTTGGATGCTAACTGTGTCGACTATTTGGAAATGGCCTTTATAGTCCCCTGCATATAGTAATACTAGTAATACACATCATGGTAATACTAGTAATACACATCATGCACTCGCTTTATAACTAGTCATGCCGTGATGTTTTGATCCCTGCTGAGGGTAAAAAAAACCCGGCATAGCGCCGGGTTTACTCATTGACTTGGCAATTCTTGAACTATGCAACCAGTTCGCCCTTCATCTGGTTGAATGCCTTCTTTTCAATCTGACGTATACGTTCCGCCGAAACACCATGCTTTTCAGCCAATTCGGTCAGCGTAGCTTTTTTGTCGTCCGGATTTAGCCAGCGTTGTTTCACTATGTCCTGGCTGCGTTCATCGAGTCCGGCAAGAGCCATGCTCAGGTTCTCATTATTTGTACTGGTTGCTGTATCCTTCTCATACAGGTTTTCAGGGTTATAACGATTGTCAGCAAGATAGCCTGCCGGGGCGACATAGTTAGCCTCATCATCGCTATCCGCATCCATATCAAATGATACATCGACACCACTCATGCGTGATTCCATTTCCAGCACTGTTTTTTCAGGCACATCAAGATTGTCTGACAGGGCCTTTACGTCATTCTGGTTCATCCAGCCCAGACGATTTCTGCTTTTGCGCAGGTTGAAGAATAGTTTGCGCTGTGCTTTCGTCGTGGCAACTTTAACGATGCGCCAGTTTTTCAGGATGTAGTCATAGATTTCAGAGCGAATCCAGTGCATGGCAAAGGACACCAGGCGTACACCACGATCAGGTTCAAAATTTTTGACGGCTTTCATCAGACCGATGTTACCTTCCTGAATCAAATCTGCCAGTGGAAGCCCGTACCCGGTAAAGCCCCTGGCTGTGCGGACGACAAAACGCATGTGTGAGTAGATCAGCTGTCTTGCAGCATCCAGATCTTCTTCGTTGCGATATCGTCTGGCCAGTGATTTCTCTTCCTCCGCCGTCAACATAGGTGCTGCGTTGACCGTCTGGAGAAAACTCGACAAACCTGCATCTGCAGATACACCGGAAATAACTGGTAGTGTTTTCATCATGTATAAAATCTCCCAAAACAAATAATAGTTATATTTTAGCACTCGATGAATTAGAGTGCCAATTACGGTAAAAGTTCCTTGCAGGTGAGTTATATAACTTATTGATTAAAAAGGAGTTTTAAATTATTTAACAAAGATTGATATTTTAGCTGTTGCGATTTACATATTAAATATAGCAACTAATAGGTAAAATCAGGCCGTTTAAATCTGACCTTTCCCGGGCTCAAATTGTCTGAGGTAGACACCGACCGTGACCCTGGCAGAAAGCCAGCCAATTACTGCACCACTGCTGACGAGTAATATAGATGGTAGTAAATGTAAGGGTTCAAGGCTGAAAGCGATGCCATACATAGATGAAAGTGCTTTTGTTGGTGTACTGATAAAAGAGAACAGAAGGAAGATTACCAGCAGTGCAAAAAGCCCACCGAAAAGTCCCTGAAACATGCCTGAATAGAGGAAAGGGCGGCGGACAAAAGCATCCGTGCCACCAATCAGCTTTATAATACGAATTTCTTCCTGACGATTGGTGATGGCCAGTCGTATAGTATTACCAATGACAAGGAAAACACCGAGACCAAGAATGAATGCAATGACCCAGATGGCTCTTGTCAGAAGTTCCAGCAGTGCTGTCAGGCGTTTTATCCATTCAAGATCAAATTGTGAAAGTTCTACCTGTTTGAGTTTGCCTAATTCATCAATAAGACTGGCAAGTTTTGTCGGTGAGCGAGCAAATTCATCACCCGGGTAAACCAGTAGCACAAAAGGCAAGGGGTTGCTGGTTAATGAGTCTAATGCATCCGCTAGCCCGGACCGTGATTTGAATTCTGCCATTGCCTGATCGGGTGTGATTAGATCTATATGCTTGATTGCAACATATTCTTCAAGAGATAGTTTAAGCTGCTGCGCCTGTTTAATGTTGATTTCAGGAGCCAGGAAAAGAGATATGTTTGCTCCGTGTTCAAACTCGGCAGTAAATTTGTTGATATTTTCGAGTGCTGCAAACATACCGCCAGGAAGAGCCAGCGCAATTGCAATGACAGATATGCTTAGAGTACTTGAGAAGGGGTTGCGGCTCAGATCGCCAAGTGCCCCGACCATTGTTTGCAGGTGTCGTATGAACCAGGCAAGCATCAGGCAGCGCTATCAGCCTGTTTTAACATTCGGCCTTCCGATAAAGTCAGGCTGCGTTTGCCAAGACGTTCAATATGACGCAGATCATGGGTAGCAACAACTACTGTTACACCATGGTAATTAAAATCATGAAACAGATCGAAGATCTCATCTGAAAGCTCAGCATCCAGGTTTCCAGTTGGTTCATCTGCAACCAGTAAGCTTGGCCTGTTAACAACTGCCCGGGCGATACCAACGCGTTGTTGTTCACCACCAGACAGGGTGATGGGTTTGGCGCGGTCTCGATTGAGTAAACCCACTTTATCGAGGGCAGCATGTACTCGTCGGCGCAGGTCACGAGGGTGAAAGCCGCTAACGACTAATGGTAATGCAACATTATCGAACACGCTAAGATTGTGCAGTAATTTATGATCCTGAAATACCATCCCGATCTGACGCCTGAAATACGGTATTTTGCGTCGTTTCAGACGACCCAGGTTCTGCCCATTGACGATGACCTGACCACGCGTAGCATATTCGATCAGGGTCACCAGGTGTAACAAAGTGCTTTTGCCGGCACCAGAATGTCCGGTAAGAAAGACCATCTCTCCCTTTTCGATAACAAACGAGACATCACGCAGTGCCTCATGTCCTTCCGGGTAGCGTTTGGTAACGTTACTAAATTCAATTAGCATGCTGGATATCGTTATCAAACAGGGCGCTGACAAAATCCCTGGCATTAAATATTCTTAAATCATCTATTCCTTCACCAATTCCGATGAAGCGGATGGGAAGTTTCGTGCGGTCAGCTATCGCGATAATGACGCCGCCTTTTGCAGTACCGTCTAGCTTTGTCAGACAGAGTCCGGAGATGTTTACCCGCTTGTTAAATCCTTCAAGCTGATGAATGGCATTTTGTCCGATACCAGCATCTAGCACCAGTAATACTTCGTGAGGTGCGCCGGGCAACTTCCTAGCAGCGATGCGATGGATCTTTTCAAGTTCCTGCATCAGGTCCCCGGACGTATGCTGGCGCCCGGCAGTATCGATAATGACGACATCACTCTCACGAGAGGCAGCAGATTCAATGGCATCATGTACTACTGCAGCGGCATCCGCACCAGGTTGCTGGGCGATGACATGAACCTGATTGCGTTCGCCCCATATTTTTAGTTGTTCACTGGCTGCAGCGCGAAAGGTATCACCGGCAGCCAACAGAACTGATTTCCCCTGCTGCACAAGTCGGGAGGTTATTTTACCAATAGATGTTGTCTTACCAGCGCCATTTACGCCGACAACCATGATTACAAATGGCTTCGATGTTGATGGTATGTCCAGCGGTACTTCACATGGTTGCAAGATGCCAAGCAGGACTTCTTCGAGAGCCGGGTAGAGTGCTTCTGTTTCGGTGATGCGGTCACGGCGAATTATATCGCCGAGCGCATCCATTATTTTCATGCTGGTTTCTACACCCACATCGGCTAATATTAACAGTTCTTCCAGTTCATCGAGTATTTGCTGGTCAATCTTCTTGCCTGTGCCAAACAGACTGGAGAGACCTCCTGCAAATGACTGTCGAGTGCGTGACAGACTGGCACGCAGTCGTGAGAACAATTTGGGCTTTTTATTGTCTATGATACGATCCTCCGAAAACCGTATCGTAACATTGTCGGTATTACTGGATGAAGGTCAAAAGGGTAGATTTCTCACGAAAATAGTTTAAGGGTTTCGTAATGACAGGACAATTATCTCTGAAAAGAGTATCGCAATATATTATCGCTGCAATGATAGCACTTTCATCTAGCGGCATTTCCGCAGTGGAAAAGTCGAATGTCACTGAGGCGATGCTGGATAACGGGATGAAAATTCTGGTCAAGCCAGATAACCGAGCACCAGTAGTCGTGGCACAGGTCTGGTATCGAATCGGCAGTAGCTATGAACCTGATGGAATAACTGGTGTTTCCCATGTGCTGGAGCACATGATGTTCAAGGGCACGAAAAAATACCCGAATGGTGAGTTTAATCGCATCATTGCGGAAAATGGTGGCAAGGACAACGCCTTTACCGGCAGGGATTACACGGCCTATTTCCAGACGCTGGAAAAAAGCCGGCTGGCAGTCAGTATGGAATTAGAGTCAGATCGAATGAGAGGTCTGCTGCTAGATAAAGACGAATTCAACAAAGAGCTGCAAGTGGTAATCGAAGAGCGCCGTATGCGCACTGAAGATAAACCCGAAAATAAGGTCTATGAAAAATTCAATGAAGTCGCTTTTCCTGGCCACCCGTATGGCAGGCCGGTGATTGGCTGGATGCGTGACCTGAAAGAGCTTGAAGTTAATGATCTGCATAAGTGGTACCAGCGCTACTATTCACCATCAAATGCAATCCTGGTTGTCGTTGGTGATGTTGAACCTTCTGAAGTCATTGCCATGGCGAAAAAATATTACGGAGCAATAAAGAACTCAGAAGTAGAGTTGCCGGAGCAGCATAAAGTTGCAAAGCAAACCGCGACCAAAAGAATTAGTGTCAGTGCCCCTGCCAATGTTCCGTATGTCATAATTGGTTTTCATGTTCCTGCGGTGGTTGATAAGCCGGAGCATGACTGGGAGCCGTATGCGCTGGAGGTGATGTCAGCTATTCTGGATGGTGGCAATGCTGCGCGGTTTCCTGATCAGCTGATTCGTGGGCAGCAGGTAGCGACAGCCGTTGGCACTTCCTATGATCCTTTTGCCAGGCTTGCCGGATATTTTCTAATTGATGGCAATCCTGCTCGGGACGCCAGTGTAGAACAGCTCGAGAAAGCAGTCCTTGAGCAATTGAATATGCTTAAAGTTACTGCTGTTAGCGAGACGGAGTTACAGCGAGTCAAAGCGCAGGTGATTGCATCGAAAATCTACCAACGCGACTCTGTTTTTTACCAGGCGATGAAATTGGGCTTGCTGGAAACGACGCTAAACGACTGGCGGCTGACTGAGGATCATACCGAAAGACTGCAGGCTGTAAGTGCTGAACAAATAATGTTTGTTGCCAGAAAGTATTTTCAGACTGAAAATATGACAGTAGCAGTACTTGACCCGCAACCTATAGTTTCTAATGAAACAGCAAACAAGGAATCCAGCAAGGAGAAAAATAATGCGAAATAGAATTATTTACTTGTTTGCTCTTTTATACATTTTTTCAGGGCCAGCGGCAGCTGTCCCCAAAATTGAGCACTGGGAAACTGACAATGGTGCACGCGTCTATTTTATTGAGACCCATGCACTGCCTGTAGTGGATGTGAATCTGGTATTTAATGCTGCCAGTGTTCGTGAGCCGGCTGAAAAGCAGGGACTGGCGATGTTGACCAGTAACATGCTGCTTGAGGGTAGTTCCGGGCTGGATAGTCAGGCTATTGCTGAGGGATTTGAAGACAGGGGCGCCGAGGTTGGAACCAGCAGTCTCAGGGATATGGCGATAGTCAGCCTGCGCTGCTTATCTGATAAAAAGTATCTTGAGCCGGTTGTAGAACATTTAGTAAAAGTTATAACAGATCCGGTTTTTCCAGAAAAGAATCTGGCAAGAGAAAAGGCCCGTTCCCTGACATCACTGGATCATAGCCTGCAACAGCCGAATACGGTCGGTAGTCGCCAACTCTATGAGAAACTATTTAACGGTCATCCCTATGCAAATCATCCGCAAGGGACTCATGACAGTATAAATTCAATTACTCGGGCTGATCTGATTGATTTTTACAGACAATACTATGTTGCCAGTAATATGGTCATTGCTATAGTCGGAGATCTCAAGCTGGCTCAGGCCAGATCACTGGCCAAGAAAATCAGCATGAAATTCGCAACAGGTAAACCAGCTGCTGCGATACCTGAAGTATCCCCTGTCAAAGGGGGAGAATATCGTATTGATTTCCCCTCTACCCAGTCACATGTGATGACTGGCTATCTTGGCATTAAACGCAATGATCCACGCTACCTGGCTCTTAAAGTTGGAAACTATAGTCTTGGTGGAGGCGGATTCCAGTCACGAATGATGGACGAAATTCGTGAAAAGCGTGGCTTGAGTTATGGCGCCTACAGCTATTTTCTGTCGATGCAGCAAACAGGTCCATTTTTTGCTTCTTTAGCGACAGCAAATGATCAGGCTGAGGAGGCTTTCTCAGTCAGTAAGGAGGTTATTAAAGACTATCTGAAAACTGGTCCCACAGAGAAAGAGCTGGAGCTGGCAAAAAAGAATATCACTGGTGGTTTCCCGTTAACTATTGATTCTAACAAAAAGCTGGTTCAGACATTGGCAGCGATCGGATTTTATCGCTTGCCTGATGATTATCTGGATACATATATTGAACGGGTCAATGCACTGGACAGAATAGAGGTGACAGAGGCAATGCAATCGGTACTGGGCTCGAAAAATCATGTGACTGTAATTGTTGGTGCCGGGCAAAACTGACATCATGGATAGATCTCAGCTCGTTAAAGCGGGTCAATGAAAACCAGCAAGGTGAGAATTATTGGCGGTGACTGGCGAGGTAGAAAGCTTGAATTTCCTGCCACTCTGCAACAGTTACGTCCAACACCCGGGCGCATCCGGGAGACTCTGTTTAACTGGTTGACATATGATATTGTTGGGGCACGTTGTCTCGATCTCTATGCGGGTAGCGGCGCTCTCGGAGTTGAAGCACTTTCAAGAGGTGCTGCTGAAGTCACGTTTGTTGAGTCTGATCAGAAAAGTGCCAGGCTTCTACAAAAAAATCTGCTGCGGCTGGGCAATGCTTCCAAAGTCTATATAATGGATGCACGACGCTTTGTCAGGCAGATCAGCGGTGAATGGGATATAGTCTTTCTTGACCCACCCTACAGGCATGGTATGTTGAAGCAGATACTGCAATTACTGCATGAGTATGATTGCCTGGCAAAAAAGGCACTGGTATATATAGAGGCTGAACGTGAGCTGGGTGAGATAAAATTACCGCCTGACTGGAAATACATTAAGAAAAAAAAGGAAGGGCAGATTGAATACTTTCTAGCCTCCAATTATTATGAATAGCGATCTATTTTATGGCAATTGCAATCTACCCTGGCACCTTTGATCCAGCAACACTAGGGCATCTCGACTTGATTAGCCGTGCTGCAAAGTTATTTGACGAAGTTATAGTTGGTGTCGCAGAAAACAGGGATAAAACACCGCTTTTTACACTTGAAGAAAGAGTCGAAATGCTGAAACAGGCCGCGAATGGTTTAGATAATGTAAGTGTTATTGGTTTTAATAATCTACTGATTGACTGTGCGCGTGAATATAATGTAGATACCATATTGCGCGGCTTGCGAGCCGTGTCTGATTTTGAATATGAATTTCAGCTGGCTGCGATGAACAGGCACCTCGATCCCGGTATTGAAACCACATTTTTAACACCCTCCGAGAGTTATGCATTTCTTTCGTCAACCTTGATCAAGGAAGTGGCATCACTGGGTGGGGATGTCTCTGAGTTTGTTCCACCACAGGTTATTAAAGCACTGAAAAGGGCATACACTAACACCTGATAACCTTTCTGTTCTTGCTATATATTATTTTTTTCTGTTTGCTTTCAGGCTAAACTGATAAAATTAAAATATATACTTCTTCTGTGATTTCCGTGATTAGCACTGATTTTGCAAAGTTTTTATCTTTTGTGAGTAACGAGTTATGTCATTATATATAACCGATGAATGCATCAACTGCGATGTTTGTGAACCCGAGTGTCCGAATGAAGCAATTTACCAGGGTGAGGAAATTTATGAGATTGACCCAGATAAATGCACAGAGTGTGTCGGTCATTATGATACTCCTCAATGTGTTGAGGTCTGCCCCGTCGACTGCATTCCCAAGGATCCAAATCATGTTGAGACACAAGAGGAGTTGATGGCAAAGTATAAAGCAATGCATGAAGCATAAGTTATCCTGACGATGTATTTATGCAGTGTTAACAGTCTGTCGCGTCATTAAGATGAAATTCCGTCCAGCAGTTATTTTGCTTGGCGGTTTTTTTTATCTTCTATCCCTGCCTCTTTATTCTGCCCAGCAAGATAAAGATCGCTCTGCCATTGCATCTGCTCATCCGCTTGCAACGGCTGCTGGTTTTGAGATTCTCGAGCAAGGGGGTAATGCGTTCGATGCTGCTGTTGCCATCTCAGCTACCCTTGCCGTGGTTGAACCAATGGGCTCGGGTCTTGGTGGTGGAGGCTTCTGGTTATTGCACCGTGCCAGTGATGGTTTTCAGACCATGCTGGATGGGCGAGAAAAGGCACCTGCAGCAGCGACCCGGGATATGTATCTGGATAAACAGGGTAAGGTTATCGATCGCCTGTCTCTGGACGGCACATTAGCAGCTGCCATTCCTGGTCTGCCTGCGGCCCTGGTGCATCTGGCTTCGAACTATGGCAGTTTGCCATTACGCCAGTCTCTACTGCCCGCGATTCGCGCTGCTGAAAAAGGTTTCGCTGTTTACCCTCGATATCAGCAGCTGCTCGAGTTCAGGAAACCTTATTTAAATGATGCTGCTAAAGAAATATTTCTGAATAAATCGGGCGCGGTACCTGCTGTTGGCGCTGTAATTAGACAGGCTAACCTGGCCGCCACCTTGCGCAGGCTGGCGATTGGTCAGCGAGATGGATTTTATAAAGGGGAGACAGCAAATAAATTACTTGATGCGGTGAACAGCTCAGGCGGCATCTGGACACAGGCCGACCTGGATAATTACCAGGTAGTGGAAAGAGTTCCAGTGACCGGTAATTATCGTGGTGCAAGGATTGTCACTGCAGCCCTGCCTTCGTCCGGTGGCATCGTGCTGGTTGAGATTTTAAATATATTGTCTGGCTTCGATCTTGATGCGTTAACTCCACTGCAGAGAAAACAGAAGATTATCGAAGCAATGAGGCTGGCATACAGGGATCGTGCAGAATATCTCGGTGACGATGATTTTGTTCAGGTTGATCAGTCCAGACTGATATCAATGCCGTATGCTGACCAGTTGCGATCCACTATTACCGACAGGGCGATACCTTCAGAATTTTTGTCAGACAGGCCCGTGCCGGAAGGTCAGGACACTACGCATTTTTCAGTTATCGACCAGCAGGGCAACAGGGTATCGGCAACACTTAGTATTAATTATCCCTTCGGCTCAGGTGTCGTTGCTGCCGGGACAGGTGTTGTTTTAAATAATGAAATGGACGACTTTGCTGCGAGCCCCGGGGTGGAAAATGTTTATGGCCTGATTGGATCAGAGGCCAATGCCATAGAAGCGGGAAAACGGCCTTTATCGAGTATGACACCTACTTTCGTAGAAGAAAATGGTACTGTGCTGGTTGTCGGTACGCCGGGTGGTAGTCGTATCATCAGCATGGTATTGCTAGCGGTTCTGGATTATCTACATGGCAGGGGTAGTATTAATGACTGGTTAGCACGTGGCCGCTTTCACCATCAGTACTACCCTGATGTGGTTCAGTTTGAACCCGGTGCATTCAGTGAAGCCGAACAGGCACAGTTGTCGAATCTCGGTTATGAGCTAAAAGAGCTGCAGCGTATATATGGCAATATGCATGTGGTTTTACAGAATGGTGCTGATGGCAGTTTACAGGCTGCCAGCGACCCACGCTGGCTGGGAAAAGCAGAAGTAAAATCGCCCCAGAGAAAACAATCAAAAGATGTTGATGAGCTTAAAAAAATAGGCGCTAGTCAATAAAATAGCGCCCTGTTTTACAAAGTGAACATTCTTAAGCGATGGCTTTGGATTGTTCCTCTGTTTCGTTTGAGACAAGTATTTTTTCCATCTTCCTATTAATGTGTTTCATCTTATTACCCTGTTCAATGATTCCATCTCTGACATATCTCAATTCTGCCAGCCGGTCATCAAGGGTGTCGCTTGCCTTGTGGATGCGTTTAATGCTTTCGAGGCGACGTCGCAGCTGAATCTGGTGTTCCCTGATCTGTGCTTCCATCGGTGACATGATCGTTTTTAGCCAGTTATCAGCATCCTTGTTGGCTTTCTGAAATATCTGTCTGATTCTTGATGAGACAGAATCAAAAAAACGTTCAGTAATAACACCCTGATCAAGCATGACCAGTGAAGTTGTTTTAACGAATCGTTCGCTGCTCTGTTCAAGTCGTTTTATCTCACGTAGATACTTTCTTGTTGAATAGCCTCCCGGTCTGATATTCACTAGTCCATGTTCTTCCTGAAAATTAGAATAAACGCCCTGCATTAGCTCCTTAATTTCATTTGACTGATCTGATGCAGCGTTAAAGGCCTCATAAACAGATGAGAAAAATTTCGTCATCGCGGTCTTGATACCCCTGCTGGTAAAACTTATTTTCATATTCTTTCGCGTTTTAGCAATAGTTGTTTCTATCGCCTTCGGATCAAGATGTTGATAAAGCGCAACTGTCTGTCGCGTGAATATGCTGCGAGTTGCCTGAAAACGTTGCAGGCTACGTTCCAGGTGATTCTTGTCAGTCTTGACTTTAAGCAGCATGTTTTCGATGACTTCGGTATTTTTGCTGCTCAGGCCATCGAGCTCAGAGATATGTTCATCTACGCCGGCCAGCCGTTGCTCAATCACCAGATTGATTGACCTGTCCATATCGGACATATCACGTTTGACATTATCCGTCACAATGTCTCGCTTGGCAGGGATGAGCATGTCAGACAGTGCATCTTCTAGTTCAAGGATACGACTTTTCTTTAACATTTTATTTTTGTGGCGGATTTTGGCAGTTAACGCCTTCTGTGCCGAAACCGGAAAAATCATCTCTTCATCTACATTGAGAATTTTTGCTGTTTCCTGTACCTGGCTGTTAATCTCTTCGGTGATCTCTTTCTGATCACGCAGGTCATCCCACAATACATCTATCTTGTTCAGGATGACGAGTCGGCCTTTTGCTCTGGAAGACATTTCACCCATATTGATATGATCTCTCCAGACCGCAAGATCAGACTTTGTCACCCCTGTGTCTGCAGCCAGGATGAACATTACACCATGTGCACTGGCAAGCATGTTCAGTGTTAATTCAGGCTCGGCGCCAAGTGCATTTAATCCCGGTGTGTCGAGTATCACCAGGCCCTTGTCCAGCAGTGGGTGAGGAAAATTGATAATGGCATGTCGCCAGCGTGGTATTTCCACTTCACCATTTTCATCTACATGCAGGCCATCTTCATGACCCTCATCACTGGTAATATGCAAACCGAGGTTCTCAGCATGTTCGGGCTTTACTTTATTGACCTCGGTAATATGCTTGAGCACATCTGCAATCTGCTCGGGAGAATCTATGTCCAGCGGATAATCACTCCATTCTTCAGGCATGCTTTTATACTCCTGAATGCTGGTGCCGGTAGAGCGTGTATCAATAGGTAAAAGGCGAACCGACGGTTCAAAATCATGGTCATACATCAACTCACTCGGACACATGGTAGTACGACCTGCACTGGATGGCAGTACACGTTTGCCCAAAGTCGAGAAAAATATTGCGTTTATCAGTTCCGATTTGCCGCGTGAAAATTCAGCCACAAAGGCAATATAAAGTTTGTCATCATTGAGCGTATTGATGATTTGATTCAAGCGTTGTTCAGTATGGGCATTTGTCAGGTCTTCAGCCTTCGCAACATCACGATATTTCTTGATGACGTTTCTTACCTGTTTCCGCCATTCACTATACGCTTCAAAATCATCAATAATTCCATGTTTAGTCATCGAAAGCCTCTCTGGTTTGACTTCTCCTGGAAATATAAATATAGATCAGTTCCAGTTAAATACAAGAATTTATGGCAGTTCCATTGCAAACTTAAAGTGCTTTGTTAAGAGTGTTCTGTTCTAATTAATCCTTCTGAATCAAATTGGCATAATCCAATGACTGGTACAAGCAATTATCACACAGACGGTAGTTATTTCTGGCAGTTCGGACAATAAAAGCTTGAGCGCTGGCCAATCACTTTTCGTTTGATAATATTGTTGCATTGCAGGCAGTTATCGCCCTCCCTGGCATAGACAAAAAGACTCTGTTTGAAGTAGCCGGCTTTTCCATTGCTATCGGTGAAGTCCTGTAGAGTTGTACCACCGGCAGCGATTGCCCGGGTCAGTACCTGCTGGATAGCAATAACCAGTCTTGAGCATGACTCACGTGACAGCCTGGCTGCTGATTTACCGGGCCGTATTCCTGCATGAAAAAGGGCTTCTGAAGCATAGATATTGCCAATGCCTGTCACGATATGCGAGTCCATGATGAGATTCTTTATGCAACAACGGCGGTTACGTGTCTGTTTATATAGATATTCTGTATTAAATTTATCATCAAGAGGCTCGGGCCCAAGAGAAGCCAGTAAGGCATGTCTGTCAGGTGCCTGATCTGTCCAGAGAACGGCTCCAAAGCGCCGCGGATCTCGAAAACGCAGGACCGTGCCATGACTAAACAAGATTTCGATATGTTCATGCTTGTCAGCAGGGGTATTCTGATCAACGATGCGTAAGCTTCCCGACATGCCAAGATGGATTATCAGGTGTCCATTCATACAGTCGAACAATAGGTACTTGGCACGGCGGCTAACAGACAGGATCTTCTGTCCTGGCATCCTGGTTTGTAATTCGTCTACTGGCACAGGCCAGCGTAAATTTGGATTATTTACACGAACCTCTGAAATGCTGCGACCAACTATATGGGTGGCAATGCCGCGACATGTTGTTTCTACCTCAGGTAGTTCAGGCATGATTATGGGGATAATTTTGTGGTTAAGATAAATGCTTAAACAGGTACAATTCAACAACGATAAAAAACAAGAGCAGATTTATGACAGACAAAGTTGAGCTGGTCAATGACAGCAGGAGCTTTAGCACTGAAACAGGAGAGAATATTCTTGGTGCGGCATTGAGACAGGGTATTGTCATCCCACATAACTGTCGCAATGGTTTTTGCGGCAGCTGTATCGGGCTTCTACATAACGGTGATGTTGAGTACGAAGGTGATGAAAGGCCGCGTGCACTGAGCGAGGAGAAAGAGAAAGAGGGATTTGTCGTCTGCTGCCAGGCGAAAACCAACGGCGATATCCTGCTGGAAGTTGAAACTATTGATGCGGTAGCTGATACCGAAATCAAGACCCTGCCGTGTCGTGTAAGCCGCCTGGTAAAACTGGCTGATGATGTAATGCTGATGATGTTAAAACTACCTCCACATGAAAAATTTCAATTTCATGCCGGCCAGTATCTGGATATTTTATTGCGAGATGGCCGTCGCCGTAGCTTTTCCATGGCGAGTTCACCGTCTAGCGAATTGATCGAATTGCATATACGTAAAGTCCCGGACGGGTCCTTTACCGGAGAGGTCTTCAACGAAATGAAAGAAAAAGATATGCTTCGAATTCAGGGGCCTTTTGGAACATTCATTCTGCGCGATGATAATTCACGCCCTGCGATCTTAATTGCCGGTGGAACAGGGCTTGCACCTTTGAAGAGCATGCTGGAAAGAGTCAGGGAACAGGGTTGTGACAGGCCACTGCACCTGTACTGGGGTGCAAGGGATGTCAGGGATCTGTACTTCCACCAGGAACTGAATCTATGGACGAAGGAACTTGATTGTCTAACATATACACCGGTTTTATCTGAGCCAGATGCTGCTGAGAGTTGGAGCGGTGCAACCGGCTGGGTGCATGAAGCAGTGTTAGTAGATTTTCCTGACTTACAGGGGGTTGATGTCTACGCTAGCGGCCCGCCACCGATGATTAACGCTATTCAGAATACTTTTCCAGAAAAAGGTCTACAGCAGGGGCATTTTTATTTTGATTCGTTTGAATATGCCAGTGACGGTGCATGAGTTTCCAGTTCCGCGCCCTGCGATTCGAGGCGTGGATTTTGCTGTAGAGTTAAGTCCTGTGATTGATTGTTGAGACAGTTTTCAAGTCCACGTTTGTAAATCTTGAGAGCAGAATCATTTTCATCCAGTGACTCATGCAAGCGGGCGAGCTCCAGGAAGGCCTCGTTGTTATCACCATTTTGCACGGCCACTTCGAGAAAACTACGCGCCATACCCCATAACTGGTTCTGTATCGCTAATCTGCCCATACACAGCATCAGCTGGGAGTCGGTTGGGTGTTCAGCAAGCAGTGATTCAGCGTATTTGAGCTGTGCGCCGGGGTCATCTGTTTTAACTTGCCCATAGATCTCTATCAGTTCTTCAGACCACTGCTTTTTTAGTGCACTACGAAGTTGAGTTTCAGCTTCATTATGCTTGTCAAAACGGAGTAGAGTGCGGCAGTAGCTGGCAATGACAGTGACTTGTTTGTGAGAACTTCTTGGCAGAATTTGCCAGTTTTGCTCGAGAACGGAAATGTTGTTACTCGATGCGAGTAATTTTGTCGCTGCCAGTGTTTGTATTGTCGACAGGTCATTTTCATTCAGCGGGTGATGTCGGCTGGTGCTAGCAATCACTGACAGAAGCTCCTGCCATTGTTCTGTTTGCGTGAGTAATTTTATCAGGCTGCGCATGATGGCGGGATTAGTAGGGGCAACTTCACTTAGACTGCGTGCTGTAGCCAGTGCTTGCTCAGTTTGACCTGCCAGATGTTGCATGGTGCATTGCGCAATCCCGATAGCCATTTCAGTGTCGTCTGATGGTGGACTGCCCAACTTGCTTGCCTCGTCAAGATAGTCATCTCGTTTCTGAAAATCTTCTTCCTGTTGGGCATTCCAGGCAGCCGAAAGGAGATTTAGTTCAGCCAGAGGATTATCTTCCAGTTTTTTCGTTAGAAGTTTCTCAGCCTGGGTCCAGTTGCCCTTAATGGTCTCTACAAGTCCTTTGCGCGTATATTCGATTGCCTGATCCTTGCTGCGCAGACGTTGCCAGCGACGGACTCCTTCAGGTGCAGAAATTAATTTATTCAGCAGGCGTATTAACAGATAAAAAATAATGAAACTAATAAACAGTGCAAGGATAAATATCATTACTGATGTTTCAATGGACCATGGCTCGCGCATAATCAGCACGTATCCAGGGTTTTCAGCAAGGATAGTCAGTCCAATCCCCGCAGATAGAGCGATAAAAAGTATCAGCAGGAAACGCATTACTTCAGTTTCCCTTCGGTAATTTTCTGAAGTTGAACAAGCGAACCTGTAATGTCAGGTAATTGCGGGTTGAGGTTAATAGCTGCCAGCTTTTTCAGTTCGTTGACAGTCCACCTGGTGTTCTGACTGTCTGAATTGAAATATTTCATCACCCACTGCTGCGCCTGTTGCAGGCTGTTTCTATAGGTTTCACCGTCATTTCGTAACAGGGCCATTCGTGCTGTCATTATCAACGCCCTGGTATTCTCACGCAGGAAATATTGTTGATCCGGAGCACTTAGCGGGATTGCAGGTTGGTCGATTCGGCGGATTTTTACCACACCGGACAGGTCCTGGACGATTTGTTGCCAGACGGAATCAGGTTTATCAGTAGTCTTCAGATCGGCGCTAGTTTCTTTATCTGTAGTCGCGACGCTACTATCAGGCTGTAGATTGTCTATCGATTGTTCGACAGCATGCAAACGGTTGATGGTGCCGGCCAGGTCTATGCGCTCTATCTGCTGCAGGCTGGCAATGTCTTGTGCTATCTGCTGCCGGACCGGTTGTAATTCGGGATCACCATAATCGGCAATACGACGATCTGCAATGTCAAGTGCTGTCAGTGCACCATCTATGTTAGCTGCCAGTAACAGCTGGTCCACGGCAAGCTGTAAAAGCTGGTGAACTTCCTCAACTGACCATGTTTGTTGTGTGTTCTCAATACTTGAATACAGGCCAGCCATAGACTTTTTAACAGAGAGAGTTTCAGCATGTTGGCGTTCAAGGCTTTTTTGCAGTTGCTGTAGATTTCTTTGCTGCTCCTCACGTGTTGCCTGTAGAGCAGCGTCAAGGCTATTGATAGTCGACAGCATTTGCTGGTTTTGGTTGTTTTGTGTCAGGAATAGATAACCACAGGCAGCTACAGCACCCATTGAAAGCAAGATGGCGATAATTGCCAGTCCAGATCCTGTTTTACTAGATCCTGTTTTACTTTTGACTGCTGATTCTATTTGCTCGTCATCTGTTTCAGATGAGCTTTCGATATCATTTGTCTGTTCCGGCAGGCTTTTATCTATTTCTTTGTTATCCATTTTAAGTTTTTCCAGACATGTCCTGGGTTTACTATGTCTTCTCTTTTGTCATTGTGATACGCAATGCTCCATCACTGATTGAATTACATCGTCATCGCTCGCAGAAGGCATGAGTATTGGTGTTAATTTGTACCCCAGTTTGCCACACAGTTCCACCATTGTAGATGAAATAACATACAGGGGGGTGGTATTAAGTCGATCCAAGTCGTCTTTTTTTACCATCTGATATAGATTTTTCAGACCTTCATTACTGGTCAGAATAATGCCATTTATCGTATGTCTGTCCCAGATCCTGGTGAGAATAGTGGGGTCGTTGTTCGGTCGCTTTCTTTCATAACACTCAAGATAATCAACGATAGCACCTCTTTTACGCAGGCTATCAGCAAGTTTTTCTCTGCCACCAATACCACGAAATATCAGTATACGTTTGTCTTCCACTGAGTTCATCATGGATGATGAAAGCAGGCTTTCGGAACTGGCAGCCCCACTGGGCACAACATCGGCTGACAGCCCTAGCTCAGATAGTTGCTGTGCTGTGCCATCACCAATGGCCGCAATTTGTGTCTCTGGCGGCCAGTCACCAGTCTTTTTTACCAGTGCAGAACCAAAGATGGCCGCATTTCTGCTGATAAAAATCGCGATATCGTAGTTACCGAGAGACTTCGCCTGCGTAAGCAGTTGCTGCTGATTTTTTAGTGGACTGATAGCAATGACAGGAAAATGAACGACCGTGGCGCTCAGGTCCTGCAGTTTTTTAATCAGCTTGCCAGCCTGAGCCACTGGTCGGGTAACGACAATAGTGCAGTCTTGCAGGCTGGTAGATGTCATGAACTCAAGGCTACTTCAGGCTATCTATGCGCTGGTGTAGACTTGTGAAAGAATATCAGCAGCGCCCTTGTCCAGTAGTTGTTTTGCCAGTTCCTGTCCTAGTTCTTCAGCATTTCGTGTAAATCCGGCGATATCAGCATGTAATAGCTGACTGCCATCGGGGGTACCAACAATACCACGCAGATGCAAGCTGTCTTCATGGATTTCTGCAAAACCGGCAATCGGAACCTGGCAGCCACCTTCCAGCGTCGCATTCATCGCGCGTTCGGCAATAACACGTGCGTGGGTTGGTGCGTGGTTCAGCTGCATTAACAGGGAAAGGGTGAGTTCATCATCTTTTCGACACTCGACCCCGACCGCCCCCTGGGCAACAGCGGGCAGGCATATCTCAGGCGCCAGCATTTCCGTTATACGATCAGGCATTTGCAGCCGGATCAGGCCCGCAGCAGCCAGTATGATGGCATCAAATTCCCCTGCATCAAGTTTAGCCAGGCGCGTATTGACATTGCCTCTAAGGGAGACAATTTCCAGATCCGGACGGGCGGACTTTAGTTGCATTTGCCGACGCATACTTGAGGTGCCGAGGCGAGCTCCATGGGGTAGATCGAGAAAGTGATGATATTTATTTGAAACGAAGGCATCCCACGGCACCTCGCGCTTACAAATTACCGGTATATGAAGGGCCTCTGGTAAATCGACAGTCACATCCTTCATGGAGTGTACAGCGATATCTACACGCTCATCGATCAGTGCCTGTTCCAGTTCCTTGATAAAGAGGCCTTTACCACCAATTTTTGCCAGCGGCGTATCGAGAATACGGTCACCTTCTGTACTCAGCTTAACAATTTCACACTCCAGCGAGCTGTGCCGGGCGACCAGTTCATCTCGAATATAGTGTGCCTGCCATAGTGCTAAAGGGCTTTTGCGTGTACCAATGCGAATTTTGTTCAAGGAGGGCTCCAACAGTTTGTACAGGTGTTTTGCTATAATTGAGCAACCATCGACATATGATAAGTGAGTCTGGAGATATCCTGCAATGTCATTTATGAATACTTCTCTTTTTTCCTCCCTCCTGTTCGTGATTCTATTTTCTGTCCCAGTATCTGCAAATGTTGATATTGAAAGTGATAGGCTTCCGTTGGTGCGTGATTTGTTGGCTGAATCCCGTCAGGCCGCATGTAATGGACAGCCTCTGGTTGTTATGTTTGGTTCATCTACCTGTCCATACTGTAGTGTCGTACGCTCACTTTATATAATCCCATTGATGAATGATGAGCGCTATCCGGGCATAGTTTCCCGTGAGCTGGAAATAGATAGTGATGAGCTGGTCAGAGATTTTTCCGGAAAACTTGTGCGTATGACTGAGCTGGCGTCAAAATACAGCGTAACGCTTGTCCCTCAGGTGATGATTTTTGGTCCGAGTGGTAAGCAGGCGGGAAAGCCTATAATTGGAATTTCTAGTGAAGATTTCTATGCCTATTATCTGGATCAGGCAATTCTTGCAGGTATCGAAATGGTGCGACAGAAATCTACTGCGGAAACCTCCGGTAACAATCCTTCTACTGACGTACCCAGCGCCTCACCTGGGGGGTATGTCTGCGACTGACGACAAGTTTTTCATCAATATCCTTCATCAAAATACGCCAGTGGCCTGCAGTGTTTTTTTCCATTCCGAGCAGGTAGTCGGTATTGACCAGTGAACTGCGATGAATGCGCAGGAAACGATCTGAAAACTCTTCTTCCAGGCTTACTAGTGATTCTTCAATGAGATGCTGTTCCTTGGCAGTACGCACAGTTACATACTTGTTGTCGGCAATAAAATAGATAATGTCCTGCACTGGAATAAGTGTGATTCTGCCACGCATATGCACACTGATATGACTGCGAGATTTTTTTTCATCGCTACTGCGATTTACCTCTTTTAGTTGCTTCGCGGTGATAGGCCGGGCTTTTTTCAGTGCTGTTTCGAGTCGTTCTTTGCGAATGGGTTTCAGCAGATAATCGACAGCATTCACCTCGAAGGCATCCAGAGCATGTTGGTCATAAGCAGTGGTGAAGATGATCATGGGCGGGTTTTCTATGCTCTGCAGGTGCATAGCGGCTTCCAGCCCATCCATTACAGGCATTCGTATATCTATTAATAACAGATCAGGTTTCAGGAGATTTGTTTTCTCTACAGCCTCGCTGCCATTGGCTGCTTCTCCGACAATTTCTGTCTCACCCAGGTCTGCAAGTAAATCTCGCAAACGTTGTCTTGCGAGGCTTTCATCATCAACAATAAGAATCTTCATCTGGTTCCTCGGTAAATCATCTGTTGGTAACAATAGGGAAGGTGATCTGTGTAATATGTAATTCGTCACGACTGGTGGAGCTAAGTGAGGCGGCATCTCCAAAATGTCGAACCAGTCTCTGTTTGATGTTATCCATAGCAATCTTATTTCCTTTTCGATGACTCTGCTCACCTTCAGCTGGCAGTGGATTACGTATAAGGACCTTTACCGTGTCTTTGTCAGCTCGCATGTCTATATCAATAACGCCACCGCCAAAACTGGGCTCAATACCGTGATAAACAGCATTTTCCAGCAGTGGCTGCAGAATCAACGATGGCACGAAACAATTTTCTGGTATATGTTTTAAATGCCATTGTACGCTGAGCCTGTCACCGAGGCGGAGTTTTTCAATTTTCAGATACTGTTTTGATGTTTCTATTTCGGCTACCAACGGGACCAGATTACGAACATCGGCCATCAGTACACGAATCAGGTCAGCCAGGTCCTGCAATGCATGCTCGGCCATCTCAGGATTGTTTCTTATTAGCCCGGCAATGCTATTCATGCTGTTAAACATAAAATGTGGCCGTATACGTGACTGCAGGGCCTGTAGATTGGCGGTCTGAAATGATTTTCTGATGGCGCTGGTTTTTGATTTCTGTAATAGAACCATTAACACTATAAAATAGCTTATGCTGGCAATAATGAAAACCTGCATTGGTGAAATCTTTGCCCAGTCGCCTGATATCTTAAATGACCAATTGTCAACAACAAGGTTATAAAGGCCATAGCCAATAATAAATGTGGTTGCCATTAGCAGCAAATAAGCAGCGATCAGGTTGATGATGAGTGGCCGCGATTTAAGGATTGGATTGAAAAGTTTTAGTACCAGTGCATCTGATACTGCAATCAGAATGCTCGCAGCCAGCAGCGCACTGAAGTCAGGGATAATACTGCTGTTCCATGTGTTGTACCGAGCCGCAGTTATGACCAGGCTGGTCAGTAATGCTGCGAGCAACAGGATACCCGTTACAGAAGTTGTGTAGTCAGGAGGCGTTATTGTCTCTGTCGCTTTAGCTTGTTTCTTGCTCATTCGAGTGTCTCGACCATAAAGATCGACTTCAGGTGTGGCAATGAACATGATAGCAGTAGCGATAAAAAAAAACCCCTTGAAAACAAGGGGTCTGAATCTTCTAGTCCAGTAGTCGGGGGTGTATCAGATGAGGGTTGCTGGACCAGGATGTTAGTGCTATTTACTAACGGTGACGATATTACCACAGCAGGCACTGGTATAAAAAACTTGCTGATCACAGGGTGAATCGGGCAGACGAATGGTCTTATGACAGGTTTGTCTTTCGTATATTGGTATATTACTGGAAAAACAGTCATTGCTGTCTCTTTTTTTGTCATTGTTTACACCGTTTTGCAAGTAAACAATCGAAATAATTAATCTTTATTCTGTTCATCAACACGTATTTTTACCTGAACAATCCAGTTTCTTTCTATTTATTCTTTATTGTAATTGACCGTTGACGTGTGATTAGCCCCCGGGTTCTGTATATTCATGTGGTATATCCAAATCACTGGTTATTTATTATTAAAAAACCCCCTTGTAAAGGGGGTAGGGTCTGGTCTGTTATAGATTTGGGGTATAGCTTGATGAGGGGAACAGACCAGATCAAGGTTAATGCTCACCTTAAATCTAGTCAGTTAAATGGGGGCAGCCAGATATGCCAGACTAGCGGTTGATATATCATGATGAACGGTCTGATGGATTTAATGATGCTCTCTGTGCCGTTATAATCCGGTGATCTTCAGAGGAAACGGATAGAAATGACAGGTAAACAAGAAAAACCCTGGAAGGGTCGCTTTACAGCGGCAACAGATCAGCTGGTTGAGGAATATACAGAATCAGTATCTTTTGACCAGCGTTTGTATGATGTCGATATACAGGGATCCAAGGCACATGCCAGAATGCTGGCCAGGGTCGGTGTGCTGACTGCATCCGAGAGTGACGCCATTATCACTGGCCTCGATCAGATACATGACGATATTCTACGAGGAGATTTTAGCTGGTCCCGCACTCTTGAAGACGTACATATGAATATTGAGGCGCGCCTGACAGAAAGCATTGGTGATGTCGGAAAGAAGTTGCATACCGGGCGTTCTCGTAACGACCAGGTGGCTACTGATATACGCCTTTATCTGCGACAGGGGGTGGACAGGCTGAGTGCAGAGCTAAAGACTCTGATACTGTCTCTACTCGATCTTGCTGAGGCAGAATACGATACCATCATGCCCGGCTTTACACATCTTCAGGTGGCCCAGCCAGTTACATTTGGCCATCACATGATGGCATGGGTAGAAATGCTCAGGCGTGATCTGGGTCGCCTGTCGGATTGTCGTGGGCGGATGAATGTAATGCCTCTGGGTGCAGCCGCTCTGGCTGGAACCACGTTTCCTGTCGACCGCCATTTTACAGCAACGCTGCTTGGTTTTGATGGGCCGGCAGAGAACTCGCTGGATGCTGTATCTGATCGTGATTTCGCGATGGAATTCTTATCGGCAGCAGCAATCATTATGATACATCTTTCTCGTATGTCTGAAGAGCTGATCATCTGGTCGTCTGCACAATTTGCTTTTATTGAAATCAGCGATACCTATTGCACCGGTTCTTCTATCATGCCGCAAAAAAAGAACCCAGATGTTGCGGAACTTACTCGTGGTAAAAGCGGCAGGGTGATCGGGAACCTGGTGACTCTGTTGATGATCATGAAAGGACAACCTTTGGCATATAACCGTGATAACCAGGAAGATAAGGAACCTCTGTTTGATAGCCTCGACACAGCAACCGCATCTGTACGGGTATTTGCAGGCATGATACCCCAGCTGACAGTAAAGTCTGAAGTTATGTATCAGGCCGCCCGGCAGGGTTTCTCGACAGCCACTGATCTGGCTGACTATCTGGTGAGAAAAAATATTCCCTTCCGCGATGCCCATGAAATTGTCGGCAAGGCAGTGCAGGCAGCGGAACAGACAGGGCATGACCTGTCTGACATGTCTCTCGATGAACTCAGGCAATTCAGTGCTGACATAGAGAATGATGTATTTGATGTGTTAACACTGGAAGGTTCCGTAAATGCACGTAATCACATAGGCGGCACTGCACCAGAGCAGGTTCTTGAGTCCATCGGGAGAATGCGCAAGGCTATTGGTAATCAACAGGCGGAATAGAAATAGTTTTAGCGGTGGGTACCGATTATCTTCGGCTCATACGGGTACCACACAGATTTGATGGTTATGGCAGGGCCAGTAATTTTATATAGCAGGTACTACAGCTCGATGATGCCCATATAGAAACCAGGTTACAATTTTTAAAATACCTTGCATTAGTCCTTAAAAAGTCAACTTATACAGGCCTGAGAGATATCTCCTCCCCTGCCTGCTCCGTTGCAAGTCGTGATAGATCATCAAAAAAGTCTGCGCCGTTTCGGTCATTTAACCAGCGATATGTTTTTTCATCATAGTCATAGTGAAAACCACCGCTACGTGCAGCCAGCCATAATTGCCCATTGGCGCTTTGGTAGTTAATTATGATTTTACTGCTGTTGTCGAACTCAATAGTCAGTATGTCACTGGCAGTGTCGTAGTCTATGTCGGCTTCACAGTTATCGAGTAGATCTTCCAGCTGTTCCAGAGTGCTGGTGAAAGCCTCATTTTTAGTCTCTTTTGTCATCTTGTTTTCCGGTGTTGTAACGTTGACTCACGGGGTATACTTAATCAATTACTGCATTCTACTATTCTGGAGTTTCTGATGAAAATACGCTTTACCGGGTTTTTGCTGCTAGCCAGCCTGTTTTTGCTGTCTGCCTGTGGACAGAAAGGGCCTCTGTATCTGGAACAAGAGCCTGTAGCAGCTGCGCCAGCAGCTGAGCTAGAAAAAGATGCATCGCTAGAAAAGGAAACAGAAGCTGCGGAGAAAGAAGCTAAGCCTGAGAGTAAGGAATAACAAATCAGGATGGATCATTTTTCCTATCAGCATGGGCAGCTGTATGCTGAGTCCATAGCGCTTGCAGAAATAGCTAATAAAGTAGGTACGCCAGCCTATGTATATTCACGAGCAACTCTTAGCCGTCATTTTCAGGCCTTTGACAGAGCGCTTGACAGCATTCCCCATCTAATTTGTTATGCGGTAAAAGCTAACTCAAACCTTGCTGTGTTGAATATACTGGCAAAACTTGGTGCCGGATTCGATATTGTTTCTGGTGGTGAACTGGAGCGAGTATTACGGGCTGGTGGTGATCCTGAGCTAGTGGTTTTTTCCGGTGTTGGAAAAACATCAGCTGAAATACGCGCCGGCCTGAGTGCCGGGATAAAGTGTTTCAATGTAGAATCTGCAGGCGAACTGGAACGTATTGCAGGCATCGCTGGGCAGCTTGGTGTGCGAGCCCCGGTGTCACTACGAGTGAATCCTGATGTTGACCCAAAAACGCATCCATATATCTCAACAGGTCTGAAAGAAAACAAATTTGGTATTCCTGCCGCTGAAGCTTATGAGCTTTACAACATGGCTCATTCTGAATACCCAATGCTTGACCTGGTGGGCATCGATTGCCATATCGGTTCACAGTTAACCGATGTATCACCAGTTATTGAGGCGCTGGATCGAGTGCTGGATATTCTTGAAAAGCTGGAGTCTGCCGGTATAAAACTGAGACACCTTGATATTGGTGGTGGACTGGGCATTTCTTACCAGCATGAAAGCCCCCCTCTACCAGAAGAATATGTCCGGGCACTTCAACAGCGACTGGAACAAAGACAGTTGCCGGGATTAACGTTGATTCTGGAGCCTGGACGCGCCATAGCTGGCAATGCCGGTGTGTTATTGACCCGTGTTGAATATCTGAAAAAAACACCGGGCCATCACTTTGCTGTCGTTGATGCGGCAATGAATGACCTGATGCGTCCGGCTCTTTATGATGCCTGGCAGGAAGTTGTGCCGGTTGAACCTCGCAGTGGCGATAATGCAAAGACCTGGGATATCGTCGGTCCGGTATGCGAGACCGGGGATACTCTCGCGAAGCAGCGTGAACTCTCACTGCGGGAAGGTGACTTGCTGGCAATTCGTTCATCAGGTGCCTATGGTTTTAGCATGAGTTCAAACTACAATACCCGACCGCGACCACCAGAAGTAATGGTAGATGGTGATAAATTTCATGTCATCCGTCGGCGTGAAAATATGGATGACCTGATGGCGATGGAATCACTGCTGCCGGAAAATTGAAGGGGCATGAGTTGATACTGTGATTAAGCGTTGTTTTCTGTTACTGCTCCTGTGTCTTTCCACACCCGTTATCGGCCACGCTCAGCAATTGGTAACAGAAGTTATTCCGCTGGGTTACCGTACTGTCAATGAGGTCATACCAGTAATCAGGCCACTGGTTTCGCCGGCCGGCTCTATCACCGGATTACAGGGACAACTTGTGGTTACCGCTACGCCGCAGGCACTGGAGCAAGTTCGTAAAGTGCTGGCCTCGTTAGACAAATCACCAGCTCGTTTGCTAATAAGTGTCAGGCGAGGCAATAGCCTCACAAGCAAACAGGATTCAGCTTCTGTTCAGGGTCGTAAAGGCAACATAGCTATCAACAAAGGTGGCATAATCGTTGGTTCGCCGCCTGGCGGTCGCCACTATACAAATACAGATAAGGATTCCCTTTTGGTCAAGGCAAAATCGAACAGGCGAACAGCGGATATGAATATTACCCAGCAGGTACAGGTGCTTGAGGGACGCGAGGCTTATATTTCAACAGGCGAAGAGATTCCGGTCAGGAACCGAACTTCTGTGGTCGGGCCTGATGGTATATATCGTTATGACAGCACTGAATTTTATCCGGCCGTGACCGGTTTCTACACTATTCCGCGACTTAATGGCGATGAAGTTTTTCTGGAAATTAATACTTTCAGTCGCCAGCACAAGCGTATCAGAACAAATGGACACTACCCTCGACAGGGCAGGCAGGATACAACGGTATCGGATGTCAGGACTTCTATCACTGGCAAGTTGGGTGAATGGATAGCCATTGGTAATGTGGATCAAACCGGGGCTATCAAGGATGCCAATATTGCTGCGATTTCGCGTCAGCAGCAAGCCTCCTCATCACAAATTTATCTCCGAGTAGAGAAAATTGAAACGGATATTGATAGAAACAAATGAAAATTTTAAAGCGACTTTTTATTTTATTCTTTCCTGTATGGCTGGTTGCATGTACAACTACTCCAACCGGACGCAGCCAGTTCATAATGATCTCGGAAGAAACAGCGATTGCCCAGTCGGCTACCGCCTATGTACAGGTGATGGATGATTACAATAAAAAAGGCCAGCTGTCTGATGATAAGGCGTTGATCGAACGTGTGAACCGGATAACCGGTCGGCTGATCTACGAAGCCATAATCATGAGACCGGATACCAAAAACTGGAAATGGAGCATGAAAGTCATCGAGGACCCAAAGACCGTCAATGCATGGTCTATGGCAGGTGGGAGGATGGCTTTATATACTGGCCTGGTGAATAAGATAGAACCTACAGATGATGAGCTGGCGCAGGTTCTCGCGCATGAAATAGCGCACGCTCTGGCCAAACATACAGCAGAAAAAATGTCAGTTGCACTGGCTACCTCTCTCGGTGTTCTCGCTGTATCAGTAGCAACAGACAATCGAAATATTGCTACCGGTGCATCTGCCGCTGCACTGGTTGCGGTTACGTTGCCAAATAGTCGGGTAGCTGAATCTGAGGCAGATGAGATTGGTGTTGAGCTTGCTGCCAGGGCCGGTTTTAACCCCCATGCGGCTGTAACGCTATGGCAGAAAATGAGCAAAGAGTCAGGCAGCTCTTCTTTTGATTTTTTAAGTACCCACCCATCTTCCGACAAACGTATTGATCGTCTGCAAGCACTGGTGCCGCGAATGATGCCTTATTATGAGGAACAAAAACCTCATCCAGTTTATCCATTGTAATGTAGTATCTTAAATAAATAGTCTCAGGTGAGATAATTTACAAATACAAAACAGGAAAATTTCAGGTTAACCTAATGAAGAAAAAAGGGAAATTCATCACTCTCGTTACACTGCCGGTTCTTATGCAGGTAGTGGGAATTGCCAGGGCAGACGACATGATGTCTACCTATCAGCTGGCTGTTCAACAGGACCAACAATACCAGGCTGCCGTCAGTGTCTATGAGGCTGAATATGCAAGGCTAGGCAAGGCCAGAGCAGGTTTGTTACCTTTCCTTGGAGCCGAGGCGGGTAGCTTTCGGCGTAATCAGGAGGTCAGCAGCTCTGATAATATCCCCGGTTTTGACGGTGAAGCCGATTACAATGTTGACAGATGGTCGGTAAATCTAAATCAGGCATTATTTGATGTGCCTGCCTGGCAGACCTACAAGCAGGCACAGATAAATGTTGAAAAGGCCGCGCTCGATCTTGGTTCAGCCAGGCAGGAGCTGATATACCGTGTCGCCACAGTCTATGGACAGGCGCTGGTTGCGCAGGAAAACCTCAGGGTTTCAGAGGCAGAAAAAAAGGCACTGGCCGAACAGCTTGAACTGGACAGAGAAAGACTCAATGTAGGACTGGGAACGGTAACCAACCTATATGCCACCGAGTCTCGTTATAGACTGGCAGAAACAAACGTAATTGAAGCAGACTTTGCCCTGCGCGATGCCCTGGTTGCATTGAAAGAGCTGACAGGACAGGAGCCTGGCGAGCTCCATGTTATTGCACAGGACAAGCCGCCGCTTGATCCACCATCACCAGATAATGTGGATTACTGGGTTGAATTGGCATTGAAAAACAATCTTGATTTTCTCGCCGAACAACGTAGCGTTGAGATCGCAGATCGGGAGGTTTCAAGAATCAAGGCAGGTCATTACCCTACGCTCGATCTCGTGGCATCGCATCTAAACTCAGAATCAGATGGCAGCCTGACCGGATCGGGAAGAAAAAATGAAAGCTCTGACATAGGACTGCAATTAGATATTCCCCTGATTCAGGGCTGGGGGGTTGTGGCAGGAACCAAAGAGGCAAGGGCGCTCTACCAGGCCGCTCTGCACAGGCAGGAAGGAACGAGGCGAAATGTTGACAGGATATCAAGAGCTGCCTATCAGGCTATAACGAGCGGTATCAGTCGTTTGAATGCATTGAAAGCCGCGGTCAAATCCGGCAACAGTACCGTGGAGGCCAAACGTGAAGGATTTAAGGCGGGGGTCAATACCAATGTCGAAGTGCTGGATGCGGTACGCGATCTTTACGGTTCGGAGCGGGATTATATCAATGCCAAATACCAGTTTATTCTCAGCACACTGCAATTAAAGCGGGTAACAGGAAGCCTGGAAGTCGCCGACCTGGAGAGGGTTAATAGCTGGTTGGAATGAAGAAAAAGTATCAGTTTTTATGTATTAGGTTTTACGTAAAACATAAAACATAATTCGTAATATAAAAAGGGCCGCGAAATGCGGCCCTTTATTATTCCTGTTTACTAATATTAGTCGACAGGCGTCGTTTCCGGGTACTGGGAAGGGGCTTGTCCCTCTGCAGGTTCGCCGCCGTAGTAAGGTGCACCGCCACCGTAATAGGGTGCGCCGCCACCGTAGTAAGGTGCACCGCCACCGTAGTAGGGACCGCCACCGTAGTAGGGACCGCCACCGTAGTAGGGACCGCCACCGTAGTAGGGACCGCCACCCCAGCCGCGATTCCATGGGCTGCCACCCCATGGACCGCCACCCCAGCCATAGCCGCTGTTCCAGGGACTGCCACCCCATGGACCGCCGCCCCAGTTATTGCCCCAGCCATCGTTCCATGGACCACTCATGTTAAACCATGCTTCAGAATCAGCTACCGGTGCCAGTGAAAAAGCACTGACAATCAGGGCAGCTGCAAAAAAACGTGTTAGTCTTTTCATCAAAAGACCTCCTGTTGATTTCTGATTATAGGGAGATGTGGATCCTCATATAGAGTCTCCACTGCCATGAATCCATCATATTGATATTTTTCCATCTGATAAGAATTCATGACGGTAGAATAACAAAAATTGATATTTTATTCGTGTTAACCTTATTGCGTTAATAATATGAAGGTAGCACAGGGATTTTCTGGTATAAAAAAATAACTTCACCAGTGTTTTGCTACAACATGGGAGGATTTATCCGATTGTTATCAAATCACAGTGAATCAGTAAATAATATATCTATTCTGTCACGAGGTATGATATTCGGTGATTAATTCCATTACCGATCTGTTGCTGGTGCACAGGGATGAAAGAAAGCAGTTAGCCTATCTATTGCTTGTTTTTATCTTGCTCGGTGCGGGCATGGCAATAGGCAGGGGTACTGCCGATGCGCTTTTTTTCAAGCGTTATGGCATAGAGTATCTGCCATTGATGTTTATTCTGGTCAGCGTAATATTAGCTGTTATCAGTGTACTTTATGCCGCCTTTGTTGATGCCCTTCCTGCTGAGCGGTTCTTTAAAATCATCTTTGTCACCATGATTGTATTGCTGCTTGGTAACTGGTTGATGATTAGCCTGGATGTCAGTGATATGGTCTATCCGGCATATTTTTTACTATATGAAGTAACATCAGAATTGTTTCTTGTCCACAGTGCTCTTTACCTTGGACAGAATCTGGTGCAGACACAATCCAAACGACTGATGCCCATTATCCTGGCCGGTAGCCAGGTAGGCGTAATTTTCGGTGGACTGTTTCTCGCCACTATGTCCAGAACTCTGGGCGTGCAGAATATGCTGCTGGTGTGGACATTGCTGCTTTTCGTGACAATGGTAACGGTTGTAATCTGGCATGGTAAAAAAGGCGTCTCACCTTATTTTCGTGCTGGACGCAAGGAGAAATCCAGATTGCAGCAGTCGATAAATCAGGTTTCACAGGGTTTGAAATTCATGAAGACATCAAAGCTGTTAAAAATGTCTTCCTTTGCACTTTTCTTTATGGTGGCCTCTACCTATGTACTTTGTTACAGCTTGAACCGTATCTATACAAATACGTTTGAATCAGAGGAAGCACTGAGTTCATTTTTTGGCCTGTTGACTGCCTCTACCAGCATGTTTGCACTACTACTGCAGGTATTTGTCACAAACCGCGTGATTCGGCGCTTTGGCGTGAAAAAAGTAAACCTTGTATTTCCGGTCACCAGCTTCATGGTTTATCTGGGACTAATGTTCAGTTTTACTCTACCTCTTGCTCTGGCAGGCAGTTTTAACAAGGATGTCATCATGCCGGCCTTTCGTAGACCGATAAGAAATATATTTATGGATGCTTTGCCAATGCAGATACAGGGTCGAGCCAGAGCCATGTCAATAGTGGTAGTGCTGCCACTGGCACTGGCCACGGCCGGTGTCTTTTTGTGGTTAGCGCAAAAAGCCGAGAGTCCAGTCATGTTCCTGTTTCCCGGTATGCTGGCGGCACTCGCTTATCTCTGGTTCAATCGCAGGATGAACAAGGCCTACGCTGCCGAGATTGTACATCATTTGAAGCAAAGGCTATTTGTGCCAGAGCATCAAATACAGGGGATATTTGATGATGCAGATAGTTCTATATTGGAAGATATTGAGCGGGGTGTGCTACAAGATGATGAAGAAATCTCGATTGCATACTCAAATGTCTTGTGCAAAGCAAAACCAGAGCGCGCAGCCAGTCTGCTACCGCAACGTATGCAGCGAGCCTCTGTCAGGGCGAAAGATCAGATGATACGTATGCTTCAGCCTCTTGAGTCAGAAAAATTACGGGACCAGTTACGTAGGGAAATTGGTCATGGGGATGCTCATCTTGACGCAACCTTGTATAAAGCCCTCTTTGTAGCTGGTGATGTCGTAGCAAGGGAAAAGGTGGAAAGTCTGCTAGGCAGTGAACAGCCACGGTTGCGTGCTGCCGGCATCCTCGGTGCCCTGTTATACCCTGTGCCAGAGTTAAGCCAGCAGGCAATTAATGAATGGCTAGCCTTGCTTGGCGATTCAAGGCCTAACTTTTATATTCCAGCAATTGATCTGACGGTGCAGGGCCTGGAAAGTGTCTATCTTAATGAACCCATCTTTAGCGCAATTCAGCAAGTCATAGTACAAATGCTGGATCAGCCTGATAGTCGTTTGCAGCTTAAAGCTTTAAAGCTCCTGGTCAAATGGCCGACTGATTCATTCAAGGCAGCTGAGGCCAGTGTGATTAAACTATCCGAGAATAGAAACTGGAAGGTGCGAAAAGAGTCTGTAAAAGCCTCACATTTCCTTCCGTTTGACGAACGCGAAAAGCTGTTACTTAGAGCAATTGAAGATCATTACCCAGCTGTGCGTAAAGTGGCAGTAGAGAATATGGCTGTGCAATATAGTGATCCACAGCAATGGTTGGTCAACCAGTTGATCGAAGGACAGTTTGGATCTGCGCGTGCCAGGGAGGCAATGATTAATACCCTGATTGAATATGGAGTTTCAGCTGAGCAAATGTTATCTGTCTCCGTGGCGATGGCTGAGAACGCTGTAGAGATGCATAAAGCAGCCAAGCTACTGGAAAAGGAGAATAGCTATTCAATGCAGGGCCTCATGGTGTTGCGTTATGCAATTGAAGAACGTACACATGACCTGATTGATCTGGCGCTACTGGCTTTGCAATCTTCAACTCATGACAGCGATATCGAAGTCATCAGGGCAGGTTTGAAAAGCCGCGATAAACGCCATTTTGCTAATGCCTGCGAATTATTGTCGATGATTAGCCATGGCAAATTAACATCATTACTGCTGCAGGTGTTTGAAGATGTTGGCGACAGAAAATCTTTAAATAAGGAAGATAATTTACAATCTGTTGGTGATGTTCTGGAATGGATTGAAGAAGGTACAGATCCATGGTTGAACGAGTGTGTTTCCTATATTAACTCAAAACTGAGCAGCAAATGCCATGCCTGACCTGTTTGAACGTGTACTATTATTGAAGCAATCGCCGATTTTTTCGGAAGTCCCAACGGAAGCACTTAGAATAGTGGCGAAGATGCTTGAAGAAGAGGCCTACTTTTCTGGCGACCGGGTTTTTGATATTAATGAATTCGGCGATCATATGTATATCCTGCAAAGTGGAAGAGTTGGAATTTCATTAAGTACCGATCCCACTCTAAAAGAATTCGTGGCTGAGCTGGGTGCAGGAGAATGTTTTGGGGAAATGAACCTGCTTGATGAACTGCCGCGTTCAGCGACTGTGCATGTACTTGAAGATTCAATAATGTTATCACTGGAAAAAGCCCGATTGAGAGGCCTTATTCTCAATTATCCAGAACTGAGTATCGGAATGCTGAAAGGCCTGAGCTTACGCTTAAGAAAAGCGAATCTGAAAAATATAGGACAAAAGGATTAGACAATCATGCCGAGAGCAAATACTGCGCTAACTTCATCTTCTATAGTTTTATTTTTTTTTCTATCATTAGCTTCATTGTCAATTCGTGCTGAAGATGCCCCGCTGCTCAACCATGACCCACACTATACGGCAATTGGTTTTTTTGACATACACATCTGTAACTGGCCCGAACGCCCATATTTTTTCAAGATTCTTTTTTCTACTGAAAAGTTTGACGAGATTACTGAAATGGAAGTTTTTGATCCTTCAGGATCATCGCTTGCCATATTGGATAAAAGTAAATTTTTACGACTTCATCGTAAGGGTAAACCTGAAAAGCGGGTATATATTGTTGACCTGGATTTGCCAGACGGTGTAAAAACTGGCTGGTATACGATAAAAGTTAAATCGATTGATGACAGGGAATATTCTGCTAGCGATTTTGTGCCTTTAACCCGGGTTGGTCGCGTGACAGGCATGTCCCCGTCTTCTGAAACGGAAGCTGTATCTTTACCCGTTACCCTGAGCTGGAAGAAACTGCCCGGTGCGGGCTTTTACAAGGTATTTGTCAGGGATGAATGGACAGATGAGGTGGTCTACCAGTCTAAACTGATCAGTAACAATAAGCTGGAATTACCTGCCAGTAAACTGCAGCCGGGCGGTTTTTATTCCTGGGTTGTTCACGCACGTGATCTTAACGAGCATATTCTTCTGGGTGATTTTCATATGGGGTCGATGAGCAAAAAAGCTTATTTTAATGTAACTGAGTGACTATTTAATTTGTTGTGCTGGCGTCTGCCAGAAACTCCCGTTTCGCCTGTCAAACAGCCCTGCTGTTTACCCACCACAGACATGCAACCATCGTCAGACAATGTGTTTTAAGTGCATAATCAGGGGTATTTGCGATTGTTATTTAGTCATAAGTGTTTATAATCGCCTGAACTGTATCGGTGCATACAGAGAGAATTAATAAAAAAAACGTTTCAATAATTACATCGGAGGACTTCCAATATGAGTGAAAGAGCGTCTTACTGGAAAGCAAATATACGCCTGGTAACCGGGTGTCTAATTGTCTGGTTCATCGTGTCATTTGGGTTCGGTATAATTCTGGCTGAACCATTAAATAACATTAGCCTGGGTGGCTACAAACTTGGTTTCTGGTTTGCACAACAGGGATCCATATATACCTTTGTGTTTTTGATCTTTTTCTACGCCTGGCGTATGAACAAGCTCGATCGAAAATTCAACGTACACGAAGACTGAGGGGGCGCTATGGATCTTCAAACTATGACCTACCTGGTGGTAGGGTTGTCCTTTGCTATATATATCGGCATTGCATTCTGGGCGAGAGCTAAAACGACCGGTGATTTTTATGTTGCAGGCAAGGGGGTGCATCCGGTATCAAATGGAATGGCCACCGCCGCAGACTGGATGTCGGCTGCCTCGTTCATATCTATGGCCGGACTGATTGCCTTTAACGGTTACGGCGCTTCCGTCTTCCTGATGGGATGGACGGGTGGTTATGTATTACTCGCCATGTTACTGGCTCCTTACCTGCGCAAGTTTGGTAAATACACCGTGCCGGAATTTATTGGAGACCGGTATTACTCGAGAACTGCAAGAATTGTGGCAGTTATCTGTTTGATTCTGGCATCCATAACCTATGTTATCGGGCAGATGAAGGGCATTGGTGTTGCCTTCTCACGTTTCCTTGAAACAAGTTATGAAATGGGCCTATACATAGGCATGGGTGTTGTTTTCATCTACGCAGTTATGGGCGGAATGAAGGGCATCACTTATACCCAGATTGCACAGTATGTGATTCTCATTTTTGCCTACACGGTACCCGCTGTCTTTATCTCTTTGAGTCTGACCGGTGTGGCCTTGCCACAGCTCGGGTTGGGTGCTGATATGTCAGGGACATCGATGTCTATGCTGGACAAGCTGGATCTTGTGGTTGGAGAGCTTGGCTTCAAGGAGTACTCGACACAGGTGATGGGCAGCAAACTCAATATGTTTGTCTATACGATGTCACTGATGATTGGTACCGCTGGACTGCCTCATGTCATCATGCGTTTCTTTACCGTGCCGAAAGTGAAAGATGCTCGTGCCACTGCCGGCTGGGCGCTGGTGTTTATTGCGATACTATATACGACGGCTCCTGCTGTTGGCGCGATGGCTCGTCTTAATCTGATGGAAACTATACAGGTTGGCGAGGTTGGTACAGTCGAAGGAAATCTTGCTTATGATGACCGCCCGCAATGGTTCAAAAACTGGGAAACTACCGGTCTGCTGCAGTTCGAAGATAAAAACGGTGATGGCCGTATCCAGTACTATAACGACAAGGACGAAACGTTTGCTGCAAAGGCTGAATCATATGGCTGGAAAGGCAATGAAATGGTCAAAGTTGACCGTGATATTATGGTACTGGCCAATCCGGAAATTGCTAAACTGCCAAACTGGGTGATCGCACTGGTTGTTGCCGGTGGGCTGGCTGCTGCACTATCGACAGCAGCCGGTTTGTTGCTGGCGATTGCCTCATCGATCTCGCACGATCTACTCAAAGGCGTGTTTATGCCATCTATATCAGAAAAGGCTGAACTACTGGCGGGTCGTATCGCTATGGCAGCTGCTATCGCTATGGCGGGTTACTTCGGCTTACATCCACCAGACTTTGCAGCCGGCACTGTAGCGATTGCATTTGGTCTTGCAGCGGCTTCAATATTTCCTGCACTGATGATGGGTATCTTTAATAAAAGAGCTAATCGTGCCGGTGCTATCTGGGGAATGATTGCTGGCATTAGTGTTACTATGCTCTATGTATTCCAGCACAAAGGCATCATGTTTGTTCCTGGAACTGATTTTCTTGGTGACATGGGTGCAAACTGGTTCTTTGGTATTTCACCAAATGCCTTTGGTGCAGTAGGTGCTGTAGTTAACTTTGCTGTGGCTATCATAGTTTCGAAGCTGACTTCACCACCGCCAGAGCACATCCAGCACCTGGTAGAGGATATTCGTGTCCCTGCCGGCGCAGGTGCTGCAACAGGCCATTAATACCTGAAGACCAATGATAAAAGGCTCCCGCAGTTTGTATAATGCGGGAGCCTTTTTCATTTACGCTTTGAATATTTAAAAATTTTTCATGTCCCCCCATATCAAAGTTGCAATTATCATCGCCCCATTATTACTCATTGGGGGCTACATCGTTGCTGATTATTACCAAACCTCTAAAGAAGAGAAATACCTGACTTCTGAGGCGCAGAGAATACCAGCCTACCGACTTGAAATGGCTTCAAGCTGTGCAATACCAGAACAAGCATGTAAATTTAAAAAGGATAATCTCATACTGACGTTGACAGTAGATAATAATAATTATCGTATAGAGTCCAGTCACAAACTTGATGGTGTAACGTTAGGGCTGGCCCAGGTAGACAGGGAAACCCGAACAATACAGATGCTGCAACTATCCGGACCAACGTCGTGGGCTGTGCCGGTAAGGCGCCTGACCAATCTGAAAATGGATGCTCCACTAGTGATGCGTATCGCTTTAGCGAGTAATGGTAAGCGCTATTTTGCTGAATTCGAGATCGATAAATCCGGGCCATGGGGGGTGGAATAGTGGAAATCGAATTACAGGAAATCCGGCAATTTATTTCGGTGGTTCCACCGTTTGACCTGTTGTCGGAAAGTGAGCTGAAGCAAATTGTCCAGCGTCTTGGTATAAGGTATTTACGACGAGGGAAGTTTTTGCCGCCTGATTCAAAAAGCCCACCATCCTTATATTTCATCCGCCAGGGTACTGTTTCACTCTATTCAACTGATAATGAGCTGATTGGTATGTTGGCAGAAGGCGAGCTCTGTACCGCATTTTGCGACACTGATGTAGATGCAATGATCCATGCCACGGCCACTGAAGACACACTGGTCTATGGCATCCCGTGTGTCGAGTTGTTTGACATTATTTCAAGCAAACCCCTGGTAAAGGAATTTCTTTTACATGAACCTACCCGGCGGTTGAAGCAGGCATCTACAGACACAAAGAAAAAACTGGCACAGAACGCCACACTAATGAATACACCGTTGTCTGCACTAGTGACCGGCAAGGTGGTTGATATTGATCTTGATTCATCAATACAGGATGCATCGGTAAGGATGACAGAGTCTGGGGTGTCTTCGTTGCTGATAACAGAAGTGGGAAAGCTTACCGGGATTATAACAGACAGGGATATCCGCTCGCGCTGTCTGGCGAAGGGTTTATCTCCAGCAACACCAGTTAAGCAGATCATGACGAGAGACCCGTTAAAGATGAGCAGTGACGCAATGGCCTTTGATGCTCTAATGATGATGACAAAAAAAAATATCCATCATCTTCCTGTTATCGATGGCCAGCAGGTTCGAGGAATAATTACAGCGACAGACCTGATCAGACAGGAAGGAAAAAATGCCGTATATCTCACTCGCTCAATACACAGGGCAGAGTCAGTAGACGCACTGGTTGAAATAAGTCGCATGATTCCGGATCTTCAATGGCAACTGTTTATCTCTGGTGGGTCTGCTGAACATGTCGGCAGAGCCATTACTGCAGTAAGCAGTGCACTTACAAGACGCCTGATAGAAATGGCAGAAAAGAAGTTTGGTCCCCCACCGGTTCCCTTCGCCTGGGTTGCAGCAGGGTCACAGGCACGCAGGGAGCAGTCATCACATTCCGACCAGGATAATGGTCTGATAATTTCAGATAGAATGAGGCCAGATGATGAAGAATGGTTCAGATTACTGGCTGAGTTTGTTTGCGATGGCCTGAATGCATGTGGATTTGTCTACTGCCCAGGCGATGCGATGGCAAAAAACCCACAATGGCGTCAGACGGAAAATGTATGGACCAGTTACTTTATTAACTGGATAACAACGCCTGAGCCAATGGCACTGATGTTGTCCAGTATATTCTTTGATATACGGGTTATTTACGGTGATAAAAGCCTGTTGCAAAATATTCAGCAAAAGATTGTCGGAATTACAAAAAACAATCAGCTGTTTTTGGCTCACATGACGTCTAATGCCCTGCAACACAGAACCCCGCTGGGTTTTTTCCGTGACTTTGTACTCGTTGATGAAGGGGAACACAAAGACACGCTTGACCTTAAGCACAAGGGAATAGTACCGATTATTGATCTGGCGAGAATTTATGCTTTGGCTGAGGGCATTGATAAAGTCAATACAGTCGAACGTCTGAAAGCTGCTGCAGGCAGTCCGTCACTGAGTCACGATGGAGCAGATAATCTTCTGGATGCCTATGAGTTTATCAACAGGTTGCGTATGGAGCATCAGGTCGAGCAGATTAGAAATGGCGAGAATGCTGATAATTACCTGTCGCCGAAACAATTATCAAGGCTGGAACGTTCGCATCTAAAAGATGTGTTCAAGGTAGTGCAGACGATGCAGGAGTCTCTAGCACAGCGTTATCATACAGGACTCTAGTGGCATGTTGAGCCGCTTGCTCTCATTTAGACAGGAAGCCAGGCGCAGGCACCTGCTTCGACATGCGCCAGCGGGTCCGTTGAAAGAATATCTTTCCGTGCCTTTAATTGATCCGAAGACGGATATACATTCTGTATCATTGATATCACTGGATTTTGAAACCAGTGGATTAAATTCGTCCGAGGATCAAATTGTAAGCGTGGGTTATGTCACGCTAGAGGATGGAGAAATAATGCTTTCTACCGCTCAGCACCGGCTGGTAAAGATAGATCAGGCACTGTCTGAGCAAAGTGTTGTAATTCACAGGATTACTGATGACCTTTCTGCTGCCGGGGAGCCACTGGAAAAAGTAGTCGGCGAGTTATTAGTATCCCTGGCCGGTAAAGTAATGCTGGCGCATAATGCAACGATTGAGACAACATTTTTAAAACAGGCATGTTTGAAGCTGTATGGTGAAAGCGTGGATTTCCCCGTCATTGATACCATGAAGATCGCGAGACAATGGTTCGAGAGACGAAACAAGGAGATTGTGCAGGGTGATCTGCGGTTGTTCAATTTGCGTAAGCGGTATGGCCTCCCCATGTATCAGGCCCACAATGCTTTGAGTGATGCGGTTGCAACTGCCGAATTATTACAGGCTCAGATAGAACATATGGATAGTAGTAAGTGTTTGCCTTTGAAGAAGTTTTTAAGTTAACTTTCCATTATATCGTTTATAGCCTTTGACAGATAAACCGAGTTCAAGCAACATCCAACGAAATAGAAGAACTACCAGGAAATAGGAGAAACCCATGTCTGAATCTAAAGTTTACCCAGTACCCGAAGAATTTGCCGATAATGCGCATATCAATAGTGAGCTTTATGAGGCTATGTATCAGCGATCTATTGAAGACCCGGATAAATTCTGGTCAGATCAGGCCGAGACATTTCTTGACTGGTCAAAAACCTGGGACAGTGTTCAGAACTGGGACTTCAAAACAGGTGTAATAAGATGGTTTGAAGGCGGCAAACTGAATGTTTCATACAATTGCCTTGATAGACATCTTGATAGACGCGGTGACCAGGTCGCTCTACTGTGGGAAGGTGATGATCCGAATGTTGATAATAAATTAACCTATCGTGAACTACATGAGCAGGTGTGCAAGTTTTCCAATGTCCTGAAGGCAAGAGGTGTTAACAAGGGAGATCGTGTTTGCATCTACATGCCAATGGTGACCGAAGCAGCAGTAGCAATGCTTGCCTGTACCCGCATTGGTGCTGTCCACTCGATTGTGTTTGGTGGTTTTTCTCCCGATTCGCTTCGTGATCGTATTCTTGATTCAGATTGCCAGACGCTTATCACCGCTGATGAGGGTGTGCGCGGTGGTAAAGCCGTTGCACTGAAAGACAACGCCGATAAGGCCATGTCTGAATGCCCAAATGTACATACCTGTGTGGTGATTCGTCGTACTGGTGGCGATGTCAACTGGCAGCAAGGCAGGGATGTCTGGTACGACGAGCTGATGGCAGATGCATCGACTGATTGTCCACCTGAAGAAATGGATGCGGAAGATCCACTGTTTATACTTTATACCTCCGGATCGACTGGAAAACCAAAAGGTGTCCTGCATACAACAGGTGGATATTTGCTGTATGCCGCGATGACCCACAAGTACGTGTTTGATTATCATGATGGTGATATCTACTGGTGTACTGCTGATGTTGGCTGGGTTACCGGTCATACCTATATCGTATATGGACCACTGGCCAATGGCGCCACTACATTGATGTTTGAAGGAATCCCAACCTATCCGGATGCCTCCCGTTTCTGGCAGGTGATAGACAAACATAAGGTCAATCAGTTTTATACTGCACCGACTGCGATACGAGCATTGATGCGTTCAGGTGAAGAACTGGTAAAGAAAACATCACGCAGCAGTTTGAAGCTGCTGGGAACTGTTGGAGAACCCATCAATCCGGAAGCATGGGAATGGTACTATCACGTCGTTGGTGATGCCCGATGTCCGATCGTAGATACCTGGTGGCAAACAGAAACCGGCGGCCATCTAATTACCCCGCTACCTGGCGCGACAGATCTGAAGCCGGGCTCGGCATCGAAACCATTCTTTGGCGTGCAACCTGCCATCGTCGATGAGCAAGGCAATGAATTGGAAGGTGAATGTTCAGGCAACCTGGTCATGAAGGCCCCATGGCCCGGTATGATGCGCTCGGTATATGGCGATCATCAGCGATTCATAGATACCTACTTCAGCACCTATCCGGGAACCTACTTTACCGGTGACGGTTGTCGGCGCGACGCTGACGGCTATTACTGGATAACCGGGCGCGTTGATGATGTGCTTAATGTATCAGGTCATCGCCTCGGCACCGCGGAAATAGAATCGGCACTGGTGTTACACGACAGTGTTGCTGAAGCGGCAGTAGTTGGTTACCCACATGATATTAAGGGGCAGGGCATCTATGCCTATGTCACACTGATGGCAGATGCTGAGGAGTCAGATGAACTTAGTAAGGAACTGGTACACTTTGTTCGAAATGAGATTGGACCTATAGCAACTATCGATATACTGCAATGGGCACCAGGTTTGCCAAAGACACGTTCAGGAAAAATCATGCGTCGCATCCTGCGCAAGGTTGCCGAGAACGATATCGGTAATCTTGGTGATACGTCGACACTGGCAGATCCGGCGGTGGTTGATCACCTGGTTGAGAATAGAGCAAACAAATAGAAAATTTGTTTATTCGAAACTCTAGTAACGAAGCAAAGGAACGACACCCTGATGTGCTGGTCTTTGATGGCTGGGGCTCTAGACTGGGCGTAGCGGACTCCACAGGACAAGTATGTCGCGTGTCTTTTCGTAGCACGCGTAGAGATATGCAAGCGAATGTATTAAATAAAACTTAATACTTGGTACTTCAATAATCATACATCTCATCCAGCGAAGGGTTTTTCTTTTTCATCTCCTCCAGAACAGTGCTGAGATACTCGCGGTCCAGTATCTGTCCGCATAGCGCACTTGCATCTTCGGGTATATTTTTACCAAAGATTCGTCTGAAGGGAGCATGTAATGGACTGGTGATAAATTTAACATAGCCAATGAGCAGGTCGGATGGCTTAATCGCAATGCCAAGTTCATCGAATGAGCCGTTGATACGAATCGGTGCCTGCAGACCGAAGATTCTGGCTTTTTTCGCTTGCGGGAAAAGTGACAATGAAACCTCTTCCTGCTGAAAGTTTACGTTCAGATTTCCGATCATATAAATTTTGGTGGAGTCAACAACAAGCAGTTCCTCAGATAATGTACCGTCCTCGACATCTAACAGTGCTACGCCACAATTAAACTTAGACTCCTTCTTGTTCAGTTCCGGCAATATGGCCAGAAACAGGTTCACTGACCATATGTTTAGAATACTCGAATCGATGTTTTCTGGCCACAGGGCAAAATCGAACTGGCCATTAGCGTGTTCAAGTCCATGCTTGAAATCACGACCAGACAGCTCAAGATCAATCCTTGTGCTAATCAGGCCATCAGCTGGGGAGTCTGGTTTGATGTGCCTATACAGTACACCATAATCGAACTTATCCATATCGAGTTTAAGACGTCCTTCTACGTTCTGATCATGCTGTACAAGTTGCAGCTCTCCATTGATGAAACCGCCGGGTATGTCAAGTTCGAAGTTCTTAACGTACAGTGACTTGTCTGTAACGCGCAGTTGTAGTTTTCCTCCACCGAGATCATCATCGCCAGAAAGAACTTGCCTGGCTTCAAGCTGCAAAGTCATATGAACATTGGGGTATGAATGTGATTCCTTAATCCCTTTGCTCAATGTTCCATTGATTGGCACTTTCTTTCCTTTTCTAGCCCGGGGTGCTACATCACCTATTGCGTTATCAGTTGCCTCAGGAAACAGTGAAAAACCTTCAACATTAAAGTCATTGATCTGGAATCTGTGACTAACGAGGTTTAAATCCCAGTGAGTTTCGCTCCCGCTGGTATCAATAAAAATCTGTCCCCCGAGATCACTATCGCCTATGCGTGCCTTCAGGTTACTGACACGAAACCCTTTCGGGTCAATATTCAATTTCCCATTGAACTGGAAAGGACCGAAAGGTGGAAAGTCATTATTCAGCAGTTTGTTCCAGTGATCGAGACGTTTCCCCTTAATGTCGAGCGCTATGAATAAGGATCGATTACTTACTGGAAGATCGATATTGCCAGTAAGTTTTATAACTGAATGATTGAGTGTAGTGGTCAGATCCAGGTAGACTTTTTCCTGTTTGCTAAAAAACTCGCTTAGCCTGTTCGATGTCAGTTTCAGCTGTATCGATTCATCATCTATATTACCGGTTAAGTCAAGCTTTACCTGATTATCAGTGTCGGCAAGAAGTGTCGCTGTTGAAAAGGTGAGTTTACGACTCCTGTCATTAGCCGGGTTATGCAGGTTCCAGTGTCCTTCTGACAGGTTTATCCTGAAAACAGACTGTTCGAGTATCTGCTTAAGGTCGCCACCATGCAGATCAGCATTGAAAGTCAGGTCACTGCTATAGGCGTCAAGACCTTCCACAAGCCCGGGCCACGACAACACCTGGCCGATATCAACTTGCTGCGCATTTAGTTTTACCGTGCCATCAAACGTCTTGTTTGACGATTTAAGCTGTAATTCAAGATTGACGGGCTTATCAGCAACGTGTCCCTGCATTTGCATATGCCAGGGTTTATTGTTGATCAAATTGCGGAGCAGGTCCGATGTAGCTGTGAACCTGTAAGGAATATCTTTACTTGTTCCGTTAATGTTTGCAGTTAGATGAGTTTTATCGTGTGTGTTTATGACGATCTCATCAATTCTGTTGTTGAATTCACGTTTAAGCTTGTCATCTTTATAGTTTATGTTCAAATCCGTTAGTCTGAATTCTTCAATCCAGATCTTCTTCTGTTTGATGTTTTTATCGCTGGCTGCTGGGGTCTTCTCTGTTGCCTTGTTTTCGCTCTGTTGCGTTTTCTTTGTGGAGCTAATAAATGATTTCCAGTTTTGCCTGCCATCGACGGACTGCTCAAGATTGAGCTGGATTGATGATGCAGATATCTCAATAAATTCCAGCTGACCGGAAATAATCGGTAACAGGGCCAGTTGCACTCGTGCTTCGGCGACGCTTATGATATCTTCTGCTGACCACCCTATGTCATTGGCAATATGGAGCTGATCGACGACCAGCGTGGGATAGAAGCTGATAGCAAGGCGAACCTCACCATCGATACGAACATCATGGCCAGCTGTTTCCGAGGCCTTTTTGACAAATTGCTGACGCGCGCCTTCCAGTGGCACAGTGATATTGGCATAGGACAATATGCCAATGATTATGGAAATCAGCGTAACAGGAACCACAATGGCACGGAAAGCGATTACAATAACCTTTCTTATTTTCATTTTAGTATTGTCGACCTGTGCGGATAGTTCTGTTCATTGTAGTTAGTTGATAGAATCCAAAGTTTGTCAGACTCCATACTAAAGATCGAGTCAAAATGTTCTAGTTAAAGTAACAAACAATTGCTTCCGAGAAATACTATGCCTGCCATCGAGTTAACTAATCACCGCTTTGTCCCGCTATTTCTGCTGTTTATTTTCACCATGCTTGCACTTTCATCATGCGCAGTTAAAGAGGAGCCAGTTACTGTCGGACAGGCAACCATTGACCTGGATCTGATACAGACTCTACCGAAAGAAAAGATCTCCTATGAGGACAGTGTAAAACCTGTAATACAGCGTCGCTGCGTGGTTTGCCATGGCTGTTACGATGCACCATGCCAGTTAAAGCTGTCGTCACCTGCGGGAATTCAGCGTGGTGGTAGTAAGGAAAAGGTATATAACGGTGCCCGTTTCAAGACCATGGCGCCAACCCGTCTCGATATTGATGCTAAAACGCCTGAACAATGGCGCCAGAAGAATTTTCACGCAGTCCTCAATGAAACAGAGAACGACCCTGCAGCCAATCTGAGTCAGTCAGTGCTTTATCGCATGCTTAGGATGAAGCAGCTATCTCCGCAGCCGCGCACAGGCATGATCCCCGACAGGATCGATCTGTCGCTTGACCGAAAACAGACTTGTCCGACCCTGGAAGAGTTTGACGAATACCAGAAAAAATTTCCCCAGCAGGGGATGCCTTTTGCGATGCCTAACCTTCAGGATGATGAGTACCGGGTACTCGTCCAGTGGCTTGCTCAGGGTGCTCCTGTGTCAGCTGACAAGGTGCCCTCGGTTGCTGCACAGAAGCAGATCAAAATCTGGGAAGATTTTCTGAACGGAGAAGGCCTCAAACAGCAACTTGTCAGCCGTTATATCTACGAGCATTTATACATCGGTCATCTTCATTTTAAAGGCACAGATGAACGTGAATTTTACCGGCTGGTCAGATCAACTACGCCAGCTGGTCAGCCAGTAAATGAAATCCCAACGGTGCGTCCGTATGATGATCCCGGTGGGAAATTCTTCTATCGTCTGCACCGTTATCAGGCTGATATTGTCGCCAAGAACCATGTGGTCTATGAACTGTCGGAGAAGCGCCTGAATACTATCAGGGAGCTGTTTATCAAGCCGGACTACACAGTGACTAAGCTGCCTTCATGGGAACCGGAAATCGCCTCCAATCCGTTCAAGGCTTATGCTGAAATCCCTCCTATATCTCGCTACAAGTTCATGTTGGATAATGCCAGGTTCTTTGTCGAAGGTTTCATGAAGGCACCGGTCTGCCGTGGAATGATCGCTCTGAATGTAATCGAAGACCAGTTCTGGGTAGTGTTCCTCGACCCGGAAAAAGACCAGATGCTGGGTAATACGGATTTTCTGCAGGAAGTGTCTGATTACCTGCAAATCCCATCAGCACAGGCAGGCGACATCAGGCTGTTCGGGACCTGGAAGAAATATTTCAAGCTTGAGCAGGCGTATGTAACCAAGCGATTCAGATATTTCCAAGCGATGAACCAGTACGACATCAAAGATGCGATGAATTTTCTATGGGATGGAGATGGCAAGAATCCGAATGCGGCACTTACCGTTTTCAGGCATTTTGATTCCGCATCAGTCAGTCCCGGTTTTGTCGGTGATTACCCGGATACTGCCTGGGTCCTGGATTATCCTACCTTTGAAAGAATTCATTATCTGCTGGTTACCGGGTTCAACGTATTTGGAAACCTGAAACATCAGCTGCATACCAGGCTATATATGGATTTTCTGCGTATGGAAGCAGAAGACATGTATCTTGCCTTTTTACCCACCAGTCACCGGACTCAGATTCGCGACAGCTGGTACGAAGGCATGCGTAAGGGAATGGAGAGAGAATTTGAAGGTATTGATCACTGGATGCAGAAGGATGTAGTTACGGGCTATAAAACCGATGACCCGCAGCGCGAACTGTTCCAGAATATGGAGAAAAAACTGGCCCCTGTACTTGCGCGTGCTGATGTTATAAATCGTTGTAATGCAACTGATTGCAGGAATATTAAGGGAAGTGAAAAAAAACGGGCAGATGTTGCCATGCAGAAAATCGCCGCTATCGATGGCTTCGTACTTGTCGCTTTTCCTGATCTTGCTTTTGTCCGTGTGAAGAAAGGGAGCAAGCCTGAAGATGATCTGGGATACACCATTATTCGTAACAAGGCCTATAAGAATGTGACATCAATGTTCAGTGATGAAGAGGACAGCAAAACAAGAGATTACAGCAATGATTCATTGACAGTTGTCGACTGGCTGGAAGGTTCATATCCGAATTTCTTCTTTGAGGTCGATTTCGGTGATATTGAGAAGTTTACCGAGCACTATGCCAGCCTGGAGAATCGACAAGACTACGAACGTTTCGTCAGTATCTATGGCGTACGAAGAACCAATCAAAGATTCTGGAAGACGGCAGACTGGTTTCAGGATAAATCGCGTCAACTAGAACCTGTGCTATCAGGTTTGTTCGATCTCAATCGCTATGAGAACAGGTAAAAAAGATCTTTTTAGATAAGATTTAGATATTTTCTAGCTGGTATTACCTAAAACCTGTTAGTTACGTATATATACGTAATAGGTATAACAGGGAATTAATTCCAGGCTACACGTTGTTCAGCATGTACTGTCCGGAAAGTTACCTTGATCGGATTATGATCAGACGAGGTCACTTGTTGGGCTTCGCTCGATACCGGTACGAGACCTCGGTAGAAGACATGGTCAATAAAATTGCCGAATATCTTTACTCGGTTATGGCTATTATATGTAACAGCCTTTAGTGATAGATCCTCAACCATGTTTTCGATGATCTGTTTTCTGCTATCGCTCCAGCTATTGAAATCACCGGCGACAATTACCGGGCCCTGGTGCTGAGCAATAGCCGATTTGAGCTTTTCTATTTGTTCACTGTAAACCTCGGTACCGAGGGTGAAATTGATACTGTGGATATTGGCTACCAGTAGTTTCTCATCCGTGCCGGACAGCCTGTATTTATTCACCAGGGCAGTTTTTGGCAGGCGCAAAAAAGGCTCAGTTGTTCTTAGTCCGCAACTTGAAACTGCCTTGACTCGTGAACCAGTAAGGACGCCAGTTGCCTCATCATTTACAATAAAACCGGTGTTCATTGTCCAGTGTATGCTCTGTTTTTTCAGCGTTTCTTTAACCTCAGGGTTCAGCAGCGCTTCCTGAATAATTACCAGATCCTGACCGTCACTGAGCTGGCGAAAGTCATCGGCCCAGTTCTTTTTCTGACCCTTGTAGATATTCCAGTTCAGCAGGGTAATATTTTCTGAATCCAGTGCATGGGCAGATTCGCGTTTTTTATCGGAATAATACTGAGCCTGTCCTGTATCACAGCTATTAGCACTAATTTTTTTATTCACCCCATTATTTACGATCTGGGTCTGTTCAGGCACAGAGACACAGCCGGAAGCTAGTAGCATGCCAGCAATGGCAGTGGAGACAATAAATAATGACGCTTTGTATCCGCGTTTAATTTTCATCAATGTTTACTTCTATATAATTAATTTGTTTTTTCGTTCAAAATTTTTACAATTTTACCATATATGGCCATAACTGTGTTTATGCAAGTGATCTATAAAGTAATTTCTCAATATTAATCATATTATGATAGTTTATCGCTTTTTTCTTGACATTATACGCCAAACTATTAACCCCAGTTCTCTTCATGTGCATCTTAGGCACTTATTGAGTTCCTGCTTGAGTTCCTGCAGTCACTATGGTGATGAAATCACCTGCTGCTTCATTAAATTCAGACATATACAAACGTCTTGACGTATAACCATCCCAAACCTGCCCACATACAAACCGATAGATATCGGGATAATCATTTGATTCAAGATCCATGTAGGTTTTTATCAGCCATGTATAACTGGTATCACCACTGTAGAGAAAGGACAGGTTTTCATCTGTCGAGGCAATCATTGTCCTGTTGGAATTTTTCAGGCGTGTGTAAGGTTCTTCATCACGAACCACACGTGTAATTCGAAAATCTACAGCGGGTATCACTTTATCCTGCCTGGAAAGTGTTCTTACAACGAGCTGACAGTATGGCTCCCATTTATCGAGCTGTTGCAGGCTGACCTGCCTACCAAATTGCAATGATGCTCTGACCTCATTAGCTGCTATGGTTAATGGGCTATTCACTGCAAGTGTACTGCCGGCAGGAATGTTAGCAAAAAAATCTGTCTCCTTATTTGACTGTGGTGTTGCGCAACTTGTCAACAATATTGTCAGTACAGGGAGGACAAATTGTTTCATATAAGGATTCTGACAAGTTAACGTTACTACATAAAGAATAGCACAGGAATATATTTCTGCCTGCAATAATGAATCCTGATTATTGCAAATAATGTCATAGTTACCAGGCTTGTTATTCTATTTGGCAACGAAGGCTCTCAAAATCTGGCCTTTATCGCCAATCGTCCAGACATGGCGATAACTCGAAGAGGGGACCCTTTTACCGCCCTGGCTGATAAATGGCTGAAAAACATCTACCTGGCTAATGGCAAGGTCCTTCCCTGTGCCAGGTCCAGCTGACGTCCATTCCTTGTCAATCGACAGATCTAGGCCATAGAATTTACCGTCTTCAGCTACGATATACACCAGCTTGCCGGAGGAAACTAATGCTGATGCGCGGGCATTACCGGGTAATTCTTGCCATGCCTTTTTCTCCGGTAAATAAAGAAAAATCTTTTTGTCCTGATTAATGATAAAAACAAGGTCATACCAGTCAGGTTTATCACTGCTACCTGCATTGTAGGATTCAGCAAAAAGATTCAGCGGATTAAATGGTTCAGCAAGTTCCTGTCCTTTGTCATCAAGCAATTTAACAGGCAGGGGCGACCAGGTATTACCGTCCCCCCCGTAAACACGACCAGTTCTGGCACCGATTATATAAGGTGTACCGTTGGCTTTGGAAATCGAGATACGCCTTGCTCTGCCATTACCCGGATACTCAATCCAGCCACTGTTCTGGCCGGCAAAGTTGCTGTCCAGATGATAGATCTTTTTACTTTTAAGACCAACAACCCAGGGTACACCATCACCATCGATGCCGATGTCCTGTGCTACTCCTCCCCCGGAAACCCGTTGCCAGTTTTCATAAACTTCACCAAACCACTCACCTGAAGATTCTTTACCAATTTCCTTGTTCAGGAAAAAAATATGCCCATTTTTATCGAGAATAATAGGTGTTTCACGATAGACATCAATCGCTACAGCCCGTCCGTCATCATTTGCAAATAATTGTTTCCATTCGCCGAGTTGGGGTGCTTCGGCCCAGCATGTAGCAGTGAAGGAGATAGTGACGAGAAACAGAAAACGTCTGTATATATATTTCATCTTGTAATCCATAGATTGATGTGACTGAGATATGAATTAATTATATCTCTAAAAACATTATCTTACACATTCGATTCCTGATGTTATGATTTAAATCAACTTTTGCTAGATTAGTTGGAATTGAACATCCTGGTGTAATATTTTGCAATCGTTGTTATCTATGAAATGACATAGGATATTACATTTTCCCTACAAACAACTATGTAAAAGGAATCAGTATGCTACAAGCAAACATCGGACTTATTGGTCTGGCTGTGATGGGACAGAATCTTGCTCTGAATATACATGATCACGGCTACAAGGTATCGGTACACAATAGGACAGCCAGTAGAATTAAAGATTTTCTACAAGGACCAGCCAGTTCAACAGACATTGCTGGTTATGATTCTCTTGAGGCTTTTGTTTCATCATTAGAAAAGCCGCGAAAAATAATCATAATGATTCGGGCAGGCAAACCGGTTGATGATCTAATAGACAGTTTGTTACCGCTGCTGGATAAGGGAGATATTATTATCGATGGTGGTAATTCACGTTTTACTGATAGCAATCGACGCTATCAGGAACTATCTCGCGAGGGTATACATTTTATCGGCACAGGTATCTCCGGTGGTGAAGATGGTGCTCGGCATGGACCATCCATTATGCCTGGTGGGGATATTCAAGCATGGCCGGTAGTAAAAGAGATATTGCAGTCCATATCTGCAAAAGTAGATGGTGAGCCCTGTTGTCAATGGGTTGGGCCAGCTGGAGCAGGTCACTATGTAAAGATGGTTCATAACGGTATTGAATACGGGGACATGCAGTTGATTGCAGAGGCTTATCACCTTATGCGTGCTGGCCTTGGTATGAATGTTGATGAGATCCAGAAAACCTTTGCGCAATGGAATGAAGGAGTACTGGATTCATACCTGATAGAGATTACTGCGAATATTCTTGCCTTTCGCGATCATGAAGGTGAACCACTGATAGACAATATCCTTGATGCAGCAGGGCAGAAGGGGACGGGAAAGTGGACTGGCATCAGTGCGCTCGAACTCGGGGTACCATTAACCTTGATCGGTGAAGCTGTATTTGCACGTTGTCTGTCAGCGATTAAGGATGAGCGTATGCGTGCCGATACGCTATTATCAAGTTCACATGCCATCTTTGAGGGAGATAGAGAAAAGGTTCTCGCATCAATCCATGATGCCCTGTATGCCTCCAAGATCATTTCCTATGCCCAGGGTTATATGTTGATGCGTGATGCTGCAAATGAGTATGACTGGCAGTTGAATTATGGCGATATTGCTTTGATGTGGCGGGGAGGGTGTATCATCCGCAGCCGCTTTCTGGGTAATATCAGGCAGGCCTTTGATGAAAATATGGCACTGGAAAACCTGTTACAGGACAAGTTTTTTATTGGAGAGATAAAAGTATCTGAGGCAGGCTGGCGACAGGCTGTAACATTGGGTATACAACTTGCGATTCCCCTGCCCGCTATGTCGTCTGCGCTGGCGTTTTTCGACGGCTATCGTCGCGGGCGCTTACCAGCTAACCTGCTACAGGCGCAGCGGGATTATTTCGGTGCCCATACCTATGAGCGTGTTGATCGTCCCCGCGGGCATTTCTTTCATACTGACTGGACAGGTGAAGGTGGTGATGTGTCATCTGGTACATATGAGGTCTGAATAGTGGCTTATAACGATCAGGATAATGCAACGCTGGTTATCTTCGGTGCCACTGGGAATTTATCGAGAATTAAATTGATGCCGGCACTGTATCTACTCGATAAAGCAAGTCAGCTGCATCCTCAGACAAAAATCCTGGCGACAGGAAGACGTGACTGGGATAAAGAAAGATGTATTGAAGAAGTACGAGACTGGATTGTCGATAGTACAGGTGTGCGCTTTGATGTTGATGTCTTTCAGCGATTTTCGAGACGACTGGATTATTACAGGGTAGATTATAGCCAGTCTGGAGTCTGGCCATTATTAAAACACTACCTCGAGTCAGAAACTACATCTGACAACAAGCAGCGGAATATAGCTTTCTATATGGCAATCAGGCCAGCAGAATTCGGGCTGGTTATAGATGCTCTTGGAGACAATGGATTGTTAATGGAAAAAGCAGGCTGGCGTCGTGTTGTTATCGAAAAACCATTTGGCTATGACTTAGACAGTGCGCAAGTGCTACAGAAGCGTATCAGCAGGCATATGAAGGAGCAGCAGATATTTCGTATTGATCATTACCTGGGTAAGGAGACAGTGCAAAATGTCAACGTGTTCCGTTTTGCCAATACGATGCTTGAACCTCTGTGGAATCGTAACTACATAGATCATATTCAGATTACGCATTCGGAAACAGCAGGAGTTGGCACGCGCGCCGCGTATTACGATGGTAGCGGAGCCATGCGTGACATGATACAGAGTCATTTACTTCAGCTACTGTCACTGGTCGCAATGGAACCGCCCGCCTCGATGGATGCTGAAGACTTGCGCGATGAAAAGGTCAAGGTACTTAAGTCCATACGCCCAATCACCGAAGAAGATATTTCCACACGCGCATTTCGTGCGCAGTATACTGGTGGAAATATTGGAAGTGAAATAGTCAGAGGATATCTTGATGAACAGAATGTCCCTGCTGACAGTCGCACTGAAACTTATGCCGCAATGAAGCTTTACATTGATAACTGGCGCTGGCGTGGAGTGCCTTTCTATCTGCGTACAGGAAAGCGACTGGCTCAGCGCCAGTCGATGATTTCCATCTGCTTTCGACACCCACCGCAGCAACTGTTTCGAGATGTTAGCAAGGAAGGTATGAAGCAAAACTGGTTAATCCTGGGTATACAGCCCTGTAATTGTCTACGTATGGAAGTCACCGTCAAAGAGCCCGGTCTGGATATGCAAATACGTCAGACCAGTCTCAATGCTTCATTACTGGATGAAGGAGATGTTAGAACTGACGCCTACGAAGACCTGCTGCTGGATATACTTAGCGGCGACCGTTCGCTTTTTCTTCGTCATGACGAAGTAGAGTATGCCTGGCGCATCGTAGACCCTGTTATCGATGCCTGGTCAAGGGATAAAAAACCATTACAAACTTACCCTGCAGGTAGTTGGGGATCGCCAGAGAGCCGGGTGATTTTTGATAAACCACAGACTCGATGGCGACATAGTCTTGATCCCGTGCAATAATATAATTCCTTAAATTTTGTTATTAAAAGCAGTTCTTGATAAGTTCGTAAAGTGAAAACAATAATTAATAACGGAGAAAATAAAATGAATTCTGAGGCAGAGGCAATTAACGAAGTTGGAAAGAAATGGGGCTGGTTTGTTGGAATTGGCATTATTCTGGTCATACTTGGAACGATTGGCATAGGCGCCACCTTTGCCCTGACTCTGACAACGGTTACGTTCTTCGGTTTTTTGATTTTAATTGGTGGTGGCTTCCAGTTAGTCGACGCATTTCGACACAAAGGCTGGTCACTGATTGGTTATATTCTTATAGCTCTGCTTTATATCGCTGTAGGCTATATCATGGTAAAGAATCCGATGCTCGCCTCTGCAACACTGACCTTGTTTATTGCCTGGGCACTGATAGCAATTGGTATCATGCGAATAATTATTGCATTTCGTCTGAAAGGTGTTTCAGGCTGGATATGGACACTAATTGGTGGCATCGCCGCTATTGTTCTTGGCATTATGATTCTAAACAAGTGGCCTGAATCTGGCCTGTGGGTGATTGGTATGTTCATAGCAATTGAACTAATCTTCAACGGCTGGGGTATGATCATGCTTGGACTGGCAGCGAAAAAATTTCGCAGCAGCAACGTTCTACCCTAGTATCAAGAGCAAGGATTGAGGACAGAGGAGATATCATTTTCCTTTTATCCTTAGTCCTTAATCCTTACTCAATCATTTTATTTTCGATCACCAGAAAACTTTCAGTGTTCCATTTTCGACTTCATGTTTGAATTCATTTAACGGACGATTACCGACATCGGTACATTCACCGGTAGTGACTTCAAATACCCAATGGTGTTTTGGGCAGGTCAATTTTGTTCCTTCCAGTGCCAGATGCGGGATGTTCGTCACCTGGTGTGGACAGCGACTGTCGTAAACACGAAAGTTGTCACCATCACGATAGATGTACAGGCTGCGACCACCACAGTCGCGATAGCTGATCTCCCCAGAAGGAAACTCACTGACATTCCCGACATCATGCCATTCCGGTACAGCGTCCAGATTTTCAGGATGAAACTCAGGGATATCCATATCCAGCAGTATTTCCGTTGCCCAGACTATTTTGGCAAAGCCAAGAGAAGGCAGGGCCATAAACAGGGCGTCAAGTACTTCATTTGCAGTGGCACCATTGCGTAGCGCACGAGACAGGTATTGGCGAAATCCAGCGTCCGTCTGCGCATCAACCTTAGTGATGACCGAGATCAGGTCGCGTGTCCGGGTATCAAGATGTTTACCAGCCTCTTTCAGACTTTTGAAATAGGGCAGGACGGCATTCGGACGGGCAGCAATCAGATAGTTTAGTGCGTCACTCATTAAAATCTCCGTGGTCAGATAAGTATGTAGCTTTAAAATGGAATAAATTTCAATAAAATTTTCCAGGTATTGTTTACAAACGTATAGAATTATATCGAAATAAATAGCGGGATAGGAAAGTAATATATAATATGAAATAGCTAGATGAAATATTCTATACGCAGTCAGTACTTTGATTAAGATTACATACAACAATCATAGGGCCAATCAGGGACCAAATAAAAAAGATAATTGCCAGTAATTATGCAATGGACTGTTGTTGAGAATTCTGATGCTGTCGCACACCTGGTTTGTGATCGTATTGTACAGGCATCAAGACTGGCTATAGACAAACGTGGTGAATTTCATATTGTATTGACGGGAGGGAATACACCTAAAAAAGCCTACGCGCTGCTTGCTCAGGCCAGGTGTGACTGGGAGCGCTGGCATATCTGGATAGGTGATGAGCGATGCTTGCCTGCCGATGATCCTCATCGCAATAGTGTAATGATAGAGCAGGTTCTTACCAGTAAGGTGCCGGTTCCTTTAAATCAGTTTCATGCCATCCCTGCTGAAAAAGGACCTGAGGAGGCTGCAAGGCTATATGCCAGATCGATTGAGGGCATCTCTACCTTTGATATTGTCCTGCTTGGGATGGGCGAAGACGGTCATATCGCCAGTTTATTCCCCGGACATGAGCATCCCGCAGGGCTAACCGTTTTGCCTGTGCATAATTCCCCAAAATTTCCACCGGAGCGTGTCAGTCTGAGTGCTGAAGTGCTGGGACAGTGCCGGCAAATGCTGTTCATAATCACCGGTAAGGCCAAGGCTGATGCTGTGTCCAGGTGGCGGCACGGTGATCAAATGCCTGTTAGCATGATAAGGGGGCAGGGTAAATCAGAGGTTATCCTTGACCAGCAGGCAGATGGTATGAATGACAGTTGATACAACAACGGGAAGACATAATTGAAACAGGGATGATAGTCGGTTCCGATGTAAAAGTATAAACTGCGATTTACCTGTTTTTCTTTTCAAAACGATGCATCAGTGCTGCCCGTCACGATATAATATTTCTTGTAAGCTACTGATATAAAAGTAATTATATTTAAATTTTCAAATAATCTTGCATATCACGATTTAGTTACTAAAGTTAAGTTAACGGCACAAATACAATTTAAGACGCCAATAATAAAAAAACTGTCTTTGTGTAGCCGATAATTTGATGAGGGTATAACAATGAAAGTATTATATATACTAATTGCGTCACTTATGGTGACACCGGCACTTGCATGGAATGGTCAGGATACGGATCTTGGTACCAGTATTATGATCAGTAGCCGCGATGTAGCCACTCCCGGCCAAGAAATCGTTTATTATGATTACAGCAAGGAAGAATACCGTACCGGAGAAGTAACCTCTGTCTATGGTTTCGGAAAATCTGTACAGATCGAACTGTACGATTTTGATTCAGGTGCCAACCGTACTTTTGAAATGGAGAAGTAAATCATAAGCTGATTAATCAGTATGATTTTTCTCTTTTTCAGCTGAGCTCAAGGTGACCTATCACTCGGCAATGTACGTGTCGGGTGATAGATCCGTCCATATTTTTCTTGTGCTTTATTCGACCTCTCCAGTGAAAAAGTAGCTCAGTCAGGTTGCAGGTAACAAGCTAATATTCGTTAATGTAATCGTGTATTTCGATGCGCCGTTTCGTACTTCTTTAGTTTGTACTCAGCCAGCGCTAATGCCTCTTTGATCCTGGCATGAACGGGTTCAATTTGTGTGTTTTCCCATTCTTCTATCAGTAAACGCCAGAAATCAATTTCTGCTTGTAAATTTTCTTCTACCGAGTCTTTCACATTTCTATGACCGTAATAATTATCTATAAATGAATCATAACGCTCCTTTTGTTTTTAAACATGACAAAACGCGCCAAATCATTGACTGCATGTGACAGGTAAATATAGCGAAGCTGGCAAATAAAATTCGTAAGCGCATCTTACATGGCAGCTATTTATACAATGACTTGTTTGCCTGAAAACCTTAATACTTGTTTTAACAAAATCGTGACGAAACTGTCATAAGCCTGACACATAAAAGACCTACCATTTGTTCCGCACATTAAATAAATCCTATCAAGGAGGTCACTATGGATCAGGCAGATTTTGCGGATAAGATTATTTCAGAACACCTGGAAAGAGCCATTGCTGCTGCTCGAGGGATCCGCTCGGACACAATTGCAAAGTCATCTGCAGTTAACTGTATTGATTGTGGCGATGACATACCAGTTGAACGCAGGAATGCTATTGCTGGCTGCACACGCTGTATCAGCTGTGAAGAAGACTATGAATATCGCAAACGAAAAGAAATCAGGGGCAGTACAGGGCAGGATGCTGTTGATGATCTTATCGATGATATTCTCTTGGGGCCAGTGTAAGAATCTTCTTCAATACATGATAATCAAGCTAGATCCTGATTATGTTGAAACGACAGCATGAACTAAATTTTTCCTTATTATCAGTTAAGCCAAATGATCATCGATCTAACATCCTCCAGAATATCAGGTCGGGGCTATTTCAGCAGAACTGTCATGAAATGATAATCGCAATTTTCTATTACTATTTACAGGTACAAGATTTGAGGCGAACTGTTTTGTTGCATTAGTCCATGAGTACTTTTCAGCAGATGACCTGCATTTTTGTGGTGATATGGTGAGCGCCTTCTTCACTGCATAGGCAAGGTCGTCATCAACCCATCCATTTATGCCATTTTCGATAATATCCTTTGGCCCACTGACGGGGTAAGCAGCTACCGGCACTCCACATGCCATGGATTCAAGTAACACCAGCCCAAATGTATCCGTCAGACTGGGAAAGACCATAACATCTGCAGATGCCAGATGAATAGCGAGATCGCTACCAGTCTTGTAGCCGATAAAATGGGTGTCAGGATACTGACTCTTCAGTTGATTCATCGCAGGACCGTCACCAATGACATACTTGGAAGCCCTGATATCCAGATCCAGAAATGCCCGAATATTTTTTTCGATAGCGACACGACCGAGGTAAACAGCAGCAGGCCTGGATCCATTCAGGTAACTTTTTCTTCGAGGGCGATACAGATCAATGTCGACACCTCTGTTCCATCTTTTTAGATTTGTGAATCCCCTGGCAAGTAATTCGTTCTCCAGAGACGAAGTAGCGACCATTGTGCAGCTGGCAGATTTATGAAAACGACGCATGAATGCATAGGACCATGTCAAAGGCACTGGTAAGCGCAGGCGCAAGTATTCAGGAAAGCGAGTGTGATAGGCAGTAGTGAACTTGAATCCTCGTTTCAGGCAGTATTTTCTGGCTGCATGGCCAAGTGGACCTTCAGTAGAAATATGAATTGCATCAGCATCAAAGTCATCCAGCATCCTTGCCAGCTTTTTTCCTGGAAGCCATGAAAGAGGTATTTCTGGATAACCCGGCATCGGAATTGTTGTAAAAGCACAGGGATTAAAAACCGCAACGCGATGCCCAAGTAGCGTGAGACCAGCAATGGTCTTCTTTAGAGTCGTTACAACGCCATTAATTTGCGGTGACCACGCGTCGGTCACGATTGCGATCTTCATGATTCTGACTTTTATCGATTATCTCGGCGCTTTCTTCCAGCCAGTGGATAAGTCGCAGCTTTCCATCCTCTTCTTCGGCCAGCGCGGTGCAGCTTTCAACCCAATCTCCACAATTTGCGTATTGGGTGCCGTCGTATTCCTCAATGACAGCGTGATGTATATGGCCGCATATAACGCCATCTGCACCTTGCTTGCGTGCGGCATGCACAACCGCCTGTTCGAAGTTGCTTATGTAATTAACAGCTTCCTTGACCTTGTGCTTAAGGTGTTTGGAGAGTGACCAGTAGCCAAAGCCAAGTTTACGTCGACCCCAGTTGAACCAGTGGTTTAGCTTTATCAATATGTCATATGCCTCGCTGCCAAGCTTTGCAATCCATTTGCTATTCATCGTTATCGCATCAAATTCATCACCATGAAGTACCAATAATTTCCTGCCGTCTTCGGTAACATGTTCAGCTGTCTGCGAGATGTGTATGCCTGCAAAATAAAAGTCGACATAATCACGTAAATACTCATCATGATTGCCGGGAACATAAACAACGCGTGTCCCGCTTCTGGCTTTTTCCATAATCAGTCGAACAATGTTGTTGTTTATTTCTGGCCAGTGCCAACCACGTTTAACTTTCCACAGGTCGATGATATCGCCGACCAGATACAGATAGTCGGATTCAGTATGTTTTAAAAAGTCGTGTAGATATTCAGTACGAGAAGCTTTTAGGCCGAGATGAGTATCGGATATCCAGATGCTACGGAACGTAACGGGCTTCATGGTTTTCCTTATGCTATGTAATCACTTAATATTTATAGCGTCACCATATGACAGAAATATGATGATTTAATGAAGTTTGTGTTAAACGGGAAGAAAATTGATATACGCAGATAAATTCATCATGCTGTCATATAATTGGTTCATATTTGCAAGGATGAATCTTCGTGTAGCACGTAATCTGATTCTTGGCCTGTCACCAAAAAAGCAGCCGGGCTACGATTACTTTATAAAAGCGATAAAAGAATTATGGCAAAAGCTGACTATCAGAAATTGAATCAGCCGATGCGCAGTGTCATGCGCATCGTCTATGCCTGTCAATGGTCAATCAAAGGATTCAAATCTACCCTGAAAACTGAAGAAGCATTTCGGCAGGAAGTACTACTACTTATTATTCTTGCACCGTTGGGTTACTGGCTCGGTGAAACCGGCATAGAGCGATCACTGTTGATCGGTACGGTTCTTATTGTGCTGATCGTTGAGCTGTTGAATTCGGCTGTTGAAACAGTCGTTGATCGAATCAGTGATGAACATCACAAGTTGTCAGGTAAGGCCAAAGACCAGGGCTCGGCAGCCGTTTTTGTCGCCCTGGTACTTGCTGTAATGACATGGTTGTTGATAATAATTGGCCAATAGTTCCATGACTGGTATTTGTTTATAAATGGATAAGACTCTCTTCTAGCTTAAGTTCAAAACCGTCATAGGAGCGTTCTGGACCAAATTCAAGCTTAATGGCTCGAGTATATCCAGCTATATCCCATTTCAGGTTGTGATGGGGTATTTATTTTCAAATTTCACTGAATATTGCATGTTTTTGCATTATAATTGTGGTTAAAATATAAACTAATAACGGGTGGAATAGCAGTAGGGATGAGTCGATTGGCGCTTTTTACCTTCTAAGTGCCTAAAATCACAATCATTTTTTGCGAAATCGTGCTTTTTCACGTATGCTTCAGATACCTGAATGTTTGGACGAACTGTTTATGGAATGAACCCGAACTGAAAATCATTTAATGACTAGAACGCTACCCGTAAGGGTTCTTCTTGTGGACGATAAGCCGTATGACGGAGACTTGGCCGCTCTGGTTTTACAGCACCACATGCCTCATGCCGAGGTCACAGTCATTGATGATGCAATAGAATTTGCGGAACATCTAGCTTTGGGTGAGTTCAATCTGGTTATTACCGAAAGACATCTGGGTTGGGCGGAAGGCAACCGCATACTCGATAGCATCAAACGCCTTTACCCTCAATGCCCCGTAATTTTTTTCTCTGCCGATAAATCTCCACCCAGCCATCACGAAACAGGACATAACCAACCTGACGACCAGATTAAGAAAGGCAGTGCCGGATTCCTGCACCTGCCAATCAGTGTTAATCAATTACTGTATCCCAGGAAAACGGTCGACGAAACAGAAAGTTTAGCTAAACCACTTGTAGACCGTTTACCGGTCGGTGTTTTCTCTCTCAACCGCGAAGGCAGGCTTAACTGCCTGAATTCTTCCTGTGGCAATATCTTCAGGCTTACAGCAGGCGATAAGCAGGATGGTACTACATTGCAGGATCTGCTTGCTGACGAGACAGCACGGTCAACGGTTAGCAGTGTTTTACAGCAGGGAAAGGCCGTTAATGACTTTGATGTTCAATTGCGCTCTACAGAAGAAGGCCCGCCGTGCTGGATACGTCTGAATCTGTGGCCTATTGAAGATGCTGGTGATGAAAAGGATCAATTTGAAGGCAGTGTTACTGATATCTCATCATTTAAGGATACCGTATCGAGTCTATCACGTAACGCGGCCGAGCTCAGCCGCTCGAATGCTGACCTGGAGAAATTCGCCTACGTAACCTCACATGATTTGCAGGAACCGCTGAGCTACATTTCCCGATATGCACAACTTCTCCATGAACGGGATGATCTGGATGATGATGCGGATCGCTTCACGGGACATATTCTAGACAGCAGCAGACGTCTGCAGTCCATGGTTGATGATATACTGGAATATTCACGTGTCGGGACACAGGGCGACGAATTTGATCCAGTAGATTTTGGCGAGCTTGCTGATTCTGCAGCAAAAAGTCTGGATAAGTCTTTCAAGGAACTGCATGCTATCTATAAACGTGGTGATCTTCCCGTACTACGCGCAGACGGCAGGCAGATTAAACAACTATTCAGAAATCTGTTTTCCAATGCACTTAAATTTCATGGTGACAAACCGCCCAGGATTCTGGTGACGGCGAAAGAGAAGCCTCAGCACTGGGAGTTCGCTGTTCAGGATAATGGCATCGGCCTGGAGAAAAAAGACCGCAAGCGAATATTTGACATGTTTCAGCGTCTCCATACCAGTGATCAATACCCTGGTACCGGTATTGGACTGGCAATCTGCCGCAGCATAGTGGAGCGTCATGGTGGTACTATTAGAGTGAAGTCTATACCCGGTAAGGGATCAATATTTGTTTTCACAATAAGGCATAAACAGTCCTGAGGTTGAATGAGGGTGACATCGGACATGGACAGCGAAAATAGCTCAGATCTTTCTATACTTCTGATTGAAGATCAGCTAGCAGAAGTTGACTACATTCGTGAAATACTGTCACAGGCAAAAAGCTACAGTTTTTCTATCACCCATGCAGATACACTAGGCAAGGGACTGGATTTACTTGAGCAGAACCACGTTGACATTATTTTACTTGATCTGTGTCTACCAGATAGTACGGGTTATGCTACTTTCCAGCGTGCGCACAAGGCCTTCCCAGCCATTCCAATCATACTCATCACCAACATCAACGACGAAACACTGGCTGCACGCGCTGTACGTGAAGGAGCCCAGGACTACCTTATCAAGCGTAAGATGGACAGTGAGCTGCTTGCTCGCGCTATACGATATGCCATTGAACGGCAGCATGCTGAAGAGGCTTTACGTATCAGTGAAGAACGCTATAGCCTCGCAGTAAGTGGTGCAAATGATGGTATCTGGGACTGGGATTTGAGCACTGGAAATGTTTATTACTCAGAACGCTGGTGCAATATCCTGGGACTCGACTGTCAACAGCCTGCAAATATCAAGACCTGGACTGATCGTGTACACGAGGATGACAAGGCGGATTTCAATCACGCACTTGAGGCTCATCTGGCTGGTAATTCAGCCCATTTTTCACATGAATACCGCATCCTGACAAAAGATTCAGGATATATATGGGTGCTGAGTCGTGGCATTGCTGTGACGGATCAGGATGGTCACTGCACACGTATGGCAGGGTCGATCACCGACATCAGTTCACGCAAGCGTGCCGAAGAGCAGTTGATTCACGATGCTTTACATGATCATCTTACCGGCCTGCCGAACCGCAATCTGATGCTTGATCGGCTGGGACATGCGATTTTAAGGAAAAGTGGCCGTGGAGGACATGCAACAGATTTTGCCGTGCTGTTTCTGGATCTTGACCGTTTCAAAAATGTCAATGACAGTTTAGGACATAGTGTTGGTGATGAGCTGCTGGTTCTGATCGCCCGTAAACTGCAAAAAATTGTACGCCCGGGAGATACCGTTGCACGTCTTGGCGGTGACGAATTTGCCATTTTACTGCTTGAAGTCAATACCCTGTCGATGGTTACACAGATAGCAGACCGTGTTCTGGACGAATGTGCCACACCGGTAGAAATTGATGGCCATGAGATCTGTACCTCGGTCAGTATCGGTATCGCCCTTGGAACGGAGCGCTATACCTCATCACATGAAGTGCTGCGTGACGCCGACACGGCCATGTACTGGGCCAAATCCGAAGGCAAGGCATGCTATGAAATCTTCGACCGCGAAATGCATAGCCGCGTAGTGAAATTGCATCAGCTGGAACTGGAACTGAGGCGGGCTGTGGAGAGAAATGAGTTTGAGCTTTACTATCAACCTATTGTTTCATTGACAGAAAATAGCATGGTTGGTTTTGAGGCCCTGATACGCTGGAACCACCCACAACGTGGTCTGGTAAGGCCAGTGGAATTCATTAGTACAGCAGAGGAAACCGGCCTGATAGTACCCATGGGGTGGTGGACCTTGCGAGAAGCCTGTAAACAGGCAAAACAGTGGCAGCAGGAATTCCCATCTGACATGTTGCCTTCAATGAGCGTCAATATTTCCGGCAAAGTATTCAATCAGCCCGAAATGATGACAACCCTTCGAACCATACTCAAAGAAACCGGATTGCCTGCCACCAGCCTGCGCCTGGAAATCACCGAAAGCGTCCTGCTCGATCATATTGATGAATCACTGGACAAGCTAGCCGAGCTAAGAGAGCTCGGAGTCGGTCTGCATGTTGATGATTTTGGTACGGGTTATTCGTCATTGAGCTATCTGCAGAAATTCAATTATGACACGCTCAAAATAGACCGCTCATTCGTCAACCAGATGGAAGACAGTAATGGCTCAGGTGCAATTGTGCAGTCCATCATCGCACTGGGAAAATTGCTGAAAATGAATATTATTGCCGAAGGTGTCGAAAATAATTCCCAGCTACAACGACTCCGGGAACTCGAATGTCCGCAGGTACAGGGATTCCTGTTCTCCAGACCGGTTGATTCGAAAACAGCTGCAGCTATCTTAAAATCTTCATTACAGAAGTTCGGACGTTATATTATGTAGACCAAACGGGTCCACGAGATGTTCTTCGCTAACAAGATCTTGCTTAAGTGATCGTCTCAGTCAATGGAATTCAGCAGCAGTGACAAAACTCATCACGACTGTTTTACTGCTGTTCCAGTCCACTTCATTATTGAAATTTCTGTATTCCCGTGCATTGCTGGCAAGTCCACCAAAGAATTGATTGAATCACCACTTCTGCATAATACAGGTCTTGATGCTTAGCAGTTGATGCTGAATATCAATTTAATTATCGACCGGGAAATTTCGATTGCCTGCTAGTTAAATGGCTCACCAGTTTGTATATTTAGCCAGACCATAAAAACCAATTTCACCCAGTGTTTTGATGAATGCGGGATTATCTCTGGAGCAATATAATGAACGACAGATTCAAGGCGATGATGCTCAAACAAGTCAATGGAGAGACGGTGGCGGAAATTAGCCAGCTATCGGTGCAAGAGTTGCCAGAGCATCAGATACTTGTGCGGGTTCACTATTCCTCGTTGAATTATAAAGATGCCCTGGCGATCACAGGTAAAGGTAAAATAATAAAAAGCTTCCCCATGGTTCCAGGAATTGACCTGGCCGGTGAGATTGTTGATGCTGGCGACAGTGAATTTAAGGTCGGTAACCAGGTGGTTTCCACCGGATGGGGTGTCGGTGAAGAGCATTGGGGTGGTCTTGGCCAGTATGCGCGACTAGATGCCGACTGGCCTTTACTTATACCAGCAGCCATGGATATGCGTTCCACCATGATTATGGGTACTGCTGGTTTAACCGCTGCATTCTGTACACTTGCCATACAGGATCATGGTATTCGCCCGGAGGATGGACCGGTGCTGGTAACCGGTGCTGGCGGAGGAGTAGGTGGTGTCTCCATTATGCTGTTGGCAAAACTGGGGTATGAAGTGCATGCCGTCAGTGGGCGTGAGTCATTACATCAATACCTGCAGCAGCTAGGGGCTGCCAGTGTAGTGCATAGAAAAGAATTTGCACGTGATAATAAGCCTCTCGAAAAAGCAAACTGGTCGGCAGCAGTAGATACTGCAGGGGGTGATACCCTGGCTACCCTGTTGGCGCAGCTCCGCCCTGAAGGCATCGTTGCAGCCTGTGGGAATGCTGGCGGCATACAGTTGAATACAACTGTATTTCCATTCATCTTACGTGGCGTGACATTACATGGAATTAGTTCAGTTTATGCGCCGATGGATAGCAGGAAACGTGCATGGAAGCTCATTGCGGACAATATTTCAGCAGACTACTATGACCTGTTAACGGACCGCGAGATCTCATTGGATGAAGTCAGGGAAACCTGTGAGGACCTGCTTGACGGCAAGATTCAGGGGCGAGTCATTGTTAATATGCTCAGATAGCTGTAGTCCGTATTGATATCTCCTGATAAGGTTCTAAATGTTTTCTGAACAACTACTATTTCTGTACTTTGTACTTCAGGATATGATGTAAATTCACCAAGGAAAGTGAATTCGCCGAGAATGCAGATGGCTGACTGATTTCTACCTGGGAGCTACTGTAAATAGCCATATCTGCTTCACATTATTGATCAGTTTGAATAGTCACCTTAACAATAGATGTTATTTATATATGTTTTCTATTCACTGGCAACAGGCGAGCACTTCAAACATACTAATGGCGATAGTCTTCAAGCCATACTTATGTTGCTCACGTAAATTAAATCATGCGATTTCCAGATAGAATTCGGGATTGCGGTGAATCTCAAGTAGTGAAAGTTCACCCTCCAGTCTGTCATAGAGTGTCGTCGTATGCTTCAGGCGTCTTTCGATTTTATAGATCACCTGCTGCAGAAAATCAGAATCCATCCGTGAGTGACTACGATAATTTATCCACAGCAAAAGGTGAACGAGCGCTAGTGGTATAGCAGCGTTGATAAAAGTCGCGATCAGATTCTGCGCAACCGGGTTCCATGGCAGACCGCGATTCATGAATAGCACCGGCACATATTTTTCCATTACTGGTCGATAGCCTAGCCTGACATCATTGGCAACCTCACTGCGCAGGTCAAGTATGCGATTATAAAGTGCGGCTGTATCAATTTTATCGGTAAATATTTGATTGACCAGGTGATTGTCGCGGTCAATACCTGGTAAACCAAGATCCTCTATATCTCCAAGCATCTCAATAGCCAGTTTCCAGAAGCGTTTTGCATTCTCGCTAGTCACCTTGATTTTGCCATTTTTTTCAAGCAGTCTGCATTGATAAAGTTCGTTTCGTATTTGCTTGCGAGGGAAATTTAGTAAATATGGCTGTACACCGACTTCTTCGAAGGTCTGTAACAAGTTGAGAATTTTCGAGCCCAGGTAGTAGATTCGAATATTAAGTGGATATTTGTTTTCGGCATACACTAAATTGAAAAGATCATCGAGTGAGCGGGTGATCTCTGTGACTGGATTGCTATAGACGTGACTTGACTGCTGCTGTCCGATTAGTTCACAGGCATCTGATTCAACGAGTAATCGTGCAATCTCCGGGCAAGACAACTCTGTGGTATCAAAGATGCGCCATTCATTTTCTATCCGCAAGCGGGGAAAGTCCTGGCAGGTGCCAGGCAACATGTCATGTCCGCAGCTGCTTTGCAGTTCACATAGTCCATCGTCTGTTAAGTTGGCACAGTCGTTATTTTCATTCTTGGCCAGAGCCTGTTTCGTCTTCCCATCGACATCAATCGAAACAATACGTTGCATAAAATGTTCGCGTAGTGATGGCGGCTCAATCTGTTTCCAGTGCTCAATGGTTTCCCTGCTTAATATAACTAGCCATTGACCACAACAATGATCCGGACAATCCCCGGCGAGACAATTAAATTCCTGCTGTGATTTAAGTGTGAGAGATTGTTTCGGCATTATGTTGGTATCAGGATCCTGGGATGAATAAACAAAGTCAGCTTATTTAAGTACTAACAGTTTCGATCTTGCTGCAGAATGATGCTATTTGTCGTGTGATACTGATTGGTTTCTATTGCTGTGTCAGTCCGCAGTACCTGGCACAATATAATTTTTGTAATAAAAGTGCAAAGCGCTATTACAGTCCAACAGACAGCATCCTGTTGACGTCAATTAGCAGTTTAAAAAAGCTTCAGTATGTGTTCTGAACTGATCGCCAGCTATTTAGAGATTTACAGACTGGTGTAAATAAAACAGAACGAGGCAGGTGTTGTAAAAATGGTGGCCAGGGACAGAATCGAACTGCCGACACGGGGATTTTCAATCCCCTGCTCTACCGACTGAGCTACCTGGCCACATCGTGAAGATGGCGGAATTATAAGCGCCGAGACCTCGATTGTAAAAGCGGATTTTCAATTCCCTTTCTTCGGTGGATCGACAAAGCCACCGGGCAGCTTTGAGCCCCCTTCAAATAAGAACTTTTCCATTTCCTGTTCGAGGAATTTTCTGGCTTCAGGCTTGAAAAGTACTAACTGGTTCTCGTTAATGAGTATGGTCTGGTATTTAATCCATTGCTGCCAGCCTTCCTTAGAGACATTCTCGAGAATTTTCTTGCCAAGTTCACCTGGATAGGGGCTTTGATCTAGGGCTTCTGCCTCCCTGCCCAGCACCACACAATTCACCATTTTCGTCATACTATACCTCTGTTGAGTGGATGATTTTTTTAATAGGAGCAGCCAATCCAAGTCGGCTAGGATTAGCAGGGTTATACCAGACTGCAGGTTTACTCTCCATAATTACGCGATTGTGATCCCCCTCGAGCTTTGCGGGTATCACTGTGAAATCGAGATGATAGTGGCTGAAGGTATGGCGGACACTCGGCATGGCTTTATCCGCGCATATATCAGCAGGCAGATATGGTATATCCCACTGTTTTTTTTCATCGTACTTGATAAGCTCAGGCAAACACCAGAGACTTCCCCAGATTCCTGCCGGAGGTCGTTGAATAAGATAAATTTCGCCATGCACATTTCTTAACAACAGGAATGTTGCGGTTTTGACCGGTAATTCCTTCTTTTTTCGTTTATGAGGATAATTATTGACTTCATTCGATAACAGGGCCTGACAATCATTCCGTAATGGGCAAGCAGGACAATCGGGGCTGCTACGTTTACAGACGGTTGCACCCAGATCCATTATCGCCTGCGTATATTTGGCAGTATTGTCATAGGGTGTAATCTTGTCGCTGAGTTGCCATAGTCTTTTTTCAGTCTCACGATGTCCGGGCCAGCCAGCAATACAAAAATAGCGTGTTAATACACGTTTTACATTGCCATCGAGGATAGGGTGACGTTGACCCTGACTCAGAGCCAGAATGGCTCCTGCGGTTGAGCGTCCTATACCAGGAAGTTTGACCAGCTCGTCGATATCATCAGGAAATGCGCCGTTATGCGTATCAGCAATTATTTTCGCTGTTTTGTGCAGATTTCTTGCCCGCGCGTAATAGCCGAGACCACTCCACAGGTGTAATACCAGATCTACCTTCGCATCAGCCAGATCCTGAAGCTGAGGGAACTGTTTGATAAAGCGTTCATAATAGGGGATGACAGTTGCAACCTGGGTCTGTTGCAGCATGATTTCGGAGATCCAGACAGAATACGGATCGGCGTGGACTTGCCATGGCAGGTTATGACGGCCATGCTGCTCGTGCCAGTCGAGTAGCCTGTTTGCAAAGCTCATAGACTTCAGGTAAGGAGAAAGACCCAGGAAGGGGCGCTACGTTTCCTGTGAAACAGGAAAGCGTGTTGTCAGCAAATAGCGCACATCCTCATCAAAACGTGGTGCATTCATCAGCACAAAGTTTGCCATGTCGTTTTCACTAATCTCTGGTTCTTTAACAGCTTCTTCCAGCATATCAAGAATGCTGTCCACATCTTCTATATTATAGCGTTTCTCGAGCTTGCCGAATTTTTTCAGAACCTCTTTAACACGAGCGTTGGCCTCCTCGGCTTTGTTCATTAAATCCTGTTTTTCTACCTTTTTTTTCTGTTCGTGAGAATCAAGGCTTGAGGCGACGCCTTGGAATTTCAAGATTACTGGCATGATTGGAGTCTCAATATATTTTTCCAGCCAGTCTTTTCTTGTCGATGTGGTGTTTTCGATATCCTCATTAATGTATTGCACGAGCTTGTTCTGATCAACAATACTGCTAACATAACGACGAAGTTCATTATCTAGTATAACTTCACCATTGATGATCTGTTTCAGAGTCTGGGTTATCCACTCAGCTTTAGTTTCAAGACTTATGCTTTCAATTAGTTTCCAGTTGTGACTACCAGCACCGCTATTGAGGAAGTCTTCGATGCTTTCAATATGCGCAACCTCCATCCCATCAATGGAGCTGGTGCTTTTAGTAGCATCATCATTTGTGAACAGCATATGGTAGGTAACCCATTTGCCTATGGCACTTGCCATCATGCCATCATCACCGTACAGGGAATCTTTTGACAGCTCTATCAGGCTGTCTCTGAGATCTTTATTGAGTTCATCTCTCGGGTCGAAAAACATTATTTTCTCGATATTACCTATAAGACTTTGATAATGTGTAATTTACACCGATGAAACATCCACGTACAGAAAGAAAATAGTCTGTTGAATCATTTCTCTTAATATCAGCCTAATTATAATATTAACAGATTTCTGCTGTTAGTCTCGCGACGTATCAAGATAATAGACGCTAATATTATTAGCATGATGATTATCCTATCACCATTGTGTAGCTATTTATAAGCAATCGTTTTATTGGCTACAGGTTCGTTTCGGCATATTCGGCAAGTAGTGAGCGGGGAACTCCCTGTAACTGTATACTTCCACCATGGTCAAAGTTTTTGAAGCGTTCAGTGAGATAGGTTAATCCTGAGCTAGTGGAGCTCAGGTAGGGTGTATCGATCTGAGACAGATTACCCAGGCAGATTACCTTTGAGCCTGTTCCAGCGCGTGTGACTATAGTCTTTATTTGATGTGGGGTAAGGTTCTGAGACTCATCAATAATTATCAAGCTGTGCTGGAAACTGCGTCCTCGTATGTAATTCAGGGATTTGAAATGTAACGGCACTTTTTTGAGGATATAATCGATACTGCTATCAGTGTCTTCATCATCATAATGCAGTGCTTCCAGGTTGTCAGTAATGGCACCTAGCCAGGGTTCCATTTTTTCCTCTTCAGTTCCGGGCAGGAAGCCAATGTCTTCGTCCAGCCCCTGCGTGCTACGTGTCACGATGATACGACGATACAGTTTGGTTGCAATGGTCATTTCGATAGCAGCAGCCAGTGCCAGAATGGTTTTGCCCGATCCAGCAGACCCCGTCAGACTGACAAGATGTATGTCTGGATCTAGAAGTAGATTTAACGCCATCGCCTGATAAATATCTCTGGGACGCAGCCCCCAGGCTTCCTGCTGTAAAAAACGAGAGTGTTCCAAATGTAACAGCGTGATTGTATTATCCGTTACTGAAATAGCACGGGCAATCATACCCTGTTGATCAATAATGAAGTTGTTCGGATTGATCTCCTGTACCGGCTCCTGTTTTGCTATTTTATGCAACGTGCGACCGGATTGCTGCTCAGTTTCAACATTCTCGATGTGGTCCCAGAAACTATTCTCAAATTCAAGATAGCCAGCATCCAGCAGTTTGATGTCAGATACTAGCTGGTCGTTATGATAGTCCTCTGATTCGATACCGCAGCCTCTTGCTTTAAGTCTCATATTGATGTCTTTGGTAACAAGAACGGTACGTTGACCGGGGCTGTTCTCTTTTAGCAGGCAAATATCGTTAATGATTTTGTTGTCATTGAGATGTGTTGGCAATATTGCAATATTATCAGCCGCATGATTCATTAGAATCGACAGGCTTCCCCTGTATGGGCCTTTGTCACCACGACGAATAGGAATGCCTTTTTCGATTTCATCAGGGGATGCCCGGCCAAGAATTTCATCGATACTACGTATTGCCTGTCGACAATCGGCAGCGATTGCCTGTCGGCCACTTTTGAGCTTGTCGAGTTCTTCCAGAACGGTCATCGGGATGATGACATGGTGTTCTTCAAATTCCAGTATAGCTGCCGGGTCGTGGATCAAGACGTTGGTGTCGAGGACGTAGAGAATGGGTTGTTCTGAGATGTCGGTGGAAACTTGCCGGATATTTCCCATTAAGGCTGCTCCTTCTGTCTGGTGACTGGATGCCGCAATCTATGCACTTCTTTATCGAGTACTCAGGTTTGCAGTATAGCGCAGTGCCAGAAAAATGTTACGGAAAATTACTTAATTTTGAACTCACTTAGCGGCGTCCCTGTGCTGGCCATTTTTTCCATGCGGCGGGCCATATTCATGGCAGAGTTATAGAGCTTTCGTTTAATAGCCCATGTGCCTATCAGTGGTGGAATCCAGAATTCAGGCTGCATGTCCATGTCATAGGACAGTATCGTTTGCCCAGCTTCGATTCTGGTACTCCAGCGGCTGCGCATGAATTTGAAATCGCTACGCACTGGATCTGCTTCAAGCTCAATCTCACTATCTGACGCAAACAGAATCCTCTCTGTTTTTTTAATCTGTTTGCAAAAGAATAATACACAACTTTCGATCAGCGTAAATGCAACAGGTGTGCCATCGGGGTCTGGGTCAAGATAGCGTGTTTCCTTGATACCACTAGACAGACGGTAGAAATGATTGTAATCAAGTAGAGTATTTATAATGAGTTCGGGCGGCGCATCAATAATGCTGGAGGAACGCAAATGGTATTCATTGTCCTGTTTCCAAAACTCCATATGCAACATCTCTGCCGCATAAGTGCGGTGGGTAATGAAGGTCGTAACACTTGTCAGAAGCAGCACATATGTGAGTCTTAATAGATATGATGAGGGTTTCATCGCCCAGTCACACCGTATATATACTGTTAAGCGGCTATGTTATATACCGGAACCATTGAAGGATGTCTGGGTGTACGTAATGTCACCTGATGATTCCTCTCCCATGTCCACTTCATTGACGGGGCCTTTGATAGTTGAATTGCCAGCACCAGCACCTATAAAGGCTCCACTTTCAGCACCGGCATGTCCCACCAGTGGAAGTCCGCTAACTGCGAGCAGGAGAGTAAGCGCGATAAGTCGGATGGGTTCCATTCTATATTTTCCTTGATAGTATTTGTTTGTCTCCGGATAGGCACACTATGAGCAGCATCTGGCACAGCAGAAGTATAGGGTAGCGCTGCTGAGTCAAGCAAGCTTGTCATATAGTTTGCGCAGCTCGTATTTTGCCTGCTCAAGAATTCGCTTCTGCCCCTCGTCAAGGTGCTTGCCAGCGCGGTTGATATAGAACACTAGCATTGACATTGCAGATCGATAGGGTGTGGTCTTGCGGCGTGTGCTGGCATCAGCAGATTTTTTTAGTGACTGTGCAATTTTTTTTGGGTCTTTCCAGGTGAAGACCCCTTCTTCCAGATCCAGGGCATTGCTCTCACGGGTGACTTTTGCAGACCAGTTTCGAGGGTTGCTCATTTTGTACTGGTTATGCCATCAGTCGCGACTTTGAAAAGGCCGATAAACATGAAAAGATAACCAGTCAGGAAAAGCCCCCACAAAAAGCTGCCTGGTTCATAGCCGCGAAATGCTTCTTCACCACCGGGCAGAAGGGTTACAGCAGGCAGCAGGAATGATGCCAGGGCAAGCAGAGTGCCGAGCAGGAAAAATGCCAGTGCAGCACGCGAAAAGCGGTGTACGGAGGATGACAGCAATATCCAGCCACCCCACAGCGTAAACAGCAATGCTATCAGTACCGGGCAGATCCATGGGCCAAACCATGGCCATGGTATCAGGAACAAAACATCCCACTCAAGCCAGCTGGTTGGCCAGCCTATCATTATTTTCAACCACACATAATAGAAAATATCCCACAGGCCAAACACGAACACAAAGGCAGCGAATATACGCGTTAGATTTCTTTCTGCAAGTAGTGCGACTGCCATGATCATTAACACAGTTGCAAGTTCACGGACCAGTTCTATGGCGAGGTCCCGGTGCGACATCAGGACTATTGGAAAAATTGACAGAGGGTCGTCGGGGTAATACAGACTGCGCAGGTGAATGACTAGTGCCGCCTCTACCTGTGCCATGGCAAAAGCGAACAGAAATAGCCAAATCATGTTGCGTTGAACTGTCGACATAATGTGGGTCATGTGAGAGTCAGTTTCTAACCAAATATCGTGTCATCCGCATTATTCCCCTGTGGTTATTTTTCCTCTCGCTGAATACGTATATCAAGTGGTTGTGTCGTATCGAGATGTACGTCTCGTTGTGGGAAGGCAATGGTGATGCCCGCTGCATTGAACTTCTCATTAATGGCTACATGCAAACTGCTTGCGCTAACTAGCCGATAATCCATATTGTCGATGAAGTAGCGCAGCACCAGAGTCAGTGCGTTATCGCCGAATGATTCAAAGGTTACAAATGGAGCCGGTTCGTCAAGCGTGTATTCATTTTCCTTTGCAGCTTCTTCCATCAAGCGTGTGGCAAGTTCTACATCGCTTCCATAAGCAATGCCTACTGTCACACTCTGGCGCGACAATGTATCTGACAGCGACCAGTTCAACAGCCGGTTGGTAATGAATTCCTTATTCGGTACCAGCAGTTCTTTACGGTCGAAGTCCCTTATGGTGGTTGCACGAATACGGATTTTTGTCACCACACCACTTACATCACCAACTGTTACCACATCACCGATGCGTATCGGTCGCTCGAACAGGATAATCAGGCCACTGATAAAGTTGGCGACAATCTCCTGCAGGCCAAACCCAATACCCACTCCGAGGGCGGCAAAGATCCATTGTATTTCTGACCAGGTGCCACCCAGCGTACTGAAAACAACAGCAATACCCACCGCAACCAGGGTATAGCTGGTTAGTGACTTTATTGCGTACAGGCTTCCCGGTGTAATAGAGGAGCGCTGTCGTAGCACTAATTCTATGAAAGCTGGCAGGCGTTTGACCAAAATTGTAAGGATCACGAGGGTGATGATGGCCAGGCTAATATTTGCCAGTGTGATGGGCATATATTTTACCTCGCCACCCACATTGACCTTGTGCTGCCACAGCATTATGTCGTCAAAAATACGAAATGCAGGTAGTATGTCAGACCACACTGCCCACAACGTAAAAAATGCCAGAACTGCCAGTACTGTATTGAGTAATTTGCGCGTGTCAGTGCTGAGTGCGTTGATGTCGATTCGAGGATGATCAGTTTCCAGCGCATCTTCACCGGTTGCCGATGCTGTTTGGTCACGAGCTGCAAGGACTGCTTTTCGTTCTGCACGTGCCTCCTTTAATGCCAGGCGGCGCCGGGCAATTAAAAGCCAGCGCAATACAAATTGTTGCAGCACGATGAGTGCAAGGATGAGCCACAGAGACTCGATCAGGTTACCCAGCAGAGTGCCGGCAGAGTAAAGGTATCCGAGCAATGCCAGGATCACAGAACCAATCGGTATCACAACAGCGATCATCAGCCACAGATAACGGATGCCAATCTTGGCCGGTATTTTGGAATGGATAGCGAATTCTCGCATGGCTCCTGTGCTGGGGTTCAGCACACGGTAGAAAAATGCTGTCAGGGCAAGTGCAGCAATGACAAATGCCAGTCTCCCCAGGCCCTGTTGATGGCCCGGAATATCACTGTAGATGACAATGATCGCAATGAAAGCCGCTGGCAGGAATGTATAGATCAATACATCGATGTCGCGGCGTAGCAGTCCGAGGCCTGTTGCAGGCCATTTGAAATGACGGTCCGCAACACCGCCCCGCATGCATAGGACACGGTATGCTCGCAGGATGAAAAGGGCTTTTGATGTCAGTATCAGGCTATTCCCGATATTCTTGGTAAACGTTGTTGAATCCAGCGCAGTCAGCAATTGCCAGCCAACACTCGCCATCAGCAATGGCCAGGCACTGGCCAGCAGAAGGGTCAGCACCAGCCCCCATGCTGTAGTCAGGATGCTGTCGCGCATTACATTGCCGACGTCATCACCTGTTGCAATCAGGCTCCTGCGCATGAACCTCGCTTTCCACAACAGCATACCCACGATGATCAGGGTAATGACCATCCAGGGTTTGCTGGTTGTTTGTCTGTACAGTGTAAAAATGAAATCTTGCCAGTGTTCCGGTACCAGGAATTCCTGAATCTGTCTTGGTATTAAGGAAATCGTTGACAGGCTTACAGGTTCGGTACTGCGTACCCACAGAAGATGTTCAGCAAGAAATGTGTCATATTTTTCTACAGCTTCGCTCAGAGAGCGTTGTGCAATATCTAGCTCACTGAGAGTGCGTAAATAGGCACTTCCAGTTTTATATGCCTGGGAGAGGAACTGCTGGCGGTCTTTCAACAGATAACGCAGTTCATCATCAATCTGTTGTCGTTCTGCAGCAGTAATTTCAGCCGTGTAGTCAGCAATAAATCTATCAATCTGGTCAAGTTCTTTCAGTTCATCTTTGAACTGTATCTGGCGCAGGCTGATTTGAGCAATCTGGTTGACAATTTCACTGGCATTGCGCTTGTAACTTCGTGTATCCGGAAGAAGACGGCGCTGCTCCTGCAGGATTTGCCCAAGTATCTGGCTCAGGCCGGCCACCTTGAGTTTCTGCATGGTGATATTCGAGTCATCGCTGATGCGTTTTTCTTCAGCGCTGATGCGGTTTTTCACATCTTCCATTTTTTTCAGGCTGTCAGTCAAATCACTGATTTGTGTACTCAGTTCGGCATTTCTTGCAGCCAGCTGCTCTACCAGCGAGTGCTTACCTTTGGCATAGGCTTTGGCCGATTCAGCCTTGCTTTCAGTCAGCCGTGCCTGTTGTTGACGGCGTTTCTCTACAAGTTCTTCGAGTAACCTGACCCTGGCCTTGACGAACTGAACGCTATGCTCTGCCTTTTCTTCTTCAGCTGTCAGCAAATCAAGACGGGCAGGCTGGCTAACCAGTTCCTGGTCGAGCATCTTTATCTGCGCTGACAACATGCGTGCCTCACTCTCACGCAGCCAGTATGTGGCTTCTTCCAGCGGCTGCTTCTGACCCTCTGCTACTGGCTTGCTTAACTCATCTGCAATGCCGCTGAGCTCCTTTTTACTATCGATTAACTGTTCACGAATTGCCTGAGGTCTACCTGCCTCGTACTTGATTGCTTCACGGGTTTTATGCAGTTTGGCTTCTACAGCAGCAAGGTCGGCTTTTTCCTTTAGTAGCAGCTGATCGAGTGTCTCTATCGGTGTTGTGGGGGTGACTTCAATGCTCTTTTCAGGAATCAGCTTTTTCTTTTCGCCTGTTTTTTTACGTAGTTCAGCCGCTTTGAGTGGTGCATCCTGGTTCATCTGAATAAAGTCG
>JARFQE010000082.1 GCA_029287915.1 Arenicellales bacterium
CGCTACCAGCGACTGATTGCTGTGAATAAACTGCGATGCAGCATGGGCAGGAAGGCAACCTGCTACGATAATGCAGCTATGGAGAGTTTCTTCCATAGTCTGAAAGTCGAGCTGGTGCATCGCGAACTCTACGCCAGTCGACAGCAGGCGCGCTTCAGTATCTTTGAATACATCGAAACGTACTACAATAGACAGCGCAAGCATTCGGCTATCGGAAACCAGATTCCGATGCTGTTTGAAATGAAGAAAAGGGCTTAACCGAGTGTCCGTAGAAACAGGGGAAGATCACTAGAGCCGGACGGGTACTGTCGCCCGTTTCGTTTTGTCCTGCAATACAACGGGCTCCGTCACGTTACCCTGCCTGTGCCCCTGCCGGTATAACTGGCCTAAAGAATCGCTCGCACTGCCCGTTAAGTACGGGATACGGCTATCCGGGGCTGGGGGGCTTCCATGATACGTACACTCTATGCATCCACGTGCGGCGCACTGATAATCATCGTGGCCTTGATTCCACCGCTGCTTCTCATTCTTGATTAGGCAGAATCACGCCTAAAAAAACCCGGCACCAGGCCGGGTTTTGCTTGCAGTTGCGCTCAAACAGGTAGCGCTCGTCGCTATTGCCTCTGTTCCATCTCCACCACCATGCTCAATTGGCCAGCAGCGCAATGCCCGGCTGACTTGTATACAGGACCACTGCTTCGAGTACAGACCTGTTCAATGGGCCGAGGCGGCTTCGGAATAAACCGGGTCTAACGTGATCTTGAGAAATTGCACTCTTTCAGTGAGTCGCCTGAGTAACTCCAGTCCATGCTGTCTCTCTTCCCCGCTACAGTCATCACTAACCAGCCTTCTACTCAATCGGTTGGCGTATGCCACGGCCTCCAGAATAGTCATGGTATCGATACGCTCCAACTCTTCTTTTTGCGTTGCCTTATGCGCCATCTTTCCCTCGGTGATTTGTTTATCTACGACGGTGTTAGCGGCCAGACACAACTCATCCTGAGGGCTGTCAGGGACTAAAATTGTTCACTCGGGAGTTCAGCAACATGAACAAAGCCGAGATCGCGGCTTGCTGTTCGGTTGCCATTCGAGTACCGATCAAAAAAGCCACCCCGAAGGGTGGCCAGAGGAGAGACATGCCCCTCTGAGGGGGGAGATCCCGACAGGGGCATATGAGTGGCGTTCGAGGAGTTATTAAATTACGCCACCTGCAATAACGATATGCCATGATTTATCGATTGCATATTGTCCTGAGGTACAAACGGACAGGGAAACGCCTGTTTATAATCCAGGACTCAGTGAATCACGATTTCATCTATCCACTCGACGACTATGTTGCCTGTACGCCTGTCGGGCCGCTTTCTTCTGGATTCATTGATTGTCAGCCCATTACTGTCCTTAAACAGAGCTTTGGGTATATCTGCTTTACGCCTGTCTGTTACTCGCAGTCTTTTGTTTCTCATCATTCTGTCCCCGGAGTATGGGAGGTAGTTAAACGCTAGCATTATTCCGGGAACCGGGCGGTGATTTGGGTCATATTTTGTGATACTTAGGCCCGCGTCGTCACGATATAGATCACGATAAGGACAGCCGCGACAGCAACCAGCAGCCACGGATTTGCAGATAGCTTTTGAATGATACCTGACAGGCCAACACCACCCGCTGCTATTGCATACTCCATCATAAAATCCTATCGGTTCGTCCATATGGAGACTGTATCAGGCACCCGATTGTCTATAATCAGTATAGGGCTAGGAGGTGACCTATGGTTGTTAGCAAAAGGCCATCGCATGGAAAGCCAATGCATCACTGGTGGGATCATCTTGTATTGGCTATTCTGGTAATGCTTGCACTGGTCATTATTGCGTCTTTCTGACGACAGGTCAGACTGTCAAAAAGTAAACTGCCATCCCGGGCTGTGGTTGCTCGCGGGTCATGATTGGCCCTAACTGCCTCGACGCCAGCGTGCCAGTCCAGCAGCGAGCACATAGATTACCAGGCAAGGCACCGCCCACATGACGAGCACCAGGAGCACCCTGAGCGCCGTGTCGCTCCACGAGACATTATCAGTCAGCCCGAGTTCGCCCTCTGTGTAAAGCAGGACATAGAATATCGAAACAACCAAAGCGCCCCACAACACACAGACCAGTATCCAGAGTCGCTGCCAGCCGTTCAGCATAATCACCTTCCTTCAGGGCCTCACTGGCTTACACAACCAGAGTATAGGGTTCGCCAGGACCATAAAAAAAGGGCTTCCTGGAACCAGGAAACCCTTTCTGGTTTATTGATGAACTTTCAACCCAGGATTATAACGAAACCTGTACTATTTAAAGCGTCATGGGAGTCGTTAATGAATCTGTTGGGCGGTAATACATACCGCCAGATGTCATGTCTGTGAGAAGCCAGCAAGATGTGTCGGAAGACTGGGCAGCCAGGGGATTCAGCTGCGCATTGTGGATTGATCCTCCGGGGCAGCGTTGGGAGGATTTCGTCCATAACACGGATGAACTCGTTCTTGTTCTGGAAGGTGAGCTGGAGTTCGAGATAAATGGTGAGATTAGCTATCCTAGAACATGGGAAGAAACCTACATTCCTGCAGGAGCAGTTCACTCAGTTCGTAATATTGGTAAAACAACCGCACAGTGGCTTTATGGATATAGTTAGTGACAGGCCGCCAAACAAATCACACCAGGCCAACACGCAAAAGCCAAGACTGTTTCAGCCGTTAGAAGTGACCGGGATATCCAGCTGCCACGTCGCGAGTAATACAGGAAGTGTCGTAGTTTGCTGCCCCCTTGACCGACTATGCTGATACCACATTCTTTCTGCTCACTGAATGACAGGTACGCACACCTGTCTAACAGGCCTGACACTTGCCACGCAGGAGCGGCTCTCCTGAAACATTCTACTAGAAGGTAACAATGACTAATTTTTTTGCATACGGAACATTAATGTGTGGAGACATCATGCGAGAAGTATCAGGAAGTCAATTATCTTGTGCGCCAGGCACTATGAATGGCTATTGCCGGCGTTCCGTCAGAAAAGAGCATAATCCAGCACTTGCTCCAGATGAAGAAAGTCATGTAGAAGGTGTCCTTTACCGGGATGTGCCCAGATCAGCATGGAGGCGCCTGGACCGATTTGAGGGCGAGATGTATACAAGACAGCTTGTGAAGGTCGAGATATTTGATGGTGGGACATTAACGGCTGAAGCCTACATCGTTCGACCTGAGTTCCTGTGCCATCACGAAGCGTCTGAGTGGAACTTTGCGAATTTCCTCCGTAACGGTAAGAAGCCTTTTCAGAGAGACTATTCTGGATACCGGTATCTATAGTTGCACTATCGAACCAGGTTTTTCATGTGACGCTTTATATTTTACCTGAACGCGGTCGTTGCTGATGTCCTTAGTTACTGCTTTTCTCACTGTTCGAATGCATGGCGGCAACGGCAGAAATTACCGCACCAGGTAATAGATAGAGTCCTTTTCGGTGGGATTCCCGGTTTCTCGCTATGCCTATTTCTGTCACAGTCGGGTGCAGGAGATAGAATATCCGAGAGATTTACTCGTACGACTGGAATCGTGTTTATCTGAGCATGAATATCTATTGGAATAATTGCTAATGGCAACAAAGGCGTTACTCTACGGTTTCGGCCCCTACGAAGAATTCGACAGAAATATTAGCGAGACCATTCTTGGATTACTCGATCCATCGCCTGAATTGGTTCGTAAAGTCTTCGATACTCGATTTAGTCGTGCGATGTTCCAACACTCGCTTCGCCAACATTCCCCCGACGTTATCATTGGTCTCGGGCAGCATCGAAGGGCGCGAAAACTGCGATTGGAGCGAAAAGCACTCAATCGATGGGGTGATAGACAATCAAAGTTGAGAGCCGTTTCTAAATCCGGACCTCCAAGGCTTTATGTCAACCTGCGACTCCCTGAAGACGAGAACACGACAGTTACCTATGATGCGGGTACTTACGTCTGCAATTTTTCAATGTACGTCTGTCTCGAGCATTGCATTACCACTGGTGCAAGGTTCGCTTTCATTCATGTGCCGAGGGACTATGACGTGGCACTCGCTACCGCCTATGTATCCAGGGCAGTGCGTTTTACTTTTTCGGAAGGAGGCTGACAAAGACCAGATAGTAACTGCAGAGGATGCTGTAAGCCCACCGTCCAGCGCCGAGAAGCGCCAGTTGCTGATTCCCTGAGAATAGGCCCTACCAGGTAAGGTTTGAAGGCTATTCCTACGCACTCATACACCTTCCAGCATGTAATTAATCAGTGACTTGATTACGCTGAAACGATTAGGAATGAGCTAGTTTTAAGCTCGAGGAGTTCGGTGGTTTACCAACAGCGTAACCACGAATCACCATGATTCTTGCTAACCGATTTCAGGCATAAGGATAGGAAAAAAGAAAATTAGACGGAGTCTAGAAGGGTCATGTAGAGCTGTTTAGACTGAAACTCCTCCACGTATGAAGCATACTCCCAGACAGTACCGTCAGATGACTCGGTTCTTCAAAGATGTAATAAAACTGAAATATTTCTTTGGCAATATACCAACCGCTTGACGATCAGTGGTTTCGGCGGCTCACACTCTCCCTGCTGAGCCGCCGTTTTTTTATCTGGCGCACCCTCTCCAGACATACCCGCAGTAGCCAGGTCGCTCTCAGGTGTAATCAAGCTGCAATATTTCACTGGCAACATACTAACCGATTGACATAGAACTTAACGGCGGCTCTATCCCCTTTACGAGCCGCCTTTATTATCTGGCTCACACGTACCCCGAGAAAATCAGCAGGCAGCCAATTCCCTTGGCTTGCCCCAACATGTATGTGATACGGGGAGTTTGGGATAGAGAACGAAACAGGCTGAAATGCTGGTCCAGCCTCTTAAACCCGAATAGTAGAGCAATAACATATTGATCATATGGGGCCAGCTAGAGGGACCGAACCCCCGACATCTTCATAACAAGGGCGTTCTCCGGCTGTGAAAGAGATCATCGCGCAGTCTAATGCAGTTTAACAACAGGTAGTGTTGGAGCAACAACTCACCTCATTTCCAATGGATTGATGTAGAAGGGAATGGCGAGAATGACTTAGCCGGTGACTTTGCCGCTAGAGAAAGATTATAGTGCACCCTCTCCCGCCAAATGGTTCAGTTCATAGTTGATGTAATAAAACTGAAATATTTGTTTGGCAACATTGCAACCGTTGTATTAGTGGTGCATACGGCGGCTCTCTTTCTCCCAGCTGAGCCGCCGTTCTTATATTTGCACAGCGTCAGCGCGCATTCAGCGATGAGAGCAAAGGCGCATTATTTCTATAACGCCTGTCGGTCAATTTGATTGCACAAGCAGTAGCTGACCGCCTTCCACCAGATCCCACTGGAGGCCTTGCACTTCACCTAACCAGGCGGGCAGCAAACCATGTGCCTGAACGGTAACCAGCAACGCGACCGAATTGCTGCGACTGGAGCCACCACTGCCAGGGCGAAAAAACTGGCTGACGTCGAGTACACCGGAAGATTCCCAGGCACCAATGCTCCCGAATTCTGTATCAATTTGACCAACGGGTACTGCCGTCCTGTCTATCTCCAGGATACGTAACAACTCTCCGGATTTCGGATTCATCTGCCACACGGATGCTTCGCGACCGCTCTGCTTGCCGAACATCTCTTCTGGCACAGTGGCACGGTCTTCCTGAATGTAGATATTCCCGTCCCCAGCCCAATCGAGATTATCCGGGCTGCGCAGACCGAAGTCCGGTGTCCGAAAACGTCCGGCACCCGCGTCGTTGCCATCAAACAGTATTGTGATCGTTGCCGGTATGCCTTCGATGGTCTCAATAGAACCGTTCAGGCTCTTTTTATCGAGATCGATATCAATTCGATAGATCATGCCCCAAACATCGCTGAACACACCGCCTCGCCCTGTGGATGCCATGACAATCTGCGCAGGATCAGCAGGATTGACCGCAATGTCCTCAGGTCTAGAGAACATAAAGGCACCCACAGCGTCGGCACGAATATCCTGCAATGCCAGTGAGGCAAAGCCGAATACGTCATGATTTTCCTGGGCGCTGTAAGTCGGGTCAAAGTGCTTGATTGGAATAAACTGTCCGCTGCGTTTTTCACCGGTGCCATGAAATTGCTCGGGGGTACGCTCACCATTATCCGCCACCCATACGAAGAGGCGACCCAATCCCAGGCCGTTTTGTACTAGAAACCCCGGTGGCTGATAGTCATTATTCTTCTCTGGTATGCCACCCTTTTGCCCGATATAAAGGTACAGGGCTCCGGCCTGTCGGTCATCACCAATTAGCAGAGCGATTTTGTCACGGCTGCCTGTTTCGATCGTCACTACATTCTCAAAAGCGGCCCGGCCCAACATGGGGACCACGTAGGCGACACGATGCTTGACATCCATAGCGACCGCCTGACCACCAAAGCCGTCTTCCGCTTCTTCTCCGAACTCGGCAACCTCCTCGCCGACAAAGAAGATGTCGCTCTGAAATTCTGAATCCGATGCCTGGACAGCATGTGCAGAGCAGAAGCTGTCAAAACCACCGCCATTGAAGCCCTCGTCGATCTGAACCGCATGGGCCACTTCTCGTCCACCGCGATCAATGACCCGATCAAAAGCCAGGCCTCCAGCCTTCAGTACGCGTGATTCTGTATCGATATCAAAATAGCTGATTCTTGCACCGGTGAGTACTGCTCCGTTTGACAATCGATAAGGATAGCCTTCTGATGCTTCCAACTCGTGGTTCACCAGAATCCGCACTGTCTGTTCGTCAATGGCGAATGCTCCGATACCGTCCAATGCACCTGGCGGTCGGTAATCAAGCATACTGGCATTGATATTTGCACTGGAGCCACTACCTTCGCCGATGGTGAGCAGAGGTAACACGGCCCATTGTCGGTCTTTCGATGCGTTATCGGCGGTTATCATCGCGCGTTCTTGCGTTCTAAAGCCTTGTTCGGCCATTACGCTCTGAGGTGCGCACAAAGACACAGTCATAAGGACCATGCCCAGCATCGTTACCATTCTGACAGGTGATCTCACAATTTTTCCCTGCTTTCCAAGACCATAGCTGCGCCCTCTAGTGCGGTCATTTAGTCTGTAGGAACATGCAAAGCTCCACGGTATTCTCGCCCCCGTCGCCGAACAGCGCAATGACTGTTCAGGGGCGACTCTTGCCGTTAATTAGTTGTTTATTGTATTAGCAGGTAAACGGCAACTTCCAGCCAGTATCGGCTATTCGCAGAAAGAAAATGGCGGCTGTGAAGCCGCAATCTGTAAACAATACAATGTTAATCCTGCAGTCCGCTTGACTTTTGTTGGGTGTTATCGTTCTAACGGTTTTATGTTTACGGGCTTGGCGTAAATTTGTTTAGAAAACGACCATAGATCATATGCCCGCCTTGTCGTAAGCAGACGACGTTCTGACATAATGATATTGCCCATGTGATCATTAGCAGGAAACTGCGTGTGCGCACGATAGCGTCGCCGCTGCACCTTTCTTCGCTCTTCCATTGCTGCCCCCTACGAGATACAGCTAATTCATATAAAAAGTAAAAAACTCTTTCGAGAATAATGGATTTACGTTACAGGAGTGTTACTTTGGTGCGAATCAAGCAAGATTAGGCAATCAAGCAGCGTATGAGATATATGTAAATTCATCATTGTATTGACCTTTCCGGCCTGTATGCGACATACGTCTCCCCGCAGAGTGGGTGGCCTAGCCTTCAGCCACGCACGAGGGTCGTGTCAGCTACCATCTCACAGAACGCGGCAGACCACTGGAGGCAGTTATTTCCGCAATGCGTGACTGGGGTCTGGAACAGATAAAGGGCACAGATGCCAGATTACAAATCAAGAGCAAATCTACTGGAGACTAGTTATGGAAACCACTCTTGCCTCGGCTATATATATCGCTCTCACGGCGTTCCTCATCGTCTGGCTTTCGCTCAAGGTGATCGGATACCGGCACCGTCTGCAGGTCAACCTTGGTGATGGTGACCGCGACGAGCTTAGGCTGGCGATCGCTGCGCAGCTCAATGCTATTGAATACATACCTATTGCATTGCTGCTATTGGTGGTGCTTGAACTCAACGGAGCACCTGTTGTCTTGATCCACGCCTTTGGTATTGCGCTGCTCACCGGGAGGCTGCTGCATGCAAAAGCCATGCTCTCCGACAACCTTTCACTCCGTGTACGTGGCATGCAGATAACTTTGTTTACCATCATTTTTCTCGGTATCGCCAATCTCCTCTGGTTTGCTTATGGACTGTTTGCAATTTAACAATGCTGACGCATCAGTAATGCATCAGCATTATTTCATCGCGTGACCCTGTTAATCTATGCACCCTCAGAACGTTTGGCTGCATGTTCGGACTTGGATTCATGGTATCAGCCTACCGCTAAACACAGACGCTAAACGCCTGAGCATAACTAGAAGTAATTGGCAACTGATCTGGCACTCATCATCAGAAACTACTACAAAGAACATAAAAGACAGATTCCTGCCCGTCACACACTACTAATACTAGAAAGGGCGGATTCAACTGGTAAGTGCAACACCCTGCTGTCTCTTCAGTGACATGGAGGGATTGGGTATGGCACATAGCGGGTATGAGATCACAGAGACTCCGGAGGGAGAGCTTCTTCGAGGGATAAAGGTAGATCAACCCCGCGACTCGATAAACAACTTAACACAAGCAAGAGCAAGATTGAGGAACTATGGCCATAGAGAATACCTGAACCTGAAATAAGACCGTAGAAAAGGACTGATTGACCGATTCTGTGATTAACAAACTGGTTTATGATATGAATAGTTGCAGTCTAAGATGTTGAATTACTTCCATCTGGGCTGATGCACTCCCTGAATACGCTGAATGCCAATCAGAAACAGATTGACATGTGGCTGTGACCAGGCCGGGATTGTAAACATCCCCCGGCCTGGTCACTTGACAGACCTGTCTATACGTTAGCGATTAAAATCGTCGCGAGTACCGCCAAACGTGGAGATCACATCATTTGCACCGCTGCCAAGGTATTCATACTCGCCGGTGACAATCTGCCTTTTGGTATCCATAGCAGCATTTTCGAGTGCCTGCGACTCGTACATGCCAGTTGCAGAGACACCTCCATTGATACAGGGTTCAAGGTTTGGGTCCTGATCATCAGCGTGGGCAGATGGCATCCCTGATGCTATGAAAGCAGTTAGTAAAATGAACTGTGATATTTCAATGATACGTTTCATGGGTACTTTCTCCATAAAGATTAGGCAACTCAATACTGGTTCAGTGATAACAGAGTTGAATCCACATCCGCCGAGTCTGTATTAACCAGCTCCGGATCCAACCTGTAGGAAGAAAGTACACTGCGAATTTTATAATATTATTACAATCTAATGTGGCATATTGTCGCATCGACCATACCGATCATCGAAAGCCTTTTTCAGGGTGGCTGTCGCCTGCGTCTTTTCCTGCTGATATAGACAGCCCAGAGAACATCAATCAACAACAAGCTGATGCTGCCGGCGACCACACCGGTGACCAGGCTGCCAAGGTACAGGGGCAGCCAAATCACTTCCAGCAGGTCAAAGAACCAGTCAAAGGTGATCTCTTCCGGTCTGGGTATGCCAGGCATTCCAAGCAACCACGTACCCAGCCTGTAGGTCAGGTAATACACGGGTCCCATGGTCAGGGGATTGGTTATGAAGACGACGAAAAAGGCAACCGGCAGATTGAAG
>JARFQE010000102.1 GCA_029287915.1 Arenicellales bacterium
ATTCAATCCTGCCCAGAAACGCCAATGCTCGGGCAGTGTCGACAGGGGATAGATGACTGGGCTTACATACATCAACAACTGCACACCAAAACTGACAAGCACGACCAGGTCACGGTAACGGGTGGTCAAGGCAGAAATAATGATCCCCAGTCCCAGACCTAATGCCGCCATCATCAGCAGCAACAGCGGTGTGGCGAAAACCCAGATATTCGGTTTGATATCTGAGCCCTGCCAGATGAAATAACCTAGAAAACACAGAAAGAAAAAGAACTGGATAGCAAAGGCAATAAGTTTCGAAAAGAGGTTTGCCATTGGTATCGCCAGGCGTGGGAAATAAACCTTGCCGAAGATAGCAGCATTGCCAGTAAAGGTACTCGACGTGGCCGTTAATACATTGGCGAAGTAGGTCCAGATTACAGTACCGGCCATATAAAAAATAAATGGTGGTGTACCATCAGTGGACAGCTGGGCAATCTTGCCAAAGACGATGGTAAAAATAATGGTCGTGAACAGGGGCTGGATGAAATGCCAGGCCGGGCCCAGGATAGTCTGCTTGTACTGGGCAACAAAGTCGCGGTGGACAAACAGATAGATCAGGTCACGGTATTTCCAGAGCTCCTTCAGCTTCAGGTCAAGTAAATGCCCGTGGGGCTCAATGGTCTCTGTCCAGTAGGTCTCGGGTAGGGTTTTCAAATCTATAATTCCAGGTTTTTAATTTCAGAGAACGATCACTTGTTATCACCTTGGCTCCACAGTACGAACGCAGGCCTGCCCTGAAAAATTCCTTCACTTTTGTCAAAATCACTTCTTGTCATAACGAGCGTCCTTATCTTTCTCTGGATATAGCGCTCAGTCTTGGCAACCAGGTCTTCCAGGTTCGCCCTGTCAATATCACCAATAAGGACAAGGTCGATTAGTCCGCTATCCTTACCTTCTGCGTAATCATCAATTACATAGGCTTTTTCGAGATTACCGAGACGACGCAAAATACTGTCAAGAATACTGTCCATACCCATTGCCTTTTTCACCATTGAATGAAGCTCCGGAAAAAGGCTATGTCCAGTATTCGCAGAATAATTTATCTGTCGCCCTCCCTTCTCATTGTTCAGCAGCCCAACCTCGCTCAGGTTATCCAGCTCTTCCTTAATCTGGCTTGGAGATACTTCGAACTCCTTGGCCAGCTCACGCAGGTAGGCATTCTGATCAGGGTTAAGAAACAGACGCATGAGAATGCGGGTACGAACCTTTGAAGTGATCAGACCATTGAATAAATCGAACATTGGATTTAATTTAGCAATATATTAGTATTATACGTTCTGTTTTTTAGAACAATAGGCAACAAATCTGTTTCTGTCAAACATCAATTTTAATACAGTGGCATATCATGCTGTTTTCAGATGACCACTCGTCAGCATTCCTGCACATTCAGTAAATATCCTTAAAAAACAGTTGGCTAAATAGGAAATCTCATCTACTATCTGATAAAGTCTGTCAAACACGAAAGAATTTTCAAAAAATAAAGCTATACTGATATACAAATGTCTACACCAGCACCTGCATTATCACTCACCGGTCTACCACTTCGCCTGGTAGGAAATGGCGTATTCTTCGAAGATGAAGTTCAAAATCTACTAAAGAGCGTTGCAGGTAAAAACAAATCATTTTTTTCCGCTGCAATCGAAAAGAAGCCTGCGAGTACTACTGAAATCTGCCTCAGTGCAGCGAATGAGTATGGCCTGCCCCTGATTGATGTCAGGGCACTTGACCCAGAAACGCTTGAAAATGGTCTTTTAAGCGAGAAAATTATTCGCAAGCATCGGGTTTTGCCGATTAAAAAACGAGGCAACAAACTGCATGTTGCCGTCTCCGATCCGACAGACCTCGCCGTGCTGGATGAAATTCGTTTTAGTACTGGAACCGCAGTTGAAGCAATCGTCGCTGAGCCAGATAAACTTGAAAAGCTGATTGAAACCACGCTGGACAAGGCTGACACCTCATTAGCTGACCTAGCCGATCAGGATCTGGATGAGATCGATATTGGTGATGCAGAACCAGACTCTGCTGACGGTGTATCTGAAGATGAACAGGCAGATGCCCCGGTGGTACGCTTTGTCAACAAAGTCATTCTCGATGCTGTCAATGTTGGCGCCTCGGATATCCACCTCGAACCCTACGAAAAAAACTTCAGAATTCGATACAGAGTTGACGGAGTACTGAATATTGTCAGTACCCCTCCTCCAGCTATGGCTGCACGCCTGGCCGCGCGTATCAAAATTCTCTCAAAGCTCGATATTGCAGAACGTCGAGTTCCTCAGGACGGACGTATGCAGATGCGACTGTCAAAAACTCGCTCTATTGATTTTCGTGTCAGCACCTGTCCCACCATGTATGGCGAAAAGGTGGTTATTCGCGTCCTGGACCCTTCTGCTACTACTGTCGGTGTAGAAAATCTTGGATTTGAGCCTGAGCAGAAAGATTTATATATGGATGCCATTGCTCGTCCAGACGGCATGATACTGGTAACGGGGCCAACGGGAAGTGGTAAATCGGTTACCCTGTACACCGCACTGCGTATGCTTAACTCTGAACAGAAAAATGTTTCGACGGTTGAAGATCCAGTAGAAATCAACCTAACAGGAGTCAACCAGGTACAAATTAACGAGAAGGCAGGCCTTTTGTTCTCCACAGCGCTGCGTTCTTTCCTGCGTCAGGATCCGGATATCATAATGGTCGGCGAAATTCGCGATCTGGAAACGGCTGAAATAGCCGTTAAAGCCTCTCAGACAGGTCATCTGGTACTTTCCACCCTGCATACCAATGATGCCCCATCAACGCTGACAAGATTAATTAATATGGGCGTTCCGGCCTTTAATATAGCATCCTCGGTTCATCTTATTATTGCCCAACGCCTTGCTCGCCGTTTGTGCGTGTCATGTAAAGCAAAAAAGGAATACCCAGAAAGTGTCCTGACTACCGCAGGTTTTTTACCTGACGAACTGGATGAACTTGAGATATATGAACCGGTGGGCTGTGATAATTGTACCAATGGCTACAAGGGGCGAGTAGGTATTTTCCAGTTACTCCCTCTCTCAAGCACGATGGCCGAGTTGATAATGAAAGGCACTACTGAAGCTGATATCACTCGCCTGGCTGACGAAGAGGGTCATATTAACCTGCGACAGGCTGGCCTGAACAAGATTCGACAAGGATTGACCAGTCTGGAAGAAATTGAAAGGGTGACAAATAACTAGTGGCTACACAACCGAAATTAGCGAGCAAGAAAACAGCCCAGATCTACCTCTGGACCGGCACCAATCGTTCCGGTAATAAAGTTAAGGGTGAAATGGAAGGGCAAAGCCCTGCCTATGTAGGCGCCACATTACGCCGCCAGGGCATAAAGCCGGGTAAGATACGAAAAAAACCGAAAGACCTCCTTGGACGTGCCAGAAAGATCACCACCAAGGACGTTACGGTCTTCACCCGCCAGCTTGCTACAATGATTGCTGCCGGCATACCGATTGCCCAGTCAATCGAGATCGTTGCAAATGGACATGACAACCCCAGCATGAAAGATCAGCTGACAGCGATTCGACTCGATGTTGAATCGGGTACCAGTCTGGCCGTTGCGCTAGGTAAGTATCCTCTTCACTACGATGAGCTGTTTACCAACCTGGTTGAGGCGGGAGAACAATCCGGTACGCTGGAGAACCTGCTGGATAAAATAGCCACTTATAAGGAAAAAACTGAAGCCATCAAGAGCAAGATAAAATCTGCCATGTTCTATCCAGCAGCCATCATTGTGGTTGCAATAGTTGTTACTTCCATTCTAATGATTTTTGTTATTCCCCAGTTTGAAAGTCTGTTCAAGGGTTTTGGTGCTGATCTACCTGCATTGACTGCGGCAGTAGTCTCCGTCTCTTATTTCTTCCAGGATTACTGGTGGCTTATTTTTGGGCTGTTGATTGGTGGCATCATTCTTACTGTTGCGGCCTACAAGCGATCTGAAAAAATGCAGCATACAGTTGACAGGTTATTATTAAAATTGCCAGTGCTGGGAGAAATCCTCAAAAAAGGTACCATCGCACGATTTTCCCGCACACTGGCAACCATGTTTGCCGCCGGTGTACCACTGGTAGACGCTCTAGCTTCCGTTGCAGGTGCTTGTGGCAACAGGGTCTACTATGATGCAGTGATGAAAGTCCGCTCTGAGGTCAGCACGGGCACACACCTTGAACCTGCAATGACAGAAACAGGCGTATTTACAAATCTGGTTCTGCAGATGGTGGCAATTGGTGAAGAATCCGGTGAACTGGATTCGATGCTCAACAAAGTTGCCGACTTTTACGAACAGGAAGTCGATGATGCAGTCGAGGCGATGACCAGCTTACTAGAACCATTCATAATGATTTTTCTTGGTGGCCTGATTGGTACCATGGTTGTTGCAATGTACCTGCCAATCTTCAAGATGGCAGCAGTGTTCTAGGGATTGATCTGTAAATGACCTGCTAGTCTGCCTGAAACATTTTCGTTTTTATGTTTGCTGACATCCTCAAGCTGTTGGAAGAAAACAGCACACTGCTTATATTCCTTATTTCGCTACTGGGTTTATTCGTCGGCAGTTTCCTTAACGTGGTGATTTTTAGACTACCGTTAAGGCTACAACATGAATGGCGAACAGAGTGCAAAGAATTTCTCAACGTTGATGAATCATCTCAACAGAGCCTTGATACACCTCCCGGTAACCTTTTCACCACGCGCTCTCACTGCCCTCAGTGTAATCATCAGATAACAGCACTGGAGAACATACCGGTATTCAGCTATCTTTTGCTTCGTGGCAAGTGTTCAGAGTGTAGTGCGCGCATCTCAGCAAGATATCCTGCCATCGAAATACTCACTGCTGTACTGAGCGGTCTGGTGGCCTGGTCTTTTGGCTATACAGCAGCACTACCGTTTGTGCTCATTCTGGTCTGGAGTCTGATTGCACTAAGCTTTATTGATTTCGACCATAAATTGCTTCCTGACAAACTGGTATTGCCGGTGCTGTGGCTGGGGCTGCTGGTGAATAGTCAGAATGTACTGACAGATATTCATTCAGCTCTGTATGGCGCGGTTGCCGGCTATCTAGTGTTATGGCTTGTCTACCAGGCCTTTAAGCTTCTTACTAATAAGGAAGGTATGGGTTTTGGAGACTTTAAACTACTGTCACTTATCGGTGCCTGGCTGGGCTGGCAAATGCTGCCCCTGGTTGTACTATTGTCATCACTGGTTGGTGCCATTGTCGGGATTCTCGGTATCCTGATTCTTGGCCGAGACAAACAGGTCCCCATTCCCTTTGGCCCTTATTTGTCTGTTGCGGGGCTAATAGCATTGTTTTGGGGGCAGCAGATAATCGACAGCTATCTCCAGTTTGCTGGTTTATAGTACAAGACACTATGCTACGCATTGGACTGACAGGCGGAATCGGCAGTGGTAAAACCACAGTAGCTGACCATTTCTCCAGACTCGGCATCACAGTTATCGATGCCGATGAAATTGTTCGCCATGTTAGTTCGCCCGGCCATCATCCCTTTGATGCCATCATTCACCATTTTGGCAATGAAATTCTAAATACCGATGGAACAATAAATAGACAAAAACTTGGCCAGCGGGTTTTTAATAATGCTGCAGAGCGCCAGGTTCTTGAAGCAATACTTCACCCTGCTGTAAGAAGTGTTATGCAAAAGGCAGTACAGCAGGCACCTCCGTCACCTTACTGCATACTCGTTATCCCATTACTGGTAGAAACAGGCTACGTCGACCTGGTTGATCGAGTCATTGTTGTTACCGCAGATAGAAAAAATAGAATTGACTGGGTCAAAAAACGCGATGGTTTAACTGATGATCAAATTGAGTCAATCATGGCAGCACAGGCCAGTGATAATGAGCGTAGAAAAATAGCGGATGATGTTATAGAGAATAACGGAACACTGGATTCATTGTTTCGACAGGTCGAAAAATTAGACCTAAAATACAGAGAAATTTGATTGAAGGTGAAACGTTGCAGCTTAAGACTTAAGACTCAAAATTTAAAACTTTTTATCTATTACGTCCGATATTCCGCATTTATACGAATATACTCATGACTCAGGTCAGAGGTCCACACCGTCACCGACTTAGTTGAATCACCCAGTCTAATGTCAATAGAAATATCTGCACCGGCTACCGCCTTTTGACCTGCTTCTTCTGTGTAGCCCTGGTCAGGTTTTCCTGCTGTAACAATTGCAACATCATTCAACCATATACTGACCTGATTAATATTCATCTCGCTTACCGGCGCTCGACCTACTGCCGCCAATATACGACCCCAGTTTGGATCCGAGGCATACAAGGCAGTTTTAACTAATGGCGACTCGGCAACGGTATAGGCAACAGCGCTGCAATCGTCTTCTGTTGCAGCGCCTGAAACATTGATGGTGATAAACTTCGTAGCTCCTTCAGCATCACGAATAATTGCCTGTGCCAGGTCCTGCATAAGACATGTCAATGCGGTAAAAAATTGATCATATTCATTGCTGCCCACAGCAATTGGAGACATTTCTGCCGCTCCGCTTGCCAGCAAGGTACAGGCATCATTGGTCGATGTGTCGCCATCAACGGTAATGCGATTAAAAGATAAAGCTGTCGATTCGTTTAACAATTTCTGCAAAACAGGCTGTTCAATCACCGCATCAGTAGCAACAAAAGCAAGCATAGTCGCCATATCAGGTCGGATCATCCCGGCCCCTTTCGACATGCCCGTGAGTGTCACTTCAAATCCATTGATGATAGTTTTTCTTGAGAATAGTTTGGAAACGGTATCGGTAGTCATTATTGCCTTTGCTGCCCGATCCCAGGCATCACTATCTTCACGAAGCTTGTTTACACATGCTGGCATGGCCTGTTCGAAGGCTGGTACTGGTAAGTACTGACCAATAACACCGGTAGAATATGGCAACACTTCAGTGACATTGCATCCAAGATTATTTGCCAGCAGCTGGCAGCACTGGACTGCATCCAGGGTTCCCTGCTCACCGGTACCTGCATTAGCATTTCCTGAGTTTATCAGTAGTGCCCGTGGTGCCGTCTGCTGAAGATGCTGCCTGGCGACCTGAACGGGAGCAGCCGAAAAACGATTCCTGGTAAAAACAGCGGCACAGCTTGTCCCGGCCTGACATTCAATAACAACCATATCATCCCTGCCTGCATAGCGAACACCAGCTGCAACTGTAGCTAGTCGAATTCCTTTGACAGGGTGGATTGTCATGATGAATGCATTATTCTTCTGTGGCAGACACTGCCCGCCACAATAAATGAATGAAAAGGTAACAGTCTAATCAGGCGATTTTACCGTGGCATTGTTTGTACTTCTTTCCCGACCCACAGGGACATGGCTCATTTCTACCTACCTTCCTTTGCTGTCTTACATATGGGACGTTTGAATTCTTTGTTTCTTCTGCTGCCACTGGCTCCGGTGAAGTGCTGGTATTAACATCAGGGTGATTAAATTCCATCGCCTGTTGTTGCTGTTGCATATTGGCTTCCATTTCAGCCAGTTCATTTTCTTCACGCAACTGAACACGAGCTAGCAGTGTGGTTATTTCATGCTTGATACGGTCCAGCATTGATGTGAACATCTCAAAGGCTTCGCGCTTGTATTCCTGCTTGGGGTCTTTTTGTGCATAACCGCGCAGGCCAATACCCTGACGTAAATGATCCATCGACGCCAGATGATCTTTCCACTGGCTATCAAGCACCTGCAGAGTGATGGCTTTCTCGAGGTGATTCATCAACTCGCGGCCATAGAGATCTACCTTTTCCTGATAGGCCTGATCAATTGCATCCTGAATGCTTTTTCGCAGGCTTTCTTCATGCAACTCGTCATCTTTTTCCATCCATTGCCGCAGTGGCAATTGCAGACCGAATTCGCTTTCTATGTCTTCTTCCAGATGCTCAAGATCCCACTGCTCAGGCATGCTTCCCGGTGCGACAAATTGTGAGATTTCGCTTTCTACTACATCGTGGCGTATATTGGAGATGTTTTCTGAAATATCATCAGTTTCCATTAAATCATTACGCTGCTTGTAGATAACTTTGCGCTGTTCATTAGCGACATCATCGTATTCAAGCAGCTGTTTGCGTATATCGAAGTTTCTTCCTTCAACTTTTCGCTGCGCATTCTCTATCGCCTTTGACACCCATGGATGTTCAATTGCCTCTCCCTCTTCCATACCCAGTTTCTGCATAATGCCTGAGACTTTGTCGGACGCAAAAATTCTCATCAGGCTATCCTGCAGGGAGAGATAAAAACGCGTTGAACCTGGGTCACCCTGACGACCTGAACGACCACGCAACTGATTGTCAATCCTTCGTGACTCGTGTCGTTCTGTGCCTATTACATGAAGCCCCCCGGCCTTGATAACTGCATCATGGCGCTTCTGCCACTGTTGCTTGACAGTATCAATTCTTGCATCATCGTCTGCTGCCTCGGCCAGTTCCATTTCCAGATTGCCGCCGAGGACTATATCAGTGCCTCGGCCTGCCATGTTGGTAGCAATTGTGACTGCACCGGGTGCACCAGCCTGTGCGATGATATGCGCTTCACGTTCATGCTGCTTGGCGTTCAGTACTTCGTGTTTAATACCTGATTTGTTGAGTAAATTTGATATATATTCAGAAGAATCTATGGAAGCCGTGCCGACTAATACTGGCTGCTCCCTCTTTTTACAGTCCTCTACGTCTTCGATGATTGCCTGGAATTTCTCTTCTACTGTGCGGTATATCTGGTCGCCAAAATCGTCCCTCCTGGCTGGAACATTGGTGGGTATGACTACGACTTCCAGACCATAGATCTGGTGGAATTCGAAGGCCTCGGTATCAGCGGTGCCAGTCATACCGGAAAGTTTGTCGTATAATCGAAAGTAATTCTGGAATGTGATCGACGCCAGGGTCTGGTTTTCTTCCTGGATCTTGACCCCTTCTTTTGCTTCCACTGCCTGATGAAGCCCATCTGACCAGCGCCGCCCTGGCATCATGCGACCAGTGAACTCATCAATGATGACAATCTCATTATTACTGACGATGTAGTCAACATCTTTCTGGAAAAGTTTATGTGCTCTCAATGCTGCATTCAGATGATGCAACAGACTTATGTTACTTACATCATAGAGGCTGCTGCCCTCAGCTAACATCCCCTCTGATTCAAGCAGTTTTTCTGCTTTTTCATGACCAGCTTCAGTTAACATCGCCTGTTTTGATTTCTCATCAATAGAAAAGTCGCCGGGACCATCTTCGCTCTCCTGTTGTACTAGCGAGGGAATCACCTTATTAATCTTGCGATACAGATCACTGCTGCCTTCAGCTGGTCCGGAAATGATCAATGGCGTGCGCGCTTCATCGATAAGTATGGAATCCACTTCGTCAACAATTGCGAATACCAGTTTTCCCTGCATCCGATCATCTGACTGGAAGGCCATGTTATCTCTCAGATAGTCAAAGCCGTACTCATTATTTGTGCCATAGACAACATCACTGGCATAGGCAGCTTTTTTCTCTTCGGGTGACTGACCGGAATAGATTACACCGACAGTCAGACCGAGAAATCGATATACCTTCCCCATCCAGTCGGCATCGCGCCTCGCCAGATAGTCGTTGACGGTAATGACATGCACTCCATCTCCGGGAATTGCGTTCAGGTATGCAGCAAGCGTCGCAACCAGTGTTTTGCCTTCACCGGTACGCATTTCTGCAATCTTTCCCTGATGCAGGACCATTCCTCCAACAAGCTGGGTATCAAAATGTCTCATCCCCAGCGTTCGCCGGGCAGCTTCTCTCACTGTAGCAAAGGCTTCGGGCAACAGGGCATCCAGGCTCTCGCCATCCTTGTAGCGTCTACGGAATTCGTCGGTCCTTGCTATAAGTGCTTCATCATCGAGTGACTCAACTGTAGACTCAAGCGCATTAATCTGATTTACAGATTTGTTGAATTTCTTAATCAGCCTCTGATTTCGACTACCAAAAATCTTTTTAAACAAGGTGTGTTCCTACTTTGAATGGTCATAAAAAATACTATCAAAACCCGTACATAACAGCATGTATAAATTGTATCTGTTTTAAGAATTCTTGATCGTTAGTATCTAACTCTGCTATTTCTGCCTGACCGCAATGCCTGCTTTTAAAGACCAGGCAATTTGCAATACCTTAGTTATCTTTTGCTTTGCGGGCGGAATGCAGTCGCTTTCGAGGATTAAATCTGCGTCCATCTTTAAACATTTCAAGATGAAGGTGTGGACCTGTTGATCGACCGGTAGAACCGATCTGGGCAATTATCTGTTCCTGATCTACACGATCACCGGTCTTGACAGCAAGTTCTGATACATGAGCATATAGAGTTGAATAACCATTACCATGATCGATTTCAACCATATTGCCAAGACCTTTTTTACTCCCAGCATAGTTCACTACACCGGCAGCGAGGGCAAATATTGGTGACCCTTTGGGTGATGGTATATCTACACCTTTATGAAAAACCTTCTTGCCGGTGAATGGGTCGCTACGGTATCCATATGATGATGATATATAACCTCTTTTTACAGGCCAGCCCTTAGGGTCCATAGACTGCTTCAATTCCTTGTCCAGCATAATATTTTCAAGCAAGCCCAGTTCCATTCGTTCCTGATAGAGCTTCGCCGCAACGCGATTGATATCATCTTTTAGATCCATCATATCCAGATGCTGACCCGTTTCATCACTATTGCTACTGCCCATCGCAGGCTCAGTGCTGAAATCAAACTCACCCTTATCAATGCCGGCCATTTCTGCGAGTCTTTGTCCAAGCGCATTGCTTCGCATAGATTCCGCCTGCAGGCGACCTAAGTGCAGACTTAAGGCATCCAGACTAGCCTCTGATCGGCGCTGAATATCAATAATATTCTGCTGTAGAGCCGATATGCGTTTTTTTTGCTCGGTAATTTGCCTGGCTGCATAATTATTATTACTGTTATTGCCTGTAAGGAACTTTTCAGCCAGATACCAGGCCATACCGCCTGCAGCAACCGGAACAACAAGTAACATAAGTACACCAAGCATCCAGGTTTCACGGCTAGATAAACATGTACGGCAGACACGACCAGAACGTTTGGGAATAATAATAACTTGCATATTGTTGCTCGTTTAATTCCTGCTGCTAGTAATTTATTCTTTGTAAATTAAATTTCACTTTTACAAGAAAAATGGTTATAAAATCCAGATGAAACATATCTCATCGTTTATTTCGCAAAGTAGCCTGAAAAGTCAGACATCCAATGACTGGTTAGTCAGTACGTGGCAGCGGTCTGCCCCACCAGCTTTGCAACAAATTTGTCACCCAAAAAAGTACCATGAGAATTGTCTGACCCTGCAGGTCGATTCTTCCGTCTGGTTAAGTCGTGTTCGACAGCAACAAAAATCACTGATACGACTTTTACGTGTTAGTCGTGAATTTGCCGGGATCAGAAAAATAAAACTGGAGGTCTCACCACGCAAAACGACGAACAGCCAAAACACTTCAAAACATTATCACCGAAAACTTTCTGGCAGCAACAAAAAAAATCTTCTCAGCACAGCTGAGCATATTTCTGATCCTGAACTCAGACTTTCGCTGCAGCGTCTTGCAGAAACTGCTTCAAAACCCTAAGACTTATACTCTCTATTTTATTAACTATTCCAAAACCTGTTATTGAGCTACAGGTACTGCACCAGAAAACGGTATAGGTGCTTCCTTCGGGTCATCAAAGGATACGACCTCGTAGGCAGTTTCATCTTCTAGCAGCTTGCGTAATAAGCGATTATTCAATTCATGCCCGGACTTGTGGGCACTGAATTCACCAATTAGCGGATGTCCCAGCAGATAGAGATCACCAATCGCGTCCAGCACTTTATGCTTGACGAATTCATCTTCATAGCGCAGTCCATCTTCATTCAGGATATGGTAATTATCCATCACGATCGCATTATCAAGACTACCACCACGTGCAAGGCCCGCATTTCTCAATGCCTCAAGATCATGCATGAAACCAAATGTTCTCGCCCGGCTGACCTCTTTTACAAAGGAGGTTGTTGAGAAATCTACCGTCGCCACCTGGACTGCATTCTTTATTACAGGATGATTAAAATCGATGGTGAATGAGACTTTAAAACCGTCTAATGGTTGGAACTGCGCCCATTTATCGCCGTCTTCAAGTTTTAGCTTTTTCTTGATCCGTATATATTTTTTTGCACTCTTCTGTTCCTGTATACCTGCAGATTGCAACAAAAAGACAAAAGGCCCGGCGCTACCATCCATAATCGGCACTTCAGGTGCAGTCAGATCGACATAGGCATTATCAATCCCAAGCCCGGCAAAAGCCGACATCAAATGTTCAACGGTTGATATCTTGACGCCATCTTTCTCCAGCGAAGTGGACAGGCGTGTATCACCTACATTTTCTGCGCTAGCCGGTACTTCAACAGGCACATCAAGATCGATTCGTCGGAAAACCACACCGGTATTGACTGGCGCAGGCCTGAGCGTCAAATAGACTTTCTCGCCGGTGTGAAGCCCCACGCCTGTGGCGCGTATCACATTTTTCAGAGTGCGTTGTTTGATCATCTCTTATGCCCTATTCAAGCTGTGTTCATCAAAAAACACCCCAGAATTTGCGCAGCCTCTATATTTGACTCATAAAACCCGCAATGCTACACGAAATTAAGGGAATTGTGTACTCCAGTTTTACATCACGATCCACCGTTAGTCGGTAAAAAATTACTGTTGAAGAATTCGTACATTTTAGTCAGCCTGCCTTCTCAGAAAGGCTGGAATATCGAGGTATTCAGATCCTGTTTCCTCTCCTGGTACAAATTCTTCACCCATTTTACGCTCCCGGTTAAGACGTAGAACAGTGGGTTCCTCGAGGTCGCCGTATTTACTTTGAGCCGCCGCTTCATCAGCTGCCTGTCGATGCGTTCCGCGTATCAGTGTTGGTTTTTGCTCCTCAACAGTGACATCATCAAGCCCGGTTGCAACAACAGTGACCCGAAGCTCATCACCCATGTCTTCATCAATGACTGCACCAATAACAATGATGGCATCATCATGTGTGTATTCACTTATTGCGTCGCCGACTTCGGAGAACTCTCTCATGGTGATGCTGGTATTGGCGGTGATATTAACCAGCATGCCACGCGCACCGGATATATCGAAACCTTCCAGGAAGGGACTAAACAGCGCACCGCTAACCGCCTCTGCTGCTCGGTTTTCACCAATGGCAGAAGCAGATCCCATCATTGCTTTACCCATTTCCTGCATAACCGTTGTCACATCAGCAAAGTCAACATTTATCAGTCCCTGGCGCGTGATGAGTTCAGCAATTCCCTGAACGGCTCCCTGCAATACTTCATTGGCCATTGAAAAAGCATCTGTTATTGGTGAGTCTTCGACATCGAGCAATTTTTCATTGGAAATGGTGATCAGCGAGTCGACATGTTCCGTTAGTTCCGCAATTCCTTCATCGGCAACTTGCATACGTCGATTACCTTCAAAACGGAAAGGACGTGAAACTACCGCGACCGTCAGTATCCCCATCTCTTTCGCCTGCTGTGCAATGACTGGAGCAGCACCTGTACCAGTACCTCCTCCCATTCCTGCAGTAATAAAGACCATATCCGCGCCATTTAGAGATTCAGCGATACGTTCCTTGTCTTCAAGCGCAGCCTGTTTACCTATATGTGGATCAGCACCAGCTCCCAGCCCTTTTGTCAGGTTGGCACCAATCTGTATGACAGAATGAGCAGTGGCAGAATTAAGTGCCTGTGCATCGGTATTGGCTTTGATAAAATCGACACCATCTATTTTTCTCAACATCATGTGATCGACAGCATTACCGCCACCACCACCAACACCGATCACCTTGATCACGGCCTGTTGATTAGTTGTATCCATTAGTTTAAACATTTTATCATCTCCTTCATTGATACTCTGATTGTTGTTACCTGTATACATTTTGAAACATACCCCCTGTTAAAAAACTATTATTAAAAACTTCCCTTGAACCAGCTTTTCATCTTCTTCATGACTGAATTGAATCCCGACTTCATTTTGTCTGACGAGATCGGATCATTTCTCCTACGATTGCCGAAATGGATTAGTCCAATTCCGGTTGAATAAATCGGATTACATACCACTTCTTTAAGTCCTCCTTCATAACGCGGTACACCTAGTCGAACTGGCTGATGAAAAACTTCTTCTGCCAGCTCTACCATACCCTGTAATTTTGATGAGCCTCCTGTCAGCACAATGCCTGAACCAACAAGGTCTTCAAACCCACTACGGCGCAACTCAGCCAGAACCAGGCCGTACATTTCTTCAACTCGCGGCTCAACGACTTCAGCCAGCGTCTGCCTGGCAACACGTCTTGGTGGTCGACCACCAACGCTGTATGTCTCAAATACATCGGAGGGATCGGTCAATTGAGTCAGTGCACAACCGTATTTTTTCTTGATTTCTTCAGCTGAATTCGTTGGTGTGCGTAGAGCGACGGCAATATCATTGGTTATCTGATCACCGGCAATCGGAATCACTGCTGTATGACGTATGGACCCATCTGTGAATACGGCGATATCTGTGGTACCGCCCCCAATATCTACCAGACAGACACCAAGATCCTTCTCGTCCTCTTCCAGCACAGCATCGCTAGAGGCCAGCTGTTCCAGAATGATGTCGTCAACCTCAAGGCCACAACGCTGGATGCATTTGATGATATTTTGAGCTGCACTCACTGCGCCGGTAATAATATGCACTTTGGCTTCAAGCCGGACGCCGCACATACCAACGGGCTCCCTGATGCCATCCTGAGAATCAATGATGAATTCCTGTGGCAGGATATGCAGTATCTTCTGATCCATCGGGATAGCCATCGCACGGGCTGCTTCTATTACTCGGTCTACATCGCCCTGTCCAATTTCCTTATCACGTACGGCTACAACACCATGGGAGTTAAAGCTGTTGATATGAGCACCAGCAATACCTGCATAAACGGAATAAATCTGACAACCTGCCATCAATTCCGCTTCTTCTATTGCACGCTGGATTGACTGTACCGTCGATTCAATATTTGCAACAACACCTCGCTTCATACCACGAGCCGGGTGATGGCCGACGCCGATAATTTCTATTTCACCATCGGCTGTCACCTCCCCCACAATAGCCAGAACCTTGGATGTGCCGATATCCAGCCCGACTATCAAATTGCTTTCATTCTTCTTTACCATCTAATTATTACCATTTAACGGTTTATCCGGTGCTAACCGGCTCCCTTTCAATACTGTCCCACTTCACTGCAAAACCGTTGGGATAGCGCAGATCCACAGAAACAAGACGTTGTTCAAGTTTTCCCAGTGTTTGACCATAGGCACGGGTAAAACGATACAGTCGATCTTTCATGTCACGTCGCCCGAGACGGATATTCACTTGCTCATTTCTTGAATCATTAAATGCAGTAAGCTGCCAGGCCCCGCGCTGAGAATAAGTTAGCTGCTTTAACTGCATGCCGACATCTGCTAGCAAATTGGAAAACTGGTGGTGTCTGAGCTGAACAAGAACCTGTGTCCCCTGAGGTCCATACCAGCGTGGTAGACCTTTCATATTCAAACCAGGCATCTCGACAACATTTGCATCACTGGTCACCCAGTACTTATCATTCCATGCTGCAATCAAGCGCTGTTCTTTAACACTGATTAGCAAGCTATCTGGCCAGCGTCGACTAACCGTAACATCTGATACCCAGTCAATATCGCGCAGTGATTTCTCAAGCTTGCGCAAATTAATCGCAAAGAAATTTTTTCCTATATAGGGTGACACATCAGCCTGTAAGACTGCTTTATCGACGTGCCTGAATTCGCCAATAAAACTGATTCGCGAGACCGGAAAACGGTCAGGTTGCAGTACATAGTCAGTCAGCAGCAGAAAACCTGCTGTTATAAGAAGAAGGAGCAGCATGCTACTGAGCAGGCTTCCTGCTTGATGCTTAACCACAGTCCGAGTGTTGTTCTTTGTACTATTCATCGGCTGTCTCCAGAATTCGTATCACCAGCTGATTGAATTCGATACCAGCCTGTTTTGCGGCCATCGGAACCAGTGAATGCGAAGTCATACCAGGAACAGTATTGGCTTCCAGCAAATAGGGCTTCTGATCTTTGTCCAGTAAGACATCGACCCTGCCCCAGCCGCTACACGAGGCTACATTAAAGGCTTTGACTGCCAGCTGCTGTACTTCCTGTTCAAGTTCTGTAGGCAACCCGCATGGACAGATATAAGACGTTTCATCACTAATATACTTAGCATCAAAATCATAAAACTCGCCTTTAGCCTCAAGCCTGATCACTGGCAACGCCCTGTTGCCAAGTATGGCAACAGTGAGTTCAGTCCCTGTTATCCATTTTTCTGCCAGAACAATGTCATCAAGCTGTTTCGCTGCTCGCCAGAACTGAACAAGCTCTTCGCGGTTATTTGCCTTGCTGACACCCAGGCTTGAACCTTCACGTGACGGCTTAATTGCCATTGGGAAACCGATCCTGACCGCGGCCAGTTCAAGGTCCTTTTCATCCTGTAGATAAATAAAGTCAGGTGTAGACAGGCCCGCTCCTATCCACATTAACTTGCAGCGACCTTTTTCCATCGCGATGGCAGATCCAAGTACCCCGCTTCCGGTATAGGGGAGGCCCAGCACTTCAAGTGCACCCTGGATCACACCATCTTCACCCCAGCGACCATGCAGGGCGATAAATACACGGTTTATTCCATGCTTCTGCAAATCACTAAGCACCGATGCGTCACTAACATCAAAACCATGTGCATCGATGCCCATATCAACAAGAGCCTTTAGCACAGCATTGCCAGACAATAGTGAGATTTCACGCTCGGCAGAAGGACCTCCCATCAGAACGGCGACCTTACCGAAGTGTGCCAACAACGATTTATCAGTCATTGACGGCCTCCCCAATGATGTGGACTTCGGTCTGTAACTCGACACCAGTCTTTTCTGCTACGACTTTCTGTATATGCAGAATAAGGGCTTCAATATCAGCTGCACTGGCAGCGCCATTGTTAATAATGAAATTGGCATGTTTATCGGATACCACGGCGCCACCCATTCGCATCCCTTTCAAGCCACAGGATTCAATCAGTCTGGCAGCAAAATCACCAGGCGGGTTTTTAAATACGGAACCTGCATTTGCGGTCCCTACTGGCTGGGACTCATTTCTTTTTTCAAGCAGATTGCGAACCCGGCTTTTTGATTCGCCACTACGCCCCGGTTTTAATCTTATATTGGCAGCAACAAACCATTCATCTGTTGGGCATTGGACTGAACGATAGTCCACTGTAAAGTCATCAACTGATCGCTGAATCAGGTTTCCATGACGATCGATCATTTCAACAGAATCAACTATTTGCCACGTCTCACTACCAAAGGCACCGGCGTTCATTTTTAGTGCACCACCGAATAGACCCGGTATACCAGCAAGAAATTCAGCACCGCAAAGATTATTGTTCGCACAAAAACGTGCAACTCTGGCAGAGGGAACACCCACTTCTACACGAACCAGCGTTCCTTCCAGTAGAGAAATATTTTTCATCCCACTCAGTACATGAATGACGATCCCGCGAATACCTCCATCGCGCACCAGCAGATTACTGCCAAGACCCAGCCAGGTGAGTGGCAACGAGTAATCTGATTCCCGTAAGAAGTTTGCCAGGTCATCAATATCTGCTGGCTGATAAAAAATATCTGCCATGCCACCGACGCGCCATGAGGTATAGCGGGCCATCGGTTCATTTTTAAGTAAGACCCCTTTCCAGCTATGATGATTTTCTGCCATCATCATGTCTCCCCGCCCAGGCCACTAATGAACTCGGGCAACTGCTGAGCAATTCTTCCAATGTCTCCAGCACCGAGTGTGGCCAGGACATCACCCGCCTGCATGGTATTGGCCAGTACTTCAAACAACTGCTCCCGATCTTCAACAAAGATGGGAATCGCACTGCCACGGGCACGGATTGCACGACATAGTGCTCTGCCATCCGCACTACTGTCAGGTGCCTCACCAGCTGCGTAGACTTCCATCACCAGAAGGTTGTCTACGGTGCTGAGAACCTGGCCAAAGTCCTCCATCAGATCACGGGTCCGACTGTAGCGGTGTGGCTGAAACACGATCAGTTTACGCCGTTCAGGCCACGCGACATTAATGGCTGATAAAACCGCCTGAAGCTCACGAGGATGGTGGGCATAATCGTCAACCAGAATCACTTCACCATCCTTAAATGGCAGGCCAGCATTGACCTGAAAACGACGCCCGATGCCCTGAAAATCATTCAGCCCGGCGATAATTTTTTTATTGCTAATACCGAGCGTCCAGGCAATCGAAATTGCCGCCAGTGCATTAAGAACATTATGCCGCCCCGGCATATTCAGCGTCACTTCCATCTGATTTTCAGAGGATTTCTGACTTACAGTAAATACTGACCGGACGCCTTGCTGCCTGAAAGCAGATGCCTGAATATCTGCATCCTCACTGAACCCATAGGTTACAACTGGCCGGCTGATTGCAGGTAGTATTTCGCGCACTACCGGATCATCCACACACAGAATAGCCAGGCCATAAAACGGCAGGTTGTGCAGAAACTGGATGAAAGTATCTTTTAATACAGAGAAATCACCATGGTAGGTTTCCAGATGGTCTGCATCAATATTGGTGATCACTGCAATTAGTGGTTGCAAATGGAGGAACGAGGCATCACTTTCATCTGCCTCGGCGACCAGGAACTCACCACGACCTAATCGTGCATTTGCATCAGCACTCAATAAGCGTCCACCAATGATAAAGGTCGGATCCATATCGCCACTGGCCATCACGCTGGCAACCAGTGATGTGGTAGTGGTCTTGCCATGTGTACCGGCAACAGCGATGCCTTTGGAAAAACGCATTAGTTCACCCAGCATTTCAGCACGTGGGATAACTGGTACTTTGGCTTCACGTGCTGCCATTACCTCAGGATTGTCATCACCGACTGCACTGGAGATCACGACAACATCCGCTGTGAGAATATTATCCGCTGCATGACGCAGAAAGATCTTTGCACCCTGTTCAGTCAGCTGCTCAGTCACTGCAGAAGCAACCAGATCTGAACCTGATACCTGGTAGCCCTGATTGATCAGCACCTGCGCAATGCCGCTCATGCCTGCTCCGCCGATGCCCACGAAATGAATATGTTTGACGTATTCACGCATGCATCACCTCGTTACAGATATCTGCCACATGACGTGATGCATCGATTAATGCATTCTGTCTTGCACGTCTTGACATACCTATCAGAAATGGTCGATCGCCGGCCAGTTCAACAAGAAGTGATGAAAGTGTGTTTTCTGAGAATCTTTCCTGCGCAATCAGAATGGCCGCCTTCCTGTCGGAAAGGAAACGCGCATTGTGCGTCTGATGATCATAGATAGCATGCGGGTATGGAACAAGAATTGCCGCGACTCCTGCAGCAGCAATTTCAGCAACAGTCATCGCACCGGCGCGGCAAATCACCAGGTCGGCCCACTGGTAGGCTGCAGCCATGTCTTCAATATATTCACTGCAGCCGGCTTCAACACCAAGAGTTTGATAGATCTCTGATGTGGCTTTCAGCTTTCCTTTACCTGCCTGGTGGCATACAACAGGCCGCACTGCAGCATCCATTAATGCCAGAGCAGCAGGTACAGTCTCGTTGAGCACCTGTGCCCCGAGGCTACCGCCGACTATCAGTAGATGTATATTGCCTGAGCGGCCCTGAAGTCGCTTATCGGGTGCTGGCAATGACGCAATACTTTGACGAACAGGGTTTCCGACGTAGTGATAATGATGTTTTTTCCTTAGTACATCGGGAAAACCCACAAGTACCTCATTAGCAATTTTTGCCAGCCATTTATTGGTCAGCCCTGCAACCGCATTTGATTCGTGGATGACTAATGGCACCATCAACAGCTTCGCCATCAGCCCACCCGGCCCTGAAACAAAACCACCCATGCCAAGAGCGGCTTGCGGACGCCGCCGATAAATAATTAGCGCGGTTTGCAGCATTGCATAAATTATTTTGAGCGGTGCAGCAATGAGTGCAAGCAGGCCTTTCCCTTTTATTCCACTGATTGAGATCCATTCAATATCAATTTTATTCTGCGGAACTACGCGCGCTTCAATACCTTGCCGAGTTCCTAGCCAGAAGATATCTACTCCATCTGATTGAAGCTCATGTGCAACTGACAGCGCCGGATAGACATGTCCACCTGTCCCACCCGCCATAATCATAAGCGTACTCATCGCTTCCTTCTCCCTGGCATTGGAGTGGTCTCGCGGGCAACCGCCAGTAACAGGCCCATAGCCATGCTGCTGGCTAGCAGGCTCGATCCGCCCTGAGAAATAAAGGGCAATGGCAGACCTTTTGTTGGTAGCACGCCCATATTCACACCAGTGTTTATTAACACCTCAATGGCTATCAATAATCCAATTCCCTGGGCCAGGCGGCAGGCAAACAGATTACCCAGTGATTCAGCTTTGCGTGACAATGCAAAGGCCTGCCAGATCAGTGTGAGAAACAGCCCCAGAACGACGACTACACCGATGAAACCCAGTTCCTCTCCAATCACTGCGAACAGGAAATCTGTGCGTGCTGCAGGAAGATAGTTGAGCTTCTGGATACTTTCTCCCAGACCGATACCACTCCAGCCACCGCGCCCAAAAGCGATATAGGACTGAATAAGTTGATATCCCTTGTTCATGGGGTCAGACCAGGGATCCATAAAACCAACTATTCGCTGCATCCTGTAGGCGGCAAAGGTCACCAGCAAGACTCCACCAGCAACCGCAATACCCAGGATCATAAAGAAGTGGAAATAGCGTATTCCGCCAAGAAACATCATGCCAAAGACCGTGGCAACGATGACCACGGTTGATCCAAAATCTGGCTCCATCAGCAGTAGACCACCGAACATTGCAAGGACAATAGCCACAATCAGTATGCCCTGGCTAAAAATTCGCATCTCTTCCCTCTTTCGAGTCAGGAAACCAGCGATATAGATTATCAGGAACACTTTGGCAAACTCTGATGGCTGAAGATTGATCGGCCCCAGTTTTATCCAGCGCACGCTACCCCAAACTTCTGTACCAACGCCTGGCAGTAGAATTGCAGCCAGCACCAGCATCGACATAATCACCAGCACTGGACCAGTTTTTTCGACCAGGCTGAGGGGAATCCGCGACACCGCCATCATCAGGATCACCGCCAGAAACACGTAAATAGCCTGCTGCCTTAAAACCGATAAGGCCGGGCCCTGCTCCATACTGCTTGCACTCATTGATGCTGAAAATACCATCACGATACTCAAACCAAGCAGCCCTATAATGGGTATAAACAGACCCAGCTGCTGGTTTGTCGAAGCATTAGCTGAGGGGATCGATGCTTTAACCGCATGAGAGGTAGCCATCAGACTATGCCTCCAACACAACGGCGGAATTCATCCCCTCTGTGCTCAAAGTTCTGATACATATCAAAACTCGCGCAGGCCGGTGACAACAGCACAACGTCCCCTGTTCGAGCCATCTCAGTAGCTTTTGCTACCGCATCTGACATATCAACAGCCAGGCTGACTGGTACCAGTTCTGATATTGCTGTTGCTATTTTTCCAGCATCGCTGCCAATTAAAATGGCCGCCTTTACATGCTGCGCCACGACCTCACGCAGAGGAGAAAAATCTGCATCTTTGGCAATACCCCCGGCGATAAGTATGACTGGATGCGTTAGCCCACTGATCGCAGCAACAGTTGCGCCAACATTGGTTCCTTTTGAATCATTTATCCAGTCGACACCATCAATCGTAGCCAGCCATTCCATGCGATGAGGTAATCCTTTAAAGTTTGTAACAGCCTCTTTAATGACATGATCTTCAACACCGACATTACTGGCAAGTGCCCAGGCTGCCAGCACATTCAACAGGTTATGCTGACCGGCAAGATGAATCTCATCTGCCGCCATCAAGGCTTGGCGGCCCCGGAAGAGAAAAAGTCGATCATCAAGGTCTGACAGACCAAAATCGCTGTCATTGACAGGTGCTGCCGAGCTGAAGAAGATTTGCTCTCGATCATTCTGCATAAACTGATCAGTGGCAGGATCATCAGCATTCAATAACATCTTGCCATTGCCACGATAGACTTTAGCCTTACTGGCAACATAATCATCCATACTCGCATAGCGATCCATATGATCAGCTGCAACATTCAACACGGTAGCGATAACAGGATTCAGGCTCCATGTCGTTTCCAGCTGGAAGCTGGATAGCTCAAGCACAAAAATTTCGATGTTATCGTCATCTAGCAGCTCTAGTACCGGTACACCGATGTTTCCACCGACTGCAACCTTGCGTCCGGCATGACGAAGTATTTCACCCAGCAGCACCGTAACTGTAGATTTCCCATTAGAGCCGGTAATTGCGATGACGGGGGCCTGCACGCACTGAGAAAACAGTTCGACATCACCAATCGGGCGCACACCTTTTCGCAGTATTTGTGCCAGATCAGGGTGTGTCAGGGGTACGCCTGGTGATACCACAAGCAAACTATCATCAGACCAGCGTTCAATAACCAGGCTACCGCAAATAAGCCGAACACCGGGGGCCTGCTGGTGCAGTTGTTCCCGCAAACCAGGTTTCTCGCTGGAATCGTACACATCAACATCCAGACCGATATTGCTGAGGAATACTGCAGTTGCCAGACCTGAGCGACCCAGTCCGATAATCACGGCGTGAGCGGGGCTGCCCTGCAGCTGACAAGCCTGATCAAGCTTCCGCTCTCCGCCAGCTGATGAGCCGGGCAGGTCATCGACAGTCATAAAACTTGCCGCTTGAGAAGAATTTGCGAATTGTATTTGCTGACCAATCATCTGCTCTTTTCTATATATCTCTATCAACGCACTTTCAGTGTCGCCAACCCGATGGCGACAAGGATCAGGGTAATAATCCAGAAACGAACAATAACGCGGGGTTCTGGCCAGCCCTTTAATTCAAAATGATGATGCAGGGGTGCCATCCGAAAAATTCGCTTGCCGGTAAGTTTGTATGAAGTGACCTGCAAAATGACTGAAGCCGTTTCCATCACGAAAACTCCCCCCATTACGAGCAACACAATTTCCTGCCTGACCATAACAGCAACAATGGCAAGTGCTGCGCCTAATGACAGGGCACCAATATCTCCCATAAAAACCTGAGCTGGATAGGTATTGAACCAGAGGAAACCCAGTCCAGCTCCAGCCAGTGCAGTACAAAATATCAGCAGCTCACCAACCCCCGGGATATAGGGGATACCCAAATAACTTGCAAATACCGAATGGCCCGTTGCATAAGCAAACACACCCAGGCCGCCTGCGACCATGACTGTCGGCATGATGGCAAGGCCATCGAGACCATCGGTGAGATTGACTGCATTACTGGTGCCTACTACCATTAAATAGGCAAGTAGAATGAACCAGGGTCCCAGATAAATAACAACATCTTTAAAGACGGGAACGATCAGGCTTATCTCGGCCGGCGATTGCGCCGAGCTAAACAGGTATATCGCTGCACTGGCACCCGCTACTGATTGCCAGAAAAATTTTGATCCGGCTCCCATGCCTCGTGAATCTTTATCAATAACCTTGCGGTAATCATCGATCCAGCCAATAACTCCGAAACTCACCGTAACCAGCAAAGCAACCCAGACAAAGCGGTTGCCAAGGTCTGCCCACAGCAGAGTAGATATTGTGATTGCAACAAGAATTAAGGCGCCGCCCATGGTCGGGGTACCTACCTTGTCAAAATGCGTCGAAGGCCCATCATCACGAACCACCTGGCCGATCTGATGGACACCTAACTTCCGTATCATAGTGGGCCCAAGTATCAGGCTGATAATCAGAGCAGTTACCACACTCAGCACGCCTCGCAATGTGAGATACTGGAATACATTGAAGGCACTGAAGCTTTCCGCCAGTTTCTCAAATAGATATAGCAGCACCGCTTAATCCCCCGTTCCATTTTGTTCAAGTAGCTCAATAATCTTCTCCATTTTCATAGCTCTTGAGCCCTTGACCAGAATACTCACCGACCTGCCGCGGTTATTATGAATTTCCTTTTGCAGCGCTCCGACAAGCTGTTCTGGTTCAGTAAAAAAATAAGCGCCGTGGCCGAAGGCCTGTGCGGTGAGCCTGGTCTGGTCGCCGAGGGTATAACAGGCATCAATAGCAAGCTCTTTTGCCAGTTTCCCAGCCTGTTCATGAAATGCTGCCGAGTTCTCACCCAGTTCGCCCATATCACCCAGCACAAATATCTTCATCCCATCCTGCATAGCCAGCACCTCGAGTGCTGCACTTATCGATGCAGGATTGGCGTTGTAACTATCGTCAATAACTTGGATGCCATGAATTGTTTTCGTTTGCTGTCGACCAGCAACACCGTGCCAGTGTTCCAGACCTGCCACGATGTCTGTCAGGCTTACACCAACAGTTCCAGCTGCCGCCACAGCAGCCAGTGCATTGGCGATGTTATGTCGTCCAGGTAACGCCAGGCGGAAACTGGCATCGCCCCACGGTGTGTGGGTCTCTAGCGTGCTATTATCCTTGTGCAGATCAAACTCCGCAGTGACATCTGCATCATGCTGCAGACTGAAACTAATGATCTTCAAGTCGCCTGCAAGCTGGTGCCACAGAGGCGCATATTTGTCATCATCATTGATGACAGCAGTGCCTTCGGCTTTAACGCCCGAAAAAATCTCGGCTTTGGCACGCGCAACACCTTCTACAGATTGCAGACCTTGCAGATGTGCTGCAGCTGCATTAGTAATCACGGCCACATCAGGCCTTGCTATGGAAGTCAAATAGCTCAACTCACCGGGATGATTCATGCCCATTTCTGTTACTGCATAACGATGACACTTGCGTAACCGCAGCAGGGTCAATGGCAAACCGAGATCGTTGTTCAGGTTGCCAATAGTCGACAGCACGTGACTTTTATTTCCACCACATGCCTGAGTAAAAATACTGCTCAGCATCTCCTTAACAGTTGTCTTGCCATTGCTGCCAGTGACAGCAACGACAGGAATCTCGAAATTTGCCCGCCAGCTAGCGGCCAGAGTACCAAGAGCCAGTCGGGTATCCGCCACTTTTGCTACAGGTAAAACATCGGAAACTTGCTCAGAGACCAGTGCCGCTGCAGCACCACGCTTCCGAGCACTGGAAATAAAGTCGTGGCCATTAAAGTTGGGCCCTTTCAGTGCAACAAACAATGCATTTTTACAGAGAGTACGGGTATCAATGCTGACCGAGTCAAAATTCACATCTGAACCGGTGAAGCTGCCGCCAACGATCCGACTTAGCTGCGACAGCATCATTGCAGCTTCTCCTGGGGTGCAGACAGTAATGACGACACTACTTCGACATCGCTGAATGGGATCTTCAAATCACCCACCTGTTGAAAGGATTCGTGACCTTTGCCGGCGATCAGGATAATGTCTTCCCGCTCAGCCAACTGCCAGGCTGCCTTAATTGCCTGTCGGCGATCAGCAATCTGCTGTGCTGGATTTTGCATACCGGATAAAATATCTGCACGAATCTTGGCGGCTTCTTCATGGCGCGGGTTGTCATCTGTGATAATGACAATATCAGCCAGTTGCTCAGCGATCCTGCCCATAATCGGACGTTTATCCTGATCACGATCGCCACCACAGCCAAAGACACAAATCAGATGCCGGCCTGGAATGTGCTCATGTAATGTGATCAATGCCTGTTGCAGGGCATCAGGTGTATGGGCAAAATCAATAACTACGGTAGCACTGGTTGATCGAAAGCACTGCATCCGCCCGGGAGCTGGTTCTGCTATCGACAGAGCCCTGGCAACATCGACTGGCTTATGCCCCCTGGCAAGTAAAACAGCTGCGCAGGCAAGCAGATTATAGACATTAAAACGGCCCATCAGCTTACTGCTTATATTTAACTCACCCCAGCGTGACTGAACCTGAAAACTTATACCTGCTGAATGAAGCTTGATGTGACGAGCACGCACATCACCACTGTCAATACCATAACTAATGATTCGTTTGGCCCTGATAGATGAATCGGAGCCGCCAGCTCCAGTTAGCAATTCCCTGCCGTATGCATCATCACTATTAATAACTGCAAGATCCAGTTCATGTTGGCGAAATAGGATTGCTTTTGCGGCACCATATTTCTGCATGCTCCCATGATAATCAAGATGGTCCTGGCTCAGGTTGGTAAATACTGCGATATTAAAATCTGTACCACTCACTCGACCCTGCTGCAGTCCATGAGAAGAGACCTCCATCAGCAGTTCATCACTGCCCTGTTCACGGAACTGTGAAATTTGACTTTGCAAAGTGACTGCGTCAGGCGTAGTGTGGGTAGATTTGGCAAGCCGCCCCCACAGGCCAGATCCCAGTGTCCCTATGACACTTGATCTGGCGCCGAGAAAGTTCTGAGCCTGGGCAAGTAATACGCTGCAGGTCGTCTTACCGTTGGTACCAGTGATGCCTGTTACAGTTATTCCCCTGCTGGGCTCATTGTAAAATCGGCTGGCAATGACTCCTGCCTGCACTGAAAGCTCTGGCACTTTTATCATTGGCACACCTGAATCTAGCCTGTGAGGCAATTCTGCCGCTGCATCAATAACAACCGAGGAAGCTCCTCGAGTTATCGCGTCATCTATAAATTGGCTACCGTGCTGCCGACTACCCGGCAGTGCAATGAACAAGTCTCCAGCAGATACCTTTCTGCTATCGATACTTATACCTGTCACAATCAGGTCATCATCTGCAGGCACCACTGCTATACCTGCTAACAGATCTGACAGGCTATGATTTTTCTGTGTACTGCTCATGGCCACATTCACCTGTCACCCTCCTGACTGGAAAGATTGACACGTTTCGCTATAAGCAGCCTGTCATCTGAGATATCATCCGGTGCTACATCAAGCAGACGCAAAGCACCCGTCATCACGCTAGCAAACACAGGTGCAGCAACAGTACCGCCATAATACTTGCCGGCACCTGGCTCATTGACTACCACTACCATGGTAAGGCGAGGGCTGGATGCTGGAGCTATACCGGCGAAAACAGCGTTATATAACTTTGAATAGCCCTTTCCTTCAGCCTTGCGCGAAGTACCCGTCTTACCGGCAACATGGTACATAGGGATACGTGCATTACTCCCCGTCCCCTCATCACTAACCGCTAATTCAAGCATGTGCTGGACCTGTTTTGCTGCTTTTGCAGATATCACCTGCTCACCATCAGGGACGTCACTGCGGCGCAGTATACTCAGAGGTAGCTGCTTGCCATCATTAGCCAGTGTTGCATAGGCCTGCACAAGTTGTAGTGGCGTAACTGATAGCCCATATCCATATCCTATGGTGGCACGGCGAATATCGCGCCAGTCAGAAAAATGACTGAACGCACCCTTTGCCTCGCCAGGCAATCCAGACTGTGGCAACTTGCCAAATCCAACACTATTGAAAACCGACCATAATTCTTTGTTTTCAAGCTGCATTGCCAACTTGGCTGCACCTACGTTACTGGATTTCATTATCACACTGGAAACACTGAGGTTTCCGTAGTCATGAGTATCCCTGATGGTGTACCTGGCCAGTTTCATCTTGCCACCATCAGTTTCAAGAATGGTAGCGGGAGTGACATAGTTATTTTCCAGTGACGCCACAACAGTCAGCGGCTTAACCGTTGAACCGGGTTCAAAGCTGTCAGTTACCGCCCTGTTTCGAAACCGACTGCTACGCAACTGACTTCTGTCATTGGGATTGAATCCAGGCTCATTCACCATTGCCAGAATCTCACCACTTTTGACATCAACAACAACTGCACTGCCGCTCGTTGCCTTGTGCTCAACAACGGCTTTTTTTAGCGACCGATAGGCAAGATATTGAATTCGGCTATCAATACTCAATACCAGGTCTTCGCCATCTGCTGCTCTTTTTATGTTGCTAACGTGCTCAATGATATGTCCCGAGGCATCACGTATAACCTGATCTTTTCCAGGGCGACCACGCAAACTATCGTTATAGGCCAGCTCAACACCCTCCAGCCCCTGATCATCTACATTGGTAAAACCAACCAGATGACCCGTTACAGCGCCAAGAGGGTAATAACGTTTATATTCTCTACGCAGAAATACACCGTCTATATCCAGCGCCATTACACGCTCAGCAGTAGCGGGCAAAACCTGTCGGTCTAAATAAATAAAATGCCGTTTTCTGTTTTGTTTAATTTTTGCTTTGAGCTCGCTATAACTAACACCAAGAGTTTTCGCCAGTGGTTTCCAGCTGTCCGGATTGGCATAAAGTTTTGCCGGGTTAGCACTCACTGCATCGACCGGCGTACTGACGGCGAGAGGCTGACCATTTCGATCGAGAATCATTCCACGCACTGCAGGTACGTCTATCACCCTTAGTGCCTGTGCATTGCCCCGTTGTTTTAGAAAGTCTGCATTGAAGAACTGCAGAAAAAGCGCGCGCCCTGCCATCACTGCAAACAATGACGCAATGACGCTCAGAACGACCCAGTATCTGACTGAACTGGTCATCGAATTTTTTCTTTTTCTGCTAACTGATCTACTCATGGCAATCGAATCACCGAGATTTTTTCACGTACTGGAAAAACCATACCCAATTTCTCGCGAGCCACCTTTTCTATATATCTAGGTTCTGCATAACGTGCTTCCTGCAGCAATAGCCGGCCCCATTCCACATTGAAATCATCACGCTGCTGCTGTAGCGACTGCAGCTGCAAATAAAGACTTCGCGTCGTAACACGCGTATAAACCAGACACAGGGCAAGCATAAGAACCAGACCGTAAACAAACATTGTCTTCTTAATCATGCCACTTCCCTGTCAACAGCAAGCCGTTCGGCTACGCGTAAAATAGCGCTTCGTGCACGTGGGTTATCATCAATTTCCTTGGCAGACGCCCGTACAGGTTTACCAATCAGACGCAGAGCCGGTTTGCGCTCAGCATCACGTATCGGAATTTCTTTTGGCAGGTCATCGCCACGCGCCTGATCACGCATAAACCTTTTTACGATTCGGTCTTCCAGTGAATGAAAGCTGATTGCCAGTAAACGACCACCTTCACATAGTGCTGCTACAGCAACAGGCAACACACTAGCTATTTCCTCTAATTCTCTGTTGATGCGAATACGAATAGCCTGAAAACTTCTTGTCGCTGGATGTTTATCCTGATCACGGGCTGGAACGATCTCTTTAATCAGAGCGACGAGCTGTGCCGTTGTTTCAATTGGTTGTTCAGCACGGGTGTTAACAATCGCCCAGGCAATACGATGAGCATACCGCTCCTCACCAAAACGTCGTAACACATCCCTTATTTCATGCTGCTCCGCCGTTGCCAGCCATTCTGCTGCACTGGGGTGATCAGATGGATTCATACGCATATCCAATGGCCCATCCTGCATAAAACTAAATCCACGCGAGGCATCATCAAGTTGCGGCGAGGAAACACCGAAATCAAAAAGAATGCCATTGAAGCATTCTCGCTGCCGGACAATACTGGACAAGGATGAGAAATTTGCCTGTCTGGTCTGCACACGCGCATCACCGGCAAATCGTTCTGTTACAGCAGCAACCGCCTGAGGATCTCTGTCAATGGCGAGTATTCGGCCTGCTGGGCCGAGTCGCTCAAGTATCGCAGCCACATGGCCGCCTCGACCGGCAGTTGCATCCAGATAGTACCCATCCTCACGGACTTTCATTGCGTTGACTACCTCCTCCAGCAGGACGGGGCGATGGGAGCGTTCTGCCATCGTTCCACCTATAAAGAAAGTGATTCTAGTTCAACGAGCATTGGCCCATCGCCAAGGCCTCCCTCCATCCATTCATCACGCTGAGCCTTCCAGTTATCCTCATCCCAGACTTCAAACTTGTTACCCTGACCGGCCAGTACGATACGTTTTTTTAATTGTGAAAATTCTCTCAGAGGTGGTGGTAGCAGCAGACGCCCACTGGCATCCATATCAACATCAGTGGCCTGGCCGATAAAGAATCGCTTGAGTTTTGCAGCGCGCTTATCAAATGAAGGCAGAGCAGTGACATCGGCTTCAATTCGCTCCCATTCAGGCAGGGTATAAAGCCATAAGCAGCGGTCTGTTATGTTAACGGTGACGACCATGTGGCTATCAGCTTTCGAGCGCAACTCCTCGCGATAGCGAGTTGGGATAGCAATCCTCCCCTTGCTGTCCAGATTAACCTGGTTAACTCCTCTAAACATCATCCACCACTTGTATGTGTCATTTGCCTTTTAATTTGGCAATTTATCCACTTTTACCCACTTTTTGACACTATACGACCCAAAAACAGGATATGTCAAGCAAATGATTGAATTCTTTCTTTAAAAACAGTCAATTAGCTTAATTTCCGACAGACGGCTAATAATTTACTTTAAGTCTGAATTATAAGAGATTGAAAAGAAGAAGGTTCAGAAAATTCATATATCGAGACTTCTGCTTCAGTGTCTCGGGCAACTGATGCAATTCTAGAAAAGGATTTCATCAAAAAAGTTGAGCTGGCCGTTAAGCCGGGTTCTGTCATGGACAGTCATTCATCTAGGATGCCCGTCACCGGACACCTCAAGCAACCTACCCAGATCCAGCACGGGTCATGCCTCAGGATCTCTATTTGGTCTTGCTCCGAGCGGGGTTTGCCCTGCCACCTGTGTTGCCACAGGTGCGGTGCGCTCTTACCGCACCATTTCAACCTTACCGGCCCCGAAGGACTTAGGCGGTATATTTTCTGTGGCACTTTCCATCGGTTCACACCGTCCAGGCGTTACCTGGCACTCTACCCTGCGGAGCCCGGACTTTCCTCTGCAGATAGCCAAAACCATCTACAGCGACTGCCTGGCCAGCTCGTGATGAATTTTAACACAAGTACTGGTTAATGATTAAGGATTATAAATTTAGATAACCCTTATTTTTATGTCTCGTGCAGCGACTTTGAAACTTGGTTACGTTCCCTTCTTGCTTAATCCGTACTCATAAAGCACCTTCTTCCTGGCACCCGACAATCTCGCTGCAAGACTCGCTGCCTGTGATACCGATAATTCAGTGAGCAGGACATCCATAATTGACCTGCCCTTTTCAACGCTGTCATCAGAACTTGTCACTGCGCCCGCTATCACCACGACAAATTCGCCACGTACTGAATGTAAATTCTGTTCCATTTGCAGGATAACTTCGTCAAGGGTTCCCCGGTATAGTGACTCATATCGCTTGGTAAGCTCTCTTCCGACAGTACAACCACGTGAAGAACCAAAGATATTTTTCATGTCGTTTAGGGAATCACGAATTCGGTGTGATGATTCATAAAAGACCAGTGTGCGGTCCTCAGACACTAGACTTTCCAGCTGTTTTCGCCGTGCTGGAGGTTTTGATGGCAGAAAACCTTCAAAACAAAATCGTTCCACTGACTGCCCTGCGACTGATAACATGGCACTAATGGCACTGGGCCCAGGCACTGGAACAAGCTGCATCCCTGCTTCGTGAGCAGCTATAACTAGCCTGCATCCCGGATCAGAAATTAGTGGTGTTCCTGCATCACTGATCAGTGCCACTGAACTGCCCGTCTGCAAAATTCCAATGATTTTTTTTATTCTTGAGGCTTCATTATGTTCATGCAGTGAAATCATTGCAGTATTGATTCCATAATGTTGTAAAAGAATCTTACTATGGCGTGTATCTTCAGCGGCTATAAGCTTAACTGATGCCAGTGTTTCAATCGCACGATTCGTAATATCTGAGAGATTGCCAATAGGTGTTGCAACAACATACAATTTTCCGGGTTTTTCAGTTTTGCCTGGTTTCATCATCCCTCGCTATAATTGCATATGTGCATATGATTAAGAGTGTGTGAATGAGGTCAAAGAGCCTCTGAATAATGCCGGCTGCAGTCGAATGTAATTTAATATCCAGATTTACAGCGAAAAAGTATCAGTTTTTTCAATCGATCAATAAACCTAAGGCGATCATAGCGTAAAGTACATGCCGATTTTCCTATGAATGGATATATATAAGAATGTAGTAGAGACTCTGACAATGAAAAGGTTTCAAGATAACGCCTAAAAATCTATACTCTCTCCAAGATACTGATAGCAGCCAGGATACAGAGAAAACATTGTGGACAAAAAAAGCAACATTTTAGCATTTGTCTATTTCCTTATCACAACACCAAAAACTACAGACTGAAAACTGGACCCACCCTAATTGAAGCAACCTAACAAACTGATATTCCTCACTAGCCTGGGTAGTCTGCTATTCATCCTGTCTGCCTGTCAATCGGCACCACCACCGATTCCACGAACACCCGACACAACTGCCCCGGCTGCCAGAACAACAGCTGATGACGTATACACACAACCGCTGGAAATAGAGTCGCCCGTTTCGCAATTGCCCACTGACTTCCCGTTGGTCTACAGTAATGATGACTTCAGGCTACAGCAGGCAGCTTCATTGTATCAGGCAGGCAGCCTCGGGCCTGCACTTGATATGCTTGATAGCATAGAAGATGGATCATTGACTTCTGACCAGAGAACACGAAAGCGTATTATGCAGGCAGCTATACTATTGCAGGCAGGCGGCAGTATTCAGGCTCAGCAATTACTAAGCGGTGGAGCTGAAAGTTATCAAACTGCAACATTAGCCGTGTTCTATCTGATGCGCGCAAAAGCTTTTCTGGCACAGGGACAAACGACAGATGCGTTGAAGGCACTGATTACGCGAGAACGATTTGTAGCAGGTAATGTCGCAGAGGAGAACCAGCGCCTTATCTGGAATGTACTGATGTTTACCGATGATCAGCAATTAAGAATGATTCAGCAAATGGAAATAAATGCTGAACTGGCTGGCTGGTTAGAACTGGCGTTCGCGATCAGGCAAAAGAATGTCTACGAAAATGCTGAACAAGTTGTAAATAACTGGCGCATTAAGAATTCTTCACACCCAGCAAGCGTAGCCGTTCTTGATCAGATCAGCAGGGAAGCAATGCTAACATCACCGAAAAGAATTGCCTTCCTGTTACCATTGACCTCATCGTATGAACCAGCAGCCAGTGCAATTCGAGATGGGTTTGAGGCCATGAACAATGACCAGGCCGCAAATCACCGTTACCAGGTCCGCTTATATGATTATGGTCGTGATGCTAATGCAGCGATGCTTTACTACAACCAGGCCGTCAATGATGGTGCCGAGCTCATTGTCGGCCCACTAGGGCGCCAGTCCATCGGCAGCCTGTTATCTTCCGCTGAAATTAAGGTTCCAACAATTTTATTATCCCCTGCAGATGGGCAGAGCGATGCGCCGCAGAATCTTTTCCAGTTCAGCCTTTCGCAGGAACTGGAGGCCCAGCAGGCTGCACAACGCGCCTGGATAGATGGGCACCGTCGTGGCGTCATTCTGTATCCACAAACAGCAATTGGTCAACGCATGGCAACTGCCTTTGGTGATCGCTTCAGTCAACTCGGTGGGAAAATCGTCAAAAGTGAAAACTATGCTGCAAAGGAAACAGACTTTTCCCCTCCCGCCCGCCGTATGCTCGGCGTTGATAGTAGTGAGCAGCGGATAGCTGAAATGAAAAGGTTACTTGGTAGAAAAATCACAGCTGAAGCTCGACGCAGACAGGACATTGATTTTATCTTTCTACCGGCAACAAATAGTAATGCAAGACTGATCAAACCACTACTGGATTTTTTCTACGCATTCGATCTTCCGATCTATTCAACTTCTCGAATATTTTCAGGCAAAGTCGACCCTGTTAATGATAGGGACCTGGACCGGATACGCTTTCCGGATATGCCCTGGATGATTGCAACCAATATTGAACTGGAGTCACTACGTACCTTTTTACAGGGTGGCTGGCCAAACAGAGAAACCAGTTACAACAGACTATATGGCCTTGGAATGGATATCTTCAACATCCTTCCCCTTCTTCAACGAATGAGAGAAAACCCACTGCTTCATTATCAGGGGTTGTCGGGAAATCTAAGCATTGATAAAAATGGTATCATCCACAGGGAGATGTTGTGGGCCAGTTTCCGCAAAGGTTCACCCACCCTGCTCGATAAACAACTCACGTATCAAGGACGATTCAGTGAAAAAAAATTTGAAGCAATACCTGCCATTACACCTGCGACGGGGCAATGAAGCCGAAACTGTGGCAGAAAAGTATCTGACCGGGCAAGGCTTGCATCTCATAAGCAGGAATTATTATTGTAAGGCTGGCGAGATTGATCTGTTGATGCAGGATTGCAACACTCTGGTGTTTGTTGAAGTTCGATTCCGCAGTAATCCTTATTTTGGTTCTGCGGCCGAGTCGATCACCGCGAAGAAGATACAGCGTATAAGAAAAACTGCCGAACATTTCCTGCTGACACATACGTATTTTGAACACCTTTACAAACGCTTTGATGTTTTAACAATATCTGCACAGTCATCAAAACATGAAATTTTATGGATCAAGGATGCATTCTGACCACCCCGCTGATAAAGTAGGAGCAACAGCGCCCGGTAAATAATATGGCAACAGAGACTGGCAATGGAGATTACGGAACGAGTTACAAATATCTTTACTTCGCACATCGAGACGGCCCAGGCAGCGATGGACGAGTTAGCGCCTGATATCGTCGATGCCGCTACCCTGATGACCAATGCCTTACTAGCAGACCATAAAATATTAAGCTGTGGAAATGGTGGATCAGCGAGCGATGCCCAGCACTTCTCGTCTGAATTACTAAATCGCTTTGAACGAGAGCGTCCTGGCTTACCAGCTATGGCACTGACAACAGATACATCCACCATAACTTCAATCTCGAATGATTACACGTTTGAAGATATCTACTCCAAGCAGATCAGTGCATTAGGACTAGAGGGCGATGTGCTACTGGCAATTTCAACCTCGGGAAATTCACCAAATATACTGCGAGCTGTGTTAGCCGCACATCAACGTCATATGCACTGCGTGGTTTTGTCAGGCAATACCGGTGGCGATCTGGCCGGCATCCTGGAAGAAGATGATATTTTTCTGTCTGTACCGGCGAAATTGACCGCGCGTATACAGGAAATACATATCATTATTATTCACTGTCTGTGTGACCTTATCGACACCCAGTTACTGGGGCCTGAATAAACCTGCAAGCAAAACGCTGATGGCGTCTATTAAAGATAAAATCCTGGCTGCTACAGACATAGACAGTCCTGTGATCAACAATCTGCCTCGACCACTGGTTTTCACCAATGGTTGTTTTGATATTCTTCATCGAGGACATGTCAGTTATCTCGAGGAAGCCGCACAATTAGGCAGCAGCCTGCTGGTCGCCGTTAATACCGATGATTCGATACGTCGACAGGACAAGGGGGCAGACAGGCCAATTAACCCTTTGGACGACAGAATGGCACTGCTTGCAGCGCTTCAAAGTGTTGACCTGGTAATCCCATTCGATACAGATACGCCACTGCAACTAATCCAGATAATAAGGCCGGATATTCTGGTCAAGGGTGGTGACTGGCCGATTGAGAAAATTGTTGGTGCCAGGGAAGTTATCCAACACGGAGGGGAAGTTCATTCCATCCCATTTCGCTATCAGCGCTCTACCAGCGATCTGATAAAACGCATCAGGGGTTGATCCCATGCTCGCTAGTGATGCATCAAATAGATTGCCTGATGACTTCCTCAACTCTCTGAAATCATCGCTTCCGACAGAAAGACTGTTGCTGGATGCGGCGCAATGCTGGGCCTATGGCTTCGATAATTCACGCAAGCAGTCAACACCTCAGGCCGTTGCACTTCCTGTTACTCATGAGGAAGTTGTAAGCATAACTAAATTATGCAATCACTACCGGGTTCCACTCGTGCTTCGTGGGCGAGGGACAGGAACTACTGGTGGTTCAGTCCCTGTACAGGGTGGCCTGGTGATGTCAATGGAGCAGATGAACCGCATTATTGAGGTCGATCTCAAAAATAGGCTGATGCGAGTAGAGCCTGGTGTTACCAATCAAACGGTCCAGGATGTCGCTGCAGAAAATGGTTTTTTCTGGGCCCCTGACCCGGGCAGTGCCAGTGTCTGCACTGTTGGCGGGAACCTGGCCTTTAATGCCGCTGGACCTCGCGCTGTAAAATATTCGACTACACGCGAAAATACCCTGGGTCTAGTTGCAGTTACCGCAAATGGAGACACCTTACGCTGCGGAGAAAAAACCACCAAGGGAGTTACAGGCTATGACATGACGCGGCTATTGATTGGTAGTGAAGGCACGCTGGCTATCATTACCGAGGCAACATTGAAACTACTCCCACTGCCAGAGTCGAGAAGAACAATTACCGCCAGTTACAGCTCTATTGAAGGCGCAACAAATGCAATCGTAGCAATCATGAATCAGCCTCTGATACCTTCAGCGCTGGAATTTCTTGACAGGGCTGCTATAGGCCTGATTCAGCATCGGCCAGGCATCTCATTGCCGGAGGATAGCCATGCACTATTACTGATTGAGGTTGATGGATTTGAAAAACAAATGAGAGATGCTGTAGAGCATATTACCACCGCTGTACGCAACTCGTCTCTACTTGAAATCAGGCAGTCAGAAAATGAACAGCAGGCAGGTCAATTGTGGGCAATACGTAAGGCCCTTTCTCCGGCATTGAGGGAGATCGCACCGAATAAGCTAAATGAAGATGTTGTTGTACCCGTTGGTAACATTCCTGCACTGCTGCAGGGACTAAACGAACTGAGTGAGCGATACGGAATACCTATAGTAAATTTTGGTCATGCGGGCAATGGTAATATCCATGTCAACCTGTTGTATGACACACGTAATGTCGAACAGGCTGAAAGAGCACAGCCCTGTTTATCAGCAGTGTTTAACCTGGTCCTGGAACTGGGTGGCACATTATCCGGTGAGCATGGAATAGGAACCGAAAAAAAGAACTACATTGAGCTCGAAATTGATCAAGTTTCACTGTCCTGGATGAAAAAACTTAAATCCCTGTTTGACCCAAATAACATACTTAACCCAGGCAAGGTGTTCCCTTAACATGCCGCATCGCCTATTATCCTCTATATACGGAAAAAATATTCATTCTCGCTGGGATGAAATATAAATATAAAAGTACTGCGGTTTTCAGGATATAACATTTTGCAGCAAGAATTAGACAATCAGGGCTACCCGGAAATTCCCGGTTATAAAATCCTTTCAGAGCTGGGTCGTGGTGGCATAGCGACAGTATATCTTGCAGTACAGGAATCGCTGGACCGGCAAGTCGCGCTCAAAGTCATGTCTCCACTTTTGGCAATGGAACCAGATTACGCTGAACGCTTTATTAGAGAGGGACGTACTGTTGCCCAGTTGAGCCACCCCAACATCATAACCGTCTATGATATTGGCCTGCAAAAACACCAGCTGTTCATCGCCATGGAATATATTCCTGGTGGCAATATGCGTACGCTAATGCAGCAGCATCAGCGGGACCCTGAATGGGCATTGAGTGTAGCCGGTCAAATTGCACTGGCACTGGGTTACGCACACAAAGCAGGTATCGTCCATCGTGATGTAAAACCTGAAAATATCCTGTTTCGTGAAAATGGTGCAGCGGTACTGACTGACTTTGGTATTGCCAAAACAATTACGTCCAATACCAACCTGACACGGGCGGGGACAGTGATCGGTACACCCAAGTACATGAGTCCCGAACAAACGGATGGGCTAGGCAACGACCCACGTACTGACATCTATTCCCTCGGTATCATCTTATTTGAGATGCTGACCGGGCATGTACCCTATGATAGTGAAAACAGCATGGCTGTTCTGTATGCCCATGTCCACTCCCCGATACCTGAATTACCAGATGATCTCTCTGATTTACAGCCCCTGTTGAATAACCTGCTGGCAAAAAAGGAAGAGGACAGACCTGATGATTGCGATGAGCTTGCTGAAATCATCCGTATCACACGTCGTGAGAGACATTACGCACTGAAAGATCCTGACAAAATTCATGAAGCAAGTCTGGATGCAGAATTACAAAGACCAGCACAGCCAGAAATAAAACTGTTTCAGAACAAACAAAAAACAGCAAATAAACTGTCACTGCTAACCGGCTCCCTGAAAGAACGTTTTTTCCCTGCTGATATGAGCGGGAAAACTGATAATAAACGCGTAAAGCAGCTGCTAGCTAGCCTTCTTGGTGTAATTGTGGTCATCGTAATCATTTCAATATGGATAGATGACCCGGAAAATGTCGCGGATAAAACTGATACAAAGCAGCTGACAGCTGGTGATCCTGCTGCTATTGATCAGGGAAAAATGATCACCGCACCCGACACATCGTCTACATCAAAAGAAACATCAATGGCATTAACAACAATTGAAGATGGCACCTCGACGACGTTGGAGGATAAAAAAAATGTGATTGATAGTGATGTTGACATCAACGCGGCAACAGGTGATCAAGATAAAATCACTGAGCAGGAAAACCAGACAAAACTACTGATATCACGCTTCCTGGCAGATGAATCCAATGATGAACTTGTCAGGCAGCAGCAACAGGAGACAGATCTTACTGACAACAAAAATGAAGCCGCGGAAACTGTTGTGCTGTCGAACAGACAGAAAAAAATCAACCAGCTGTTAACCAGTGCAAGAAATGCCATACAGGAAGAACGTATAACCAGCCCCAAGGACGATAATGCGGTTTCTTACTATAAACAGGTGCTTGAACTGTCTCCACAAAACAGGCGGGCAATACGAGGACTTAATGTCAGCGGCGATATTATCGGTGAAAATGCAAAACAACTATACAAGTCCAAACAAGAGGATCTTGCATTGGAGCAAGTTGACAATGCCTTAAAACTGATACCCGAACACAAAAACCTTGTTTCGCTAAAGCAGTCCATTGAGGCCTCCTTTAATCCTAACAGCAGCTATGCCAGAGCCGAGAAGCTCTACCGTGGCGTAGATGGGCCGAAAGATCATTCGCGTGCGGCGTTCTATTACCTGAAGGCTGCGGAGCTTGGTCATATCCTGGCGATGAATGCCATTGGCGTGGCGTATGCTGACGGTGATGGCATTCCGCGTAACGACAGACTGGCAATGAAATGGTTTGAGAAATCAGCCAAACTTGATAACAGTGAGGCCATGTATAACCTGGCCCTGGGTTATCATTTCAGTGATGTCAGTGATGCTAAAAAAGCACTGCCATGGGTGTTGCAGGCTGTTGATGCCGAATATCGACCGGCTTATATGCTGATTGGCTGGATGACAACAACTGGTACGGGTACCCGTGCAAATAGAGTCGCCTCTATACGGTGGGATTTGAAAGGCATGGTAAATCCCATAAGTGACGAATTACATAAACAATATAGAATTCCAAAAAAATGGCAAAACGCCTTCATGGTCAGGTACAAAGCTGCGACTAATACCGGGCCATAATTACGACAGGCCGAGTGATTCCATTACCTTTTTATATATCCAGACATCTGAGTCGCTATAACAACAACAGAATATAGACTTATAACGGTGCTGATAGCGACTGATAACCTGCAGGGCAATTTCCGCTGCCTGTCTTTTGGGGTAACCATAAACGCCTGTACTAATAGCGGGAAAAGCAATAGTTGTAGCACCCTCTGCGAGCCCCATTTGCAAACACTTTTCATAACAGCTGGTCAGAATTTTTTTTTCACCAGCCTGGCCCCCCTGCCAGCGCGGGCCAACTGTGTGTAAAATCATCTTTGCTGGCAGATTGAATGCAGCGGTCATTTTCACATTTCCCTCAGAACATCCTCCCAGTAGCCGGCATGCTTCCAGTAAAGCAGGACCTGCTGCAGCATGGATTGCACCATCAACACCACCGCCGCCCAGCAGACTGCTATTAGCAGCATTGACAATTGCATCGACATGCAGGTCTGTAATATCCGCTTTTATTATCTCGATCATGTACAATCCACTTTTTAATTTCTCCAATAGTACGACATAAAAGTGACTAATACACGCCCGGGCAATCGTGCCCAGTTAATATTGGAAACACTGGCAAAAATGCTGGAACAGATTGACAGTCGGCCTATCACTACAGCCGCACTGGCCGCCGAAGTCGGTGTTTCGGAAGCAGCCCTGTATCGCCATTTTCCGAGCAAGGGCCGAATGTACAGAGGTCTGATTGAATTCATAGAGGAATCTCTATTTACTCATATCCGCCGTATTCTTGATGAAAACAGGGATGCAGAAGCCCGTTGTGGAAAAATTCTCAGCCTCTATCTCGGATTTGCTGAGCATAATCCCGGACTTTGCCGAATCCTTAACGGAGATGCCTTATGCAGTGAAATGCCGGAACTTCGCAGACGGGCACGAAAAATAAACGCCAGCATTGAAACCCAGTTAAAACAGGTATTTCGTGAGGCAATGTTCAATAGAGCGAGACCGCTGTCATCAGAAGAAAGTGCACGCTTGCTGATGAGCATTGCCCTGGGGCGGGTCAATCAGTATATCGTCAGTGATTTCAAGATTCTGCCAACAGACGGCTGGAGTGATCAATGGGCATTAATCTCCAGTCTACTGTTTGGAAACCTGGACAGGGAAACCTGAAATTTACGACTCAATACCACAAACCGGGCAATGCATGTCTTTCTTTAACTTGAGTTCATTGAAGCGCATAGCCTGTGCATCAAATAGCAGCAAACGTCCCTCGAGGGAATCACCAACGCCGGTAATCAACTTGATCGCCTCGGTGGCCAGTATGCTACCGACCACCCCGACTACAGGACCAAGCACACCGCTGCTGGTACAGCTCTCATCATTATAGGTATCTGGCTGGTAGAGACATTGGTAGCAGGGTTTTTCTGGCTGGTGACCACTAAACACGGATACCTGGCCTTCCATCCTGATCACCGCACCCGACACCAGTGTCTTGTGTTTTTCTACACAGGCCATGTTAACTGCAAAGCGAGTACTGAAGTTGTCACTGCAATCAATAACCAGATCAACCTTTGCAACAGCCTCACGCAACAACTCACCTTCAAGCCTTGAGGCTACGGCGATCACTTCACAATCAGCATTGAGTGCGCGCAAACGCTGCGCCGCTATTTTAGCCTTGGATTGTCCCATCACATTGCTATCAAATAGCACCTGGCGCTGTAGATTGGATATTTCCACTGTATCGTCATCATACAGCAGAAGCTTTCCGATTCCAGCGCCTGCCAGGTACATTAAGACTGGTGATCCCAGCCCACCAGTACCAATTACCAGTACTGATGCATCGAGCAACAACTGCTGTCCTGCAATATCTATCTGCGGCAACAGCAGATGACGCTTGTAACGCATTAACTGTCTATCATCCATAACCTGAATGTTAGCCTAAGCCAGGCCATCTCACCAACAGATAACAAATGCCAGTCATAAAGATAATTAAACCAGTTATCCATCCACTGTGAAGTGTCATCAAACATTTGCTACACTGGCTCTAGTACCCACTAACCAAGATTAAAATAATGAAGATGTTAAGAATAGTTATTGTATTCCTCAGTGTTTCCTTTCTACTTCCGCTAACAACTGCATATGCCCAGTCAGTGACAATAGATAACTCTGAATACAGGAAAAAGGTCCTCAAATATCTTGCTGGTGACTACTTCATCACCGAAGGCGTCGGCCTTCAAAAAGTCTATATTGGACAGACCCTGGATCAGCTCATTAATGAGCTTGGCGAGCCACTGAAAAAAAAGAAAGCGGGTATACTCTCGAGTTCATATACCTACACTTACCAGCTTGATAAGCAAACCGCCCTGCAGGTTGGAATCAAAAGCAGAAAAGTTCAGACCATTGCGCTGGCCGGATCAGTATCATCTCAATACACAACGGTAAAGGGCGCACGTTTCGGCATGCCAGTGTACGAAATCATTAATTACTATGGCGCTAATAAATTAAAAAAAAATCAGTTGCTATATAAAAGTCAGGGCATTCGCTTTGATTTTGACAATGGTAAGCTACGGATAATCCGGATCTTCGCTAAACAATAATAGAACAAACATTCGCGGCACAGTCCTGGACAGCATGGGTATAGAGATCGAACGGAAGTTCCTGGTAAAAAACAATCTCTGGAAGACTGATGCTGATAGCGGAACCGACTTCATACAGGGTTACCTGACTCGCGCTGGCAACTGCTCTGTTCGGGTGCGCATAGAAGGCAATAAGGCAAATCTGAATATAAAATCTGCAACTCTGAGTATCCAGCGACAGGAATTTGAATACGCAATCCCATTAGATGAAGCCAGGGAGCTGCTGGACCTTTTTTGTCTGCGTACAGTGAGTAAAAAACGCTACATAGTAAAATATGCAGGACAGACCTGGGAGATAGATGTCTTTGAACAAGATAATGATGGCCTGGTTATTGCTGAAATTGAACTTAACGATGCTGATGAAAAATTTGTACATCCTCCCTGGCTTGGTGATGAAGTCTCTTCGCAGCCACGTTATTATAATACAGAGCTTGCTGTAAATCCTTACAGCCAGTGGCATGATAGAGCAGACTGATTGAAAGAGTTCTTGCTTGCATACTATTGCAGGACTATGATGAAAACAGTTAGAAAAGAGCCCAACATAATTTAATTACAAAAGTATTCTGTCATGACGAAATGGAGACAGGCTACGGCAGATGAAAGATGATTCTAACCACTCTCAGCATAGTGTTCTGTCACTCGATGGCAGTCGAGACTATGTCGAAGAACTTTATCATCAGTATAAGATTGACCCGTCTTTAGTATCAGATGACTGGCAAAACCTGTTTGCCCGTATTGACAACATTAGCCCTCAGTTATATGCCGAACACCCGGAAGATGAATACTCGACAGCAACGTACCGCGGTGATCAGGAAACGTATAAGCAATCAGCTGTTCTTCGTTTAATCAATGCCTATCGTGTCCAGGGCCATCAACAGGCAAAAATTGACCCTCTCGGCATACTTGTCAGACAACAAGTGCCTGATCTCGACCCTGCTTATCATCAGCTCTCTGATGCTGATATGGATACCTCATTCTATACCGGTTCATTATTCGCACCGGACTACCTGAAACTTTGCGAAATTATTGACCGAATTCGTAAAATATATACTGGCAGCATTGGTGTGGAATACATGCATATTGCCAGCACCAGCAAGAAACGCTGGATACAGGAACGGCTTGAAACAAACATCGGCCCAGCGATTGATAGTGACAGGAAAAAGGTTCATCTGCTGGAGCGTCTAACCGCAGCCGAAGGGCTGGAGCATTATCTCAACTCTCGTTATGTAGGACAGAAAAGGTTTTCCCTCGAAGGTGGAGAAAGCATGATTCCACTACTTGATGAACTGATCCAGCACAGCAGTAGCCTGGGCGTAAAAGAAATAGTGCTGGGCATGGCCCACCGTGGGAGATTAAATGTCCTGATCAATATCATGGGTAAATCACCGAGTGAACTGTTCAGAGAATTCGAAGGTAAAAAAGAAATTAGCACTGGCTCAGGTGATGTCAAATATCATATGGGCTTCTCCTCTGATATCAGTACTGAAGCTGGCCCGGTTCACCTGGCCCTGGCATTCAACCCTTCACATCTTGAAGTCATTAATCCTGTCGTCATTGGTGCAGTCAAAGCCAGGCAACAGCGATGCAATGATACTGCCCATGAACATGTACTACCGGTATTGATACACGGTGATGCGGCATTTTCCGGCCAGGGAGTGGTGATGGAAACCCTTAATATGTCTCTTACCAGAGGTTTTCACACCGGCGGTACCATCCATCTGATTCATAACAACCAGATAGGCTTTACCACCAGTCATCCAATGGATGCACGATCAACGCCGTACTGTACTGAAGTCATGAAGATGGTCGAGGCACCCATCTTCCATGTCAATGGCGATGACCCGGAAGCTGTCATCTTCGTTACCCAGCTTGCTATGGATTATCGAAAGCAATTCAAGTGTGACGTCGTGGTTGATTTAATCTGCTATCGACGTCATGGTCATAGCGAGGCAGATGAACCGTCGGTAACACAACCAGTCATGTATTCGAAAATCACTTCTGTCCCTACCACACGAGAGATCTATGCCCGCAAATTGCTGGCTGAAAATATCATTGACAGTAATACTGCAAAGGACCTGCAGAAAACATACCGCGACAACATTCACAGTGAAAAGGTTGTCGCCCCAAACATTCTGCAGAATTTCAAGCACCCGTATATTGTTGACTGGTCGAGATTTCGTGATAAGGATAAAAAAGAGTTTGTGGACACATCCGTTGAACTTGACCAAATCCGTCATTTGTCTAACCATATACAAGACATCCCTGAAGGATTCGTATTACATCCCCGCGTTGCTCGTATACTCGAGGATCGTCGCAAGATGGCCAGCGGTGCCTTGCCGGTCAACTGGGGCTTCGCTGAATCCATGGCCTATGCCAGCTTGCTTGATGATGGTTATGCGGTGCGCATCTGTGGTCAGGACAGTGGCCGAGGAACTTTTTTTCACCGACATGCAATCCTCTATGACCAAAATACAGGTGATGAGTATATTCCTCTGCAACATATCAGAGATCAGGCTGCTCGGTTCCAGGTCATCAACTCATTGTTATCCGAAGAGGCCGTGCTGGGTTTTGAACTGGGATATGCCACAGCTGAACCTGAGGCCCTGGTTATCTGGGAGGCGCAGTTTGGCGATTTTGCCAACGGCGCACAGATTTTAATCGACCAGTTCATCAGTTCAGCAGAAAGTAAATGGGACAGAGTGACTGGACTGACCCTGTTCCTTCCTCATGGCTTTGAAGGCCAGGGACCGGAACATTCCTCGGCCAGGCTTGAACGATATCTGCAGCTCTGTGCTGAGAACAACATGAAGGTCTGTGTGCCGACTACTGCCGCACAGATATTTCATCTGCTAAGGGCACAGATGCTACAGAAGTTCAGACGACCTCTTATCGTAATGAGTCCGAAAAGTATGTTACGAAACCCGCTGGCCAGCTCACCGCTGGAAGAACTTGCCAGCAGTAGTTTCCGGCAAATCATTCCGGAATCAAAAGGGCTTAACCCCACCGCGGTGCATCGCGTAATTCTTTGCACTGGAAAAGTTTATTATGATCTCTTAACTGCTAGAGAGGAAAAAGAAATCAATGAGATTGCGATAATACGTATTGAGCAGTTATACCCGTTCCCACGCAGTTTGCTTATCAGTGCCCTGGCTGAATACCCCGAAGCCGTCTCAGTCGTGTGGTGTCAGGAAGAACCAATGAACCAGGGAGCCTGGTACCAGATCAGACATCACCTTGAGGCCTGCACAGAGAACCGGCACAAACTGACTTACATCGGTCGTGATGCCTCTGCAGCACCGGCAACAGGCTCTTATTCACTGCACATGGCACAATTGCATCAGTTTGTGGATCAGGCGCTGACGATTCCTGAGTATCAGCAGGAAGACCAGCTACTAAGAACCAAGAACTAAATATGTTGCAGTAAGCAGGAGAAAGCTATGGGTATTGATATCAAGGTTCCAGTGTTACCCGAATCCGTGATGGATGCCACGGTAGTGAAATTCTATGTGCAAGAAGGCGATGTTGTAGAAAGTGACGCACCGCTTTTGGACCTTGAAACAGACAAGATCATTCTTGAAGTACCGTCGCCGGCTAAGGGTATTGTCAGTGACATTAGAATCGAAGTGGGGGCAGTGGTAAAGACCGGGCAGGTGCTTATGGTACTTGGTGATACCCCCGCAGAACAAGTAAATAAAAAGAGTCCGCTAGTCACTGACGACAGCAATAAGACTGCCATGCCCCTGGCAAGCCCCGCTGCAAATAAAATCGCCACAGAAAATAATATCGACTTGTCTATACTCACAGGCACAGGAAAGAATCAGCGTATTACCAAACAGGATGTACTGAGTTTTATTGGGCAGCGCGAGGAGAATCAACTGCAAGGTCTTAAAAAGACTAAGGCACCTGCTAAACCTGAAACTCCTCCGCTATCGAAGACTACCGTTGACACATCAAAAGAACCAAAGACTGAACAACGGCAGCGTCGAGAACCAATGTCCCGGCTACGAAAGCGTATTGCCCAACGCCTGCTTCAGGCTCAACAAAATGCGGCTATACTGACGACTTTCAATGAAGTAAATATGCAGGCAGTGATAGATGCCCGTAAGCATTACCGCGATGAATTTGAAAAACGCTATGGTGCCCGCCTCGGTTTCATGTCATTTTTTGTTAAGGCCTGCGCTCAGGCGCTACGGAACTACCCCATTGCCAATGCAAGCATTGATGGCGATGATATTATCTATCATGACTACATTGACATAGGTATCGCTGTTAGCTCACCACGTGGACTGGTCGTCCCTGTCCTGAGAGATGTCCAGTGCTCCAGCTTTGGAGATATCGAAATACAAATTCTCGATTTGGCGCAGAAGGCGCGTGATGGCAAACTGACCCTGGATGATCTGACAGGTGGAACCTTTTCCATCACCAATGGCGGAGTCTTTGGCTCCATGCTATCTACGCCGCTGTTAAACCCGCCTCAAAGTGCAATTCTTGGTATGCACACCATCACTCAACGGGCAGTAGTTGAAAATGGTGAAATTGTCATCCGGCCAATGATGTACCTCGCTCTTTCTTATGATCATAGATTGCTGGATGGTCGGGATGCTGTGCAATTTCTGCTTAGTGTTAAACAGGATCTGGAAGATCCTTCCCGCCTACTTATAGGACTGTGAAAATGGAAAATCATTTCGACGTCATTGTCATTGGTGCCGGCCCCGCCGGTTATGTTGCAGCAATACGCTGCGCCCAGCTGGGCATGAAGACTGCCTGCATCGATAACTGGATAGATGACGAAAGCAGACCCGTTCTGGGCGGCACTTGCCTCAATGCTGGTTGCATTCCATCCAAAGCATTACTGGAGATTTCCGAATACTATGCTGGTTTAAAAGATTCATCATCACACCCCGGGATAATTTTCAAAGGACTGGAACTGGATCTGCAACAAATACAGGATGAAAAAAAACGCATCGTTAGTGAACTGACTGGTGGCATTCAGATTCTCTTCAGGGCCAATGGAATCACCTCTATCGCAGGCCAGGCTCAACTGCACCCGGACAGGCATGTCGTAGTCACCTCAGTAGCAAGTAATCAAAAAAAAGAGATGACTGCCAATAATATAATCATTGCCACCGGTTCCCGACCGATTGATATTGAAGCGGTGGTAATGGATCACCAGCACATTGTGGACTCTCAGGGAGCATTGCAATTTAAAGAAGTGCCTGAGCAGCTGGGAATTATAGGTGCCGGTGTTATCGGCCTGGAGATGGGCAGCATTTGGCAGCGTTTTGGCTCTGAAGTAACGATACTGGAAGCCCAGGACCGTTTCCTGCCAGCCGCTGACAGGGATATCGCAGCCCTGGCACTGGCAGAATACCAGCGTCAGGGACTGGATATCCATATCGATGCCCGCGTGACAAAAACCCGGCGCCACAATAATGGTGTTACGGTAAATTACCAAGAATCCGGTCATTCAAAACAACTGGAGGTAGACAAACTGATCGTTGCTGTTGGACGCCGCCCCAACACGGAAGGTCTGACCCCGGAAGAAGTCGGTTTACAGATTGATGAAGGTGGCTATATCCACGTCAATGAACACCTGATGACGAACCTGCCTGAGGTCTATGCCATAGGAGATGTCGTCCCCGGCCCGATGCTGGCCCATAAGGGCTCAGCTGAAGGAGTTGCCGTTGCCGAACACATCAACGGTTCCCCGCATCAAATTAATTATGACACCATTCCCGCTATAATCTACACAGAACCCGAAATTGCGTGGACCGGTCAAACTGAAGAAAAACTGAAGCAGGCTGGTATAAAGTACCGAGCTGGTAGCTTCCCATTTTCAGCATCAGGCCGAGCACGAGCAATGCGAAAGACATCAGGCATGGTTAAAATTTTGGCGGAAGAAAAAACTGATGAGATCCTCGGCGTACACATTATCGGTACAAACGCGTCTGAGTTAATTGCCGAAGCAGTACTGGCAATGGAATATCATGCGGCAGCCGAAGACCTGGCGCTGACCATTCATGGCCACCCTACACTATCCGAAGCTCTGCATGAGGCAGCACTGGCAGTCAACGGGCAAGCTATTCATATAGTTAATAAGATTCTTAAGAAATAAGTTAATTTGAATAGTAATGTTAGTAGTAGTTTGCTAGGCCAATATTATTCGACTTACGACTGAGACCTCGCTTCAGCAGCGAGTACCGTATTACGCAGCAACATCGCCACCGTCGTTGGACCGACTCCGCCGAGTCGTGGTGTAATCCAGCCAGCCACCTCAGCACAGGATTCATCAACATCCGGCATCAGCCGCTTACCTTCCCAGCTAATACCCCCACTGATTACAGCAGCCCCGGGTTTCACCATGTCAGGCGTAACTATACTCGCCACACCGGCTGCGGAAATTATAATATCTGCCCGACGAGTAAAATAAGCTATGTCTTTGACACCAGAGTGAACCACTGTCACTGCAGCATTTGCTCCTTTCTGTTTTGTGGTCAGCAACAGTGAAAGCGGGCGCCCCAGTGTTGGCCCGCGACCGATGATCACAACCTCTTTGCCTGCTACCACAATGCCATAATGAACCAGGATCGCCTGGATGCCTGCTGGAGTACATGGTACCGGACCGGCTTCCTGAAGCACCAGTCTGCCAAGGTTTACCGGATGCAGACCATCAGCATCCTTGGCTGGGTTCATGCGCATCAGAGCTTCATTAAAATTCAGCGCTGGCGGTACAGGATACTGAATAATGTAACCATCTACCTCATCATTATTATTGAACTCTTCGACTGCTTTGAGAAATTCTTGCTGGCTCACTGACGCAGACAGTTCAATGTGAAAGGATCGTATACCCGCATTTTTACAGGCTTCGTGTTTCTTTTTTACATAACTTGCGCTCGGTCCATCATCACCAACCAGGATAGTACCAAGACCGGGTTGAATGTCCCGGGTGGCGAGTATTTCTACTCTTTTACGCACATCCGAGACTACGGCATCTGCGACTTCCACGCCACTGAGTAATTTTGCTGTCATTAAATGTTCTCTAATATTATCAGGTTAGCAGAAACTTAAAGGCGACGTTTGATAGGTCCTGCGAGCATAATTACAACGGTGGCACCGACAGCTGCTGCTGCATATAAGTAAAATTCTGGCTGAGCCATGTCACCAAAGAGACTCATGAGTACGCCGCCGATCACACCGCCTGCGAGACCTGCAACGACATCGCAGACAAGACCAAGCCCACTTCCCCTCATAATCAGGCCAGCCAGCAGTCCGGCCAGCAGGCCGATTACCAGGAATATAAACAAGTTGATGATATCCAAACAGAACTCCCGTGGGTCTCACAAGTTCCTATATTGTCTGGCATTTTAGAATGCCAGGGTATTAAAAGGCAATTTGCTAGCAGTATCAAGTTACAGTACAAGATAGGGGGGGGTAAATATTCTTTGTTAATTTATTATGCGGTAAATGTAAAGGCTGCTGCTTTCACCGCCTACTGATAGGGGGCACTGCTGTGCAATTCTGTTGCTGCATGGTATCGGAAACCAGACACCTTAAACTTGATAAATATTGACCCAGATCAAGGAAACCAGTAACACACAAGCTGTATTGTTGATATTTATTGATACTTACAAATACGCTGTTTAACAGGCAAGAGCTTAAAAATGACAATTATTGAAAAACTGATTCTGTTCTTTTTTATTTTTCTGACAATTTTTATCATATTTGGACTTTTTCGTTCAATAATGAAGAGCAGTCAGCAGGGTGTGACCTTTTACCAAAACCTGATTGAGCGGATCACTCAATTGCGGATGCATAAGATGTTACTGGCGCTAGGCGTAAATGAGGAACAATATGCACGTAGCAATTCTGTCAATGAAATTGAAAAGCATATGGAGCGTTGCCGGCAATGCGCTAATACCAAGCAGTGTGACACAGAGCTGGAAAGTGGAAAAATCCAACATGCCAACCAGTATTGCCCGAACAACGAGGATTTGCTCAAGGGCGCATCGAACAATTTATAATAAACAAGCTGTCGAGCCAGCTGTAGTGAAATAGCCTTCCTGGTCATCATCAGGATAAAGTCATAGCATGCCAGAAAATGCTGACTTTCTATCAAAATACCCCTAATTCTCCAGCCATTGAAGATGGTATACTCCAGCTTCCAGTAATCAGATAATAAAAGGACAGCAGTGAAAAGGATTCTGTTTTTCATCTTCCTGCTAGGCAGTTCATACGCATATGCCGAAACAGGTTATATAACTGATCAATTAAAAATCACCTTGCGCAGTGGCGAAAGTACTACACATAAAGTTATTCGCATGCTGCCCAGTGGGACACCAGTTAATGTATTAAGTCGCAACCAGCAGACAAATTACGCTAAAGTTCGACTTGCGGACGGCACCACTGGCTATGTACTGAACAGGATGATACTGAGCGAACGGCCTGCACGTGAGAGACTGGCCGAAGCAGAACAACAACTGGAGGTATTACGTCAGGAACCCGGCAAATTGAGTAGCCAGCTTGCCGACCTGCAGGAGACACATGCTGCACTACAGCAAAAGTTTGCTGAGATGGTGAACGAGAATGACGACCTCAAGCAGGAAGTCGCAAGACTCAGCAAAGTAGCACAGGATCCTCTAAGGATTGCCCGTGAACGGGATGATGCGGTAGAACGCAGTCAACATCTGTCTGATGAACTGGATATCCTTAAATTGAAGAACCAGAGACTGACGGATAAAACGGAACAGAACTGGTTTCTGATTGGCGCAGGTGTTGTCATCGCGGGCATTATTCTTGGTCTGCTACTGCCGCATATGAGAGTCAAAAAGAACAGATCCGAATGGGGCGATTTCTGACACTTGATAAAGGACGAAAGGCTAAGGAAGAAGTTGCTTTTTTCCGTTATCTTTCGATCTTTCGTCCTCTTTTGCTAGTCGTCAGATTTTCATTAGCCTGATTTTAACCACACTTGGACTCACCGCAACTCAGACAGGTCATGCAGCCATCCATTTTGATGACTGCTTTGGTATGGCATTTCTGGCATAGCTGCGCATCGGGAGGAAAATCACTGGCTTCTTCTTCAACTACCTGATTTTTTTCTGACCGCCCTTCGCTTCCACCAGACATTGAATCGTATTCAGCACGTTTAGCCTGCAGGTGATCACGTACGCAATCGTCCATCTCATCAGCCTTGATCATCCCTATCATTTTCATATGGCATTCAATTGCATCACCGATTTCTGCCACCAGCGAAGGCATGTATTTGCCACCCTTCTTGAAATAACCGCCTCGAGGGTCAAACACACTGCGCAGTTCTTCAACTAGAAAAGTTGCGTCCCCGCCCTTTCTGAATACTGCAGAAATAATTCTGGTCAGCGCAACAATCCACTGAAAGTGATCCATGTTCTTCGAATTAATGAATATTTCAAATGGACGGCGACGTTCATATTCTGTGCCGGGATTGAGGATGATATCGTTAATGGTGACATACAACGCATGTTCGGAAAGCGGCGTCTTGATCTTATACGTCGAACCAACAAGCATGTCGGGTCGCTGCAGCTTTTCATGCATATGAACAACGTTGTCAGACACGTCCTGTTCGTTACTTATATCGGCATCAGCGCCTTCCAGAGGTAGCTCCTCATTCTCAACCATATCCTTTTTTGGAGCTGTGTCTGCAATGGAATAGCCTACAATCTTTTTGTCAATTTTTACTGTCATATTAATTATTCAGTTTTGAAGTTTTAAAATTTAAGTTTTACGCAAATTACGTGTCTGCAGAAGCTAGAACTTGCCGTAATAACCCTCTTTCATTGCGTCATACAGATTCGCTGCGGTATGGGTTTCACCATCATATTCAACCTCTTCATTACCCTTTAGTTCCACTACTTCACCGTTCTCAAGCTCAAAGCGGTAAAGGGTGTTTTCCAGGTCTTCCTCCTTTACCAGCACACCCTGGAAAGCCTCCGGATTAAAGCGGAAGGTAGTACAGCCTTTGAGACCCTTTTCATGGGCATACAGATAAATATCCTTGAAATCCTCGAATGGGAAATCCGTCGGCACATTGGCAGTCTTTGAAATTGATGAATCAACCCACTTTTGAGCTGCGGCCTGTACATCGACATGCTCTTTCGGTGTGATGTCATCGGCAGAAACGAAATAGTCCGGCAGCTTGTTCTCCCCATCCTTGGACATGGCCGTTGCATCGGCATTGATTAGCTCACGATAGGCCAGCAATTCATAGGAAAATACATCTACCTTTTCCTTGGTCTTTTTTCCTTCACGTATAACATTGCGACTGTACTGATGTGCAAAAGAAGGCTCGATACCATTACTCGCATTATTACCTAATGACAGGCTGATCGTTCCCGTCGGTGCAATTGAGCTATGGTGGGTGAAACGCACACCGGTCTCCGCGATACGGTCAGTCAGAGACTTATCAAATTGCTGCATATAACGGCTATATTTTGCCAGCAGTACACGACCTGCAATTTTGTCGCCTATTGCGTAACCATCCTTCTTCATTTCGGGTCTATTGTTCAGCATCTCGGCGGTAACTTCATAGTCTTCACCGAGTATCGGAGCCATGCCCTTTTCTTTAGCCAGTTCAATACCGGTTTCCCATCCAACCTCCGCGATCTCCCGGGCAACACGCTCAGTAAACTGCAGACACTCATCACTGCCATAACGCATGCGCAGCATGGTGCTACTGGAGCCGAGTCCCAGGAATCCCATACCGTGACGGCGTTTGCTCTGAATTTCTTTACGTTGCTCTTCCAGTGGAAGGCCATTAATTTCCACCACGTTATCCAGCATGCGTGTAAACACGGCCACGACTTCGCGAAAACGCGGCCAGTCGAAAGATGCCTCAGCTGTAAACGCATTATCAATAAAGCGCGTCAGGTTGATAGAACCCAGCAAGCAACTACCATGCTGTGGCAACGGCTGTTCACCACAGGGATTAGTTGCCCTGATGTCTTCACAAAACCAGTTGTTGTTCATCTCGTTGATACGATCGATCAGAATAAATCCCGGTTCGGCAAAGTCATAGGTCGACGACATGATCATGTCCCATAACCGTCGAGCTTGGATTGTTTCGTAGACACGGCAGGCTACCTGGTTGAGATCATTAGTCGTGTAACCTTTGGTAGTCGGCCAGTGT
>JARFQE010000111.1 GCA_029287915.1 Arenicellales bacterium
TTACCGGCTCAGTATTCCTGTTAGCAGCTGTTGCCTGTACACCTACAGTTAAGGTCGCTACACCGGAGGAGCCGATTACGATCAACCTGAATGTAAAGGTTGAACATGAGATACGAGTAAAGATTGACAAGGATCTCGACGAATTAATTACACGAGACAGTGGACTTTTCTAACAGTGAGGAAGATAAAATGTTTAATGAATTCAGAAGTAAATTTTACTGGATACCCGCTGCACTGATTGCGCTTACTCTGTTTGCAACGCCTGCATCAGCACTTGACCTGGGACAGGCAAAGGCCCAGGGACTGGTGAAAGAAACATCCAGTGGTTACCTGGCAGCAGTGAAACCGTCAGCAGAAGTGAATGCTCTTGTGAGCAAAATAAATGCCGGTCGCAAAGCGGAATATCAGAAAATTGCGAACAAAAGGGGCACGCCATTAAGCGTAGTAGAGCAGCAGGCAGGCCAGAAACTGATGAAATAAAATTACTGCTTTCAAGCGCCGGATGGCAGACATTTAACTGCTGAGAGCTCATAGAGGAAAGTAAAATCGCCGTGAACCTTTAATTATGCTGTTAAGGATTTTATTTTTTTGCACGTGATTAATTTTTGGTGCCTTTTTTTAAATTTAGCGCTTGAACATTATCAGCAGAACTTTTACTCTCTGTCTCCCAAAAATGTGGATTGAGTTATGAACCAGGAACAAGCTCGCGAAAACATGATCAAACAACAGGTTCGCACCTGGGAGGTTTCAGACCCTCGGGTTCTGCAATTGTTGTACAAATTCCCGCGTGAAGAATTCGTACCTGAATCATGGCGGGAACTGGCCTACAGTGATACTAACATTGTTCTTGACGACCATAGCTGCATGCTTTTCCCAGGCATGGAAGCACGAATGTTGCAGGCATTGAATGTCCAGCCAGGTGAAAGGGTTCTTGAGATTGGAACAGGTTGTGCTTACATGACGGCTTTGCTTGCAGACCTTTCCGGTAGCGTAATTACGCTTGATCAGCAGGACCTTGTTCAACCAGGTATCAGGAAAAATCTAAGCAATGTTCAATTCGAAACAGGCAGTATCAGTGAAGGCTGGCAGGACAAAGGGAACTTTGATGTGATTGTACTCAATGGCTCAGTTCAGACAATTCCTGACGGGCTGCTGGATAAGCTGAATAATGGTGGAAGACTGTTTACCGTGATTGGTGATCAACCTGCGATGTCTGCAACATTGATTACACGTCAGGAGAATGGGCGCCTGGTAGAAGAAGAACTGTTTGAAACATCGCTACCTCGCCTGAAATCGGCAGAGCAGAAAGATATATTTAATTTCTAAGGAGCTCTCGTTTCAACATTCCCCCTGGCACATCCTATTTTGAACCGGTGCAGGTGTTTTCAACCAAAGAGAATATAAGATCTGATGTTCGCTCCAGAGCACCCCGGTTTTGCTGCACCAGTTTTTTTCCCTTTTCCCCGGTTTCAAAGCGCAGATTGGCATCGTCAAGATAAGTCGCAACGGCCGCTGTCAGCTCAGCTATTGAGTCGACCTGCTTACCCGCCTGCCTGGACAGTGTAAGTTGACTGATTTCATCAAAATTGAACATATGGGGCCCGAAAATGACAGGAAGCCCCACCGCGCAGGCCTCAAGTACATTATGGCCACCGACAGGTACCAGAGAGCCGCCAACAAAAGCGACGTCTGAGGCAGCATATAGCTTTAGAAGCTCACCCATGCTGTCTCCTATGATGACCTCCACGTCCTCCGCAACAGGTCCTCGCAGCTCGCTTCTGAGAACCGTGTTGAAGCCATCCCGTCGACTGATTTTTGCAACAGGCTGAAAACGTTCAGGATGACGCGGGACAAGCAGTAATAGTAGATCAGGATAACTACGCTTTAATTCCCGGTAGGCGACAAGTATATTCTTTTCTTCATCATCATGGGTACTGGCAGCAATCCAGACAGGCCGCATACTGCCGAAATCACGCCTCAGGGATTCAGCGGCTTCACGCAGGCTCGCCGGCAGCTTTATTTCGAACTTAATGCTGCCGGTAATATAAATTTTGTCCTCAGCTGCACCCATGCGCTGCAGACGGCGGGCGTCAGCACGTGACTGGGCAGCAATCATGGAAACCTGGTCCAGGGTCATGCGGGTCAGTTTTTCAAAACGCAGGTAACCACGCATCGATGATTCAGACATACGTGCATTGGCGACTACGATTGGTATGCCACGTTTTTTGCAGCCATGGAAAAGGTTCGGCCATAATTCGGTTTCCAGTGTCACTGCAAGACATGGTTTGACCCGATCCAGAAAACGATTAACAGACCATGACAGGTCATAGGGAACATAACAATGCAGCACACGGTCACCTAACTGTCTTAATACCTCAGAAGATCCGGTGGGCGTCATGGTGGTAACAAGGACGGGCGAGTCGTAGTGGCTGAACAATTCGTTAATAAGGGGAACAGCCGCACGAGCCTCGCCAACAGAAACTGCATGTACCCAGATAACAGGAGAATCGGGTTTAATTTTATTGAAACCAAAGCGCTCTCCCCATCTCCTGAAGTAATCCGTATTCTTTAAACCGCGTAATAGTAGATGTAGAATGACTACCGGTATTAGTAATGGCAATAATAAAGAGTAAAGCTTTAACATTCGATATATGGTTAGAATAGGTTAATTGTACGGATTTCGTGAGAGCAGCAGATAAACTATGAGTACCCCCCTGTCGGCGGTTATTATTACACACAATGCTGCCAGGCAGCTTGCAGACTGCCTGAACTCACTATCATTTGTCAGTGAAATCATCATCCTGGACTCAGGAAGTGATGACGAAACGAAAAATATTGCAGATGCTTACCAGGCCAGATTCGTACAGCAGGACTGGTTGGGCTATGGTCCACAGAAGCAGAAAGCGGTAGAACTCGCCAACTATGACTGGGTACTGTGTCTCGATGCTGATGAGCGCGTCAGTGAGGAGCTTGCCGCATTAATACAAACTGAGCTTAATAACCCGCACCATCAAGCCTACCAATTTCCACGCTGCAATCGATTTATGGGACGCTGGTTAAAACATGGAGAGGGCTATCCGGATATTAGTTTAAGGTTATTTGACCGCAATGTTGCCAGCTGGAGTGATGATGAGGTTCATGAAGTGGTGCGGACTGAAGTTTCAGTGGGTACCCTTAGCGGAGACCTGTTGCATGATTCAGCAAGCTCACTGGATGACTATCTGGCAAGACAGAACCTTTATACCAGCCTGCAAGCAGAGAGTATGTACCAGGCAGGCAAACAAGCAGGTGCGGGCAGGTTATTATTCAATCCGCTGTTCCGCTTTTTCAAATTTTACTTTTTCCGACTGGGCTTTCTGGATGGTATACCAGGACTGATCCATATTTTGATAGGATGTCAGAATACATTTATCAAGTATGCCAAGTTAATTGACATGCATAAAAAGCAATAAAGTCAGGCAAGCTTTTTCGTTTCGGCATACATTGCTCCCAGCAATATCATCGCCAGCATGGCATGTTCCTGATAAAAGGGCGTGTTGAAAAATCCAGCCACTACCGGGACAACGAGTCCGCCAAGACCTGAAACCCAGACCCATTTCCTGTTACTGTCCCGGCACAAAGACCAACGCTGTATCAGGCGCCTGAAAACAAGCCCAAAAAATACAAACATTGCAAGTAGCCCAATAATGCCTTGCTCAACCCACTGGGTAAGGAAGAGGTTATGGGCATGGCTTAGCTTGCCAGTACGTTGATAGAATGATGATTCAATACCAAGATCAGCCGGGTCTATTGTTCGGTAATTCTTTGGCCCTATGCCCCAGACCAGGTCTTTGCCGGTCGATAATTTTTTAATTGCGATGTGCCAGTTCTGGAGTCGTTCGCTATCTGATTGCTGAAATCGTTCAACGGAGAACCTTTCTCTTTTATTAGGTTTGTTTATGTTGGTTGGATAGGTGCTAATCAGGAACAATGCGCTGACGGTAATGGCGATGATCAGGCTCGATGAAATCAATATTAGGCGCCGGCTATGCATCAGCAAGATCACTACAGTCAGGCAGACTACAACAGCGAATATTGCCCCCCTGCTGCCCATGTAGAGCATTGCAATTCCCATCAGGTACAGTGATACACATAAGAAAAAAGTGACTAGCAAGGGTCTCTCCGTATCATCAACCAGCAGGCCAAGGGACGCAATGATAACGAGGCCGAGATAGATAGAAGACTGGGTGGTTACTCCAGCTGAATGAAAACCCAATGAGCTTGTTACACTGCTGGTAAATTCAATGAGTCCGAACAACAAGCCCGTCAGTGCACCGAGCACCATCACCAGTACAATAGATTTTAGTTGCCTCTGTGAATAACCACCGTAATAAATACAGAGAAACAGGCTGGTATAGCGAAGTGTGTCAAAAGCCCCTCGCAAACCGGACTGTAGAGGCCAGTTTGTCAATGTGCTGATCAGGCTTACCAGGAAAAGGCTAACTACCGTCAGTGTAACGGCATTTTGCTTCTCGAAGGCAAAACCATGCTCGCGGTATCGACGCACCAGGAATGCAAGGACATACACCGCCCAGAAAATAGTTTTCGGTGTTTCCAGGCTTGGTAATACAAAAACCAGTAAGCCAAGTACGATAATCTCAAACTGTTTCATCTTGTTCTCTGGCGTCGCCACTCATGTTGCAGCAGAAGGGTTATACGAGGTTCTTTCAGATGCCGCAAACATGATCCCCATGAGCAGCATAGCGAGCATTGCATGTTCCTGGTAAAAAGGGGTGTTAAACATTCCCGCAATAATCGGAATAGCAAAGCCGCCCAAACCACCATACCAGGACCAGCCGGGTCTGTGATTCGGTGCCGAGCGCCATGTCTGAATGATTCTTAACAGCACCAGAAAAAAGAAATATAACATAGCAAGCAGACCTATAATCCCCTGCTCGATGACCTGCGTTAGGAAGAGATTGTGTCCATGGCTGTACTTTATCATCTGCTTTAATCTCTCATTCTGTGTGACAAAGTCCATGTCATTGATGACCTTGTAATTCCTGGGTCCTATTCCCCACAGCAGGTCGTCAGCTTCGCCCAGTTTTGCAAATGCAATTTCCCACGCCGCCAGGCGTTGATGATCAGACTCCTTGATGCGCTCGATGGAATACTGTTTTAATAAATCCTTGCTGAATACGTTATCGGGGAATACCTGGATAAGAACAGAAACCAGTAGAACAGTCACGCCAAGGCCAGAAATCCATGCCACCACAGTTCTGAGACGCAGAGTCAACATAGCCAATAAGATGAAGCTCATGCCAACTGCCAGCATGCTGCCACGGCTACCCATATAGACCAGCGCAACAAGCTGAATCAGCAGCGATAATTTAAGCAGGTTTCTGAATTTGATCGATTCACTATCCAATAACAGACCGACATTCAGCAATATCGCAATGCCAAGATAGATTGATGACTGGGTCAGTATGCCTGCAGAATGAAACTGGAAGTCCATGCGAATATTCAGCAAAAATTCAACCATCCCATATACCAGCCCGCCAAGTACTCCGACAATCACCAGATAAGCGATTTGACGGTACTCATTTGCTGTATAGCCTGCACCATATAGGCAAAGAAACAGGGTACAGTAACGAATTTCATCATGAAATCCCTTCAATCCATTGTCAAACGGCCAGTTTACAACGGTGCTGATCAATGTTGCCAGAAGGAAAAGAGTTATCGCAATATTGGCAGGCCTTTGGGGTATCAGCGATAGATTTCCTTGCTGGTAATGCCTCGCCAGATAGACAACGAGATAGGAAAACCAGAAGAAGGTTTTCAGGGCCTCAAGGCTAGGCAGCACCAGCACCAGCAAGGAGACGAGAATCAATTCGTATCTGCGCAGCCTTTCTGCGCTCATTTATTTAATCTGCTTTCGATCGCTGCAGAAAAAATAGCCAGCATTTTCTCAACCATCTGTTTTTTGGAAAAATGACTTTTTGCATTTAGGCTGCATGCTTCAGACATGGCAGACAATCTGTTTTTATCATTGTACAGGGCTTCAAGGGCTGCCAGGATAGCATCGCTATTCTGCGGTTCAACATTAAGTGCTGTTTTACCCGGTATCACTGCCTCATTGATGCTGCCGTTGAGTGTTGTAATAGCGGGAATGCCACAGGCCTGTGACTGCATCAATGCCTGCGGAACACCCTCGTTGGCATAAGACGGCAGACAGAATATATCCATTACATTCATCCATTCCGCGATATTATCCTGGCGGCCGGTAAAAAAAACGCGCTGCTGCAGTCCCAGTTCTTCAACCTGCCTGTGCAGGGCGTCCCATTGAGGTCCGTCGCCAACGATTAGTAGTATACTGGATTGGTCACTGAATTGTTTGAATGCCCTGATCAGGTAGCGATGTCCCTTCCAGCTTCTCAGCGTTGCAACTATACCGATGATAAAAGCATCTCTATCCAGGCCCAGCTTTGTGCGCGCCTCGTACTTATCAGCTGGCTGGAAATAATCAAGGT
>JARFQE010000020.1 GCA_029287915.1 Arenicellales bacterium
GTGTCGGCCTATGCCTACCTCGAACGTCGTTTTGGCTTATGGGCCAGGCTCTATGCGCTGGTCTTTTATCTGCTGACACAACTGGCACGCATGGGAACGATTTTTTTTCTTGTCGCGTTGGCAATGGAACAGCTGACGGGCTGGGATCTGCCGACTATCATCATTGTCACTGGCATCCTGGTCACCCTCTATACTGTTGTCGGTGGCATCGAGGCTGTGATATGGACCGATGCTGTGCAAAGCGTCATCCTGACACTGGGTGCGCTGGTTTCACTGGCAACGATAATCTGGTTGATGCCCGGCGGCATGGGGCAAATTATCGACATTGCCAGTGCCGCGGACAAGGCCTCACTGGGTAGCTTCGAGCTGTCTTTTACCGAGCAGGGGTTCTGGCTGGTGATGCTATACGGCATCTTCATCAATCTGCAGAATTTTGGTATCGACCAGAGCTACATACAACGATACCAGACCGCACGCTCTCTGACTGATGCCCGACGTTCAGTATGGATAGGTGCGATGACCTATATCCCGGTCAGCGCTTTATTTCTGTTTCTTGGTACTGCCCTGTTTGCCTTTTATCAGGTCAATACCGAATTACTGCCTGGCGAGCTTTCGGGTGACCAGGTTTTCCCCCATTTCATCGTGAACCAACTGCCGGCTGGTCTGACGGGTCTGGTCATTGCTGCTCTGTTTGCTGCGGCGATGAGCTCAGCTGACACTTCGATGAATTCATCGGCTACGTTATTGATGAACGATGTCTACCTGAGGCTGTTTAAACCGCAGTCCCCGGCCGACAGGCAGGTGAAATTTCTCAGGACAATTACCGTGATCCTCGGCATTCTGGGCACAGGTACCGCGCTGTTAATGATCTCAATCAAAGGGGCACTGGACACATGGTGGTCACTGGCCGGCATCTTTTCTGGCGGTATGCTGGGACTGTTCCTGCTCGGTGTGTTGTCGCGGCGGGCAAGATCATTCGAAGCTGCCACCGCCGTGGTTATCGGGGTGCTGGTGATAAGCTGGGCGAGCCTGTCGCCAGGCAGGGAAGTGTGGTGGGCCAATACACTGCATAGCTTCATGACCATCATCATCGGCACACTTGCCATCTTTCTTACCGGGGCAGTTTTGAGCAGGCACCGGAGCCGCATGGAAAAGAGCGCACCGCCAAAGACATTGTTTGATCTGGAAAAATAGTATAAAGATTTAGGTTTTATGTATTACGTAAAACCTAAATCGTAAACCGTAAAAGTCGGGATTCACCTCCCAAATAAAAGATCCAGCTCTTTCCCGTATTTGTCGCCAAATTTCTTCCGTAATTTCTTTTCGGCCTGTTCTTTTACTTCCTCTTTGGCAGCCTTCTCAACATCGATATTGAATTCAGGATCACTGAAGCTGCCGCTAACTTTCAGCGGCAATGATTTACCTTCGAGCTTTTTGAATTCTGCTTTATCGATCTCTGAGATACCGGACGACAGTGCCAGTTTCAGGCGATAATCGAGCTGTTCAGTGTTCAGGTTGGCGGAGCCGCTGCCAGTGAGATCGGCCAGTGGCGTCAATACCTTGATGTTGTCTGTCATGGCGACACCATTAACCAGTTTTGTTGCGCTGCCCATTTCAAGGATCTTTGTACGATTCGGGCTGCCATCATCAACATAGGTTTGTCCTTTCAGCAGGGCATTCGCCTGCTGTAGCAGTTTGCGCACACTAAAGCCCTCGAATGCACCGTCTTTTACCTTCGTGTTTACTGTACCACTGAGTGCCTGTGTTAACGCAGCAGTATCCGGGCCCTGTGTCCGGATGTCTGCATCCATGTCGGCAGTGCCGGAAATCCAGTCTTTTGAATCCTTGCCCATGGAGTATTTCATCACCTGCGCAATCTGTACCCCGGTCAGGTCTTCTTTGAGGCGAAATTTCGGTATATCGGCACGGGCGTCCAGTTCAATCATTCCGTTTGAAGTGCCGCCGAATAGCTTTGCTGACATCGGCTCAATTCGAATAACACCTTTTTTGGCTTTCAGTTCCGCCGAAACATCAGAGGCCTGAAGTGTATCCATGGTGAAACTGGCGATGTCGAGGCTGGCATCGACATCAAGTTGGCGAATCATCTCAACAGGAATATCTACTGGTGTTGATTTTTCGGCCGCAGAAACGGAGCGAATAGTCATTATAGAAAGCAGTAATTGCTCACTTTGTATTCTATTCTGTGTTGTATTCAAACTTGTTTGTGTAGTTTCTTTGCCCATCCATGGTGTGGCATCAAACTTTTCTGTTTCCAGTTTCAGTTTGATGGTCGGCATTGGCTTGTCAAGATTGGACAGATTCAGGCTGCCATTGCCTTCTGATCCGGGAATACTGTACTGCATCGTTGGCAGGTCAATGACCATGCTGGCGAGGTTTATCTTCAACGGCGAGTTGACAGCGACTTTCATCGGATTGACCGGAGCGATATCGCCGGCAAGATCCATGACAAAGGTCAGCTTGTCACTACTCACCAGTTGTGCCGCCAGGTCAACATCAACATCAGACTTCACGCCTGTCTTCAACTGCCCGCCTTCAAGTGCTGTGCCGGTGGCATCGATATCAAGGTTGAGCTTGTTGAGATTAACTTTCTGCAGATCACTGGCCAGCTTTACACCGGTTGAGGCTTTCATTGTGCCCTTCATTTCATCGCCATTCACCGCAAAGCCTGTGCTAAACGACACGGCAATCGGGGTATCAAAGGAGATTGCACCGGTTTCAAGGTTCATCGTGGTCAGATCAAGCTTCGTTCCACCCTTGCGGTCATCCCATGTGATGCTGGCATCCTTCATCTCTATGCCGCCGATAGCCAGTGCAGCGAGAGCCTTGCCGGCCTCGTCGGATGATGTTTTCTCGTCAGTCTTCTCGTCGCTGTCGGAAGACCTGGCAGCGGTAAACTCCCAGTTGGTTTTGCCGTCTGCCAGGGTCACAAGATTGGCCTGCAATCCATCCAGAATCACGGTATCCATCTCGATCTCGCCGCTGAACAGGGGTTTCAGTTTTAGATGTATCTTTGAACCCTTAATAGCTGCCAGCGGTGCATCACCGAAGCCCGGTGCATTGGCGACCTCAATAGCACCGGTCTCTATTCCTATCCACGGGAAGAAACTGGTATTCAGTTCACCAGCAATGTTTATTTCGCGGCCGGTGGCCTTTTGAAAACCATCGGCCATCTGCTCCCGATAGTCATTGGCATCGAAAAACAAAGCCAGCCAGGCGACAATGGCAAGCGGTACGAGGATAATTATGGCAACAAGAATGAGTAGCAGGCGTTTCATGGTTTTCTCCGATTTTTTATAGTTTGAGTCTCAAGTCTCAAGTGTCAAGTGTCAAGTTCCAAGTTCCAAGTTCCAAGTTCAACATCTTTACTCCTTAGTCCCGAATCCTTACTCTTCCTTTCCCCTTTCCCCTCCCACAGAATTCAATCTTCTGAAGACAGAAGCTGAATATGTCAATTCAATGTGATAAGTGCCATAATTCATCAACAAAGGATGATGACAAGAGAGGTGTTCAAGTGAAGCCTCCAAATGTACCCTAAGTCCTTTTTTTATAAAGAGATTGATTGATATCAATCCACAGGCTATTCTTATGAATGCCATGTAAATTTGGAACGGTCGTGTGTTGGGGTCTGTATATGAAAAATCCATTGCTGAAAAAATTAGCCTTAACTGGCCTGATTTGCGTCTTTTTCTTGCCAATTCCAGGCTATGCTGGACCCGAGACAGGCGATATGAAGGCATATCTGGAAGAGAAAAACCCAACAAGTTTAGGCGAGTACCCCTCCATATTTGAATATCTCTACGACAAGCACACATCAGCCCTCAAAGAAGCCACCCAGCTCACTGTAATGTATTTTTTTACTGCTGCCGATGATCCGACGCTCAACGACATATTGTCACTGACAAACATCGCTGTTATCTCAGCTATTGCCCAGGCAGATGCCGAACTGGCCCAGGCAGAGGTGCTGGGTGAGGAAGGACAGGACAATCGTGGTGTCTATATCAGCGAAGCAGTATGTGGCTCTTTTAAAGGTGCACTCGGTTCTTCCTATAAGCAGGTGACAAGTGCCGGGCAGGCTGTCGAAGGTGGGCTAGAGGCAGCTATCACTGCAGGGGTAGATCCTGACTATGCCGCAACAGTTGTTACCCGCGGAATTGATACCTGTCTGGAAGAGCGACTGGAAAATGATGTGAGAATCATTATTGGTGACGGAGAATTACCGGGGTCAGACACATCTGTCTGCGTTTCGAATTGCATCTAGCTGGCATTATCTGACGAAATCTATGCATAAGAGTGAGAGCATCTATCATCGCAAGGCTGCTTTATCTGCATTCCTGCTGACACTTATCCCTGTGATGGGAGCTGATGCTGTCGAGACCGCCCTGGACCCCGGATATAGTGGTATGGGGATTAACATCTACGGCCCTCGAGTACAGGCAATTGGACGGGGTGCTTCAACCAGCGACAAAGATGATGGTACCGGGACTTTTTTTTATCCGGCTGTCGGGATTGGTGTAAGCACTGACGATAATATCAATCGTACGCCTGACCGTAAGCAATCTGCAACCATTTTTCATTTAAGACCGGCCCTGGGTGTGCAGAGCGGTAGAAAAGCGACACGCTTCAATGCCGGCTATATCGGGGACTATGCGAATTATTCGGGTACTGAATTTGACGACCTGTACAGCTATGATGACCATAACCTTTATGCAGCTGTTTCCGGTTACGGTAAGAAGAGCAGTTATAATGTCACAGCGGACTATCTGCGTGGACATGATTCACTCAGTGGTGGTACAGGGGCTATCAGTATTAATGACAACCTTCGGCGTTTTGATGAATGGGACCGCTATTCACTGCTGGCTTCCACCGACCTGGGCGCTCGTGGCGCTAGAATAAACCTGCGACTGGACGGCTTACTTGAGAATAAGCGTCAGGATGAACTGAAATCGCTTGATTATA
>JARFQE010000132.1 GCA_029287915.1 Arenicellales bacterium
CAGTTAATTCAGGTCGGGCATCATCATCGACAAAATACAGACCATGATAAACCTGATCCATGCGTGCATCTATGACACTTAGTACAACACCCTGCTGCTTTGCTGCCAGTGCAGTAAGAGAGGATACAGCAATAAGTTTACGGCCTTTAGCCAGGGCGAGGCCCTGCATAATTGCAGCACCAATCCGCAAACCGGTAAAAGAACCAGGGCCGGCACCATAGGAAAACAGATCTATATCATCAAAGCTTGTATTATTTTCATCAAGCAACTCCTGCATCACCGGCAACAGATGCTCTGCATGGCCACGGCCAATTACATCAAATTTTTCAACTACCTTTTGATCAGTGAGTAATGCGACTGAACAGGCTTCAGTTGAACTATCGAGAGCAAGAATTTTCATTGATACCTAGTCCGTTATCCTGCGTGCCTCATGAACATTTGGCAATTCATTGATTCGTGTAAGTAATTTACTCAGCCTGGCCAGATTTTCGATTTCCAGCGTCAACCTCATTGTTGCTTCGTGAGTACTTGCATCAGATTTTGTATTAACTGCGGTCACGTTAATTTTTTCATTTGACAGCAAAGCAGTTATATCATGTAACAATCCCTTGCGATCATAAGCCAGTATTTTGATATCTACAGTATAGACGTCCTGTTCGGGGCCGCCCCAGTTTACTTCGATGAGATGTTGATCATTTCTGTTACGGGCACGCAGTATATTGGGACAATCACTGCGATGAATGCTTACGCCCCTGCCCTGTGTGATATACCCAACGATATCGTCACCCGGCAGTGCTTTACAGCATTTCGCCATGTGTGTCATCAGATTGCCGACGCCTAGCACCTGGATATCGGATCCGCGTCTTGCAGTTGACGTTTGACGTAGCTTTAATTCCGGTTCCTTGCTGGTCTCCGTGCTCAGAAAATCCTGCAGGGCATTCGCTATCTGGGTATTTTTAACTTCTCCACGACCCAGTGCGGCCATCATGTCACTGGTTTTGTTAAAGTTCAGCTGCTGTGCCAGCCTGTCTATATTAACGTCAGTCAGTCCAAGACGTGTCAATTCTTTGTCGAGAATTGTTCTCCCATCTGCCGCATTCTGGTCATATTCCTGATGTCGGAACCACTGCTGTATTTTTGATCTGGCTCGATGTGATTTCGTATAAGCAAGATGAGGATTGATCCAGTCACGACTCGGACTACCCTGTTTAACTGTCAGTATTTCTACCCTGTCTCCGGTTTTGAGCACATAGGTCAGTGGCACAATTGAACCATTGACCTTGGCGCCTCGGCAGCGGTGTCCAACTTCAGTATGAATGCTATAGGCAAAGTCCACAGGAGTGGAACCATTTGGTAAATCTACGACCTTACCTGCAGGAGTAAAAACATATACGCGGTCTTCAAATATCTGGCTACGGAATTCACCAACAAAGTCACTACCATCAGCGGCTTCATCTTTCCATTCAAGTAATTGCCTGAGCCAGGCTATTTTTCGGTCAAACCCTTCATCATGACCAACACCTTCCTTGTATCGCCAGTGTGAAGCAACCCCAAGTTCACAGCGATCATGCATAGCATGGGTACGGATCTGGATTTCGACCACCTTTCCATCAGGACCATTTACCGCTGTATGAATGGACTGATAATTATTATTCTTTGGGGATGTAATATAGTCATCGAATTCTTCCCTGATATATGGCCATAATGAATGAACTATGCCAAGTGCGGCATAACAGTCAGGAATGGTGTCACACAGTATACGCACTGCACGCACATCAAAAATCTGGTCGATATCGACATTCTTGCGCATCATTTTTAGATAAATGCTATTGATATGCTTTACTCTACCTGAGACCTCGGCGCTGATACCTGCTTTTTTTAATTCTGCCTGCAGGCTTTGCATGAAGTGTTGGATATACTCTTCTCTATCCTTGCGCCGTTCATCAAGACTTTTAGCAATTGTGTGATAAGCCTCAGGATTCAGGTAGCGCAATGACAAATCTTCGAGTTGCCACTTGATTTGCCAGATGCCAAGGCGATTTGCCAACGGTGCAAATATTTCTTTGGTCTGTAAAGCAACTCTCTTCTGCAAATCAGAGCTGTTGCTTTTCAGATGACGCAATTGTTGCAGTTGTTCTGATAGTTTTATCAGCACAACCCTGACATCTTCGACCATGGCAAGCAGCATCTTGCGAAGATTTTCGGCATCAATCTGAGACGACTGGTCTGATTGAAATTCCTGCTCGCTAACGGGCATTACTTCCATCCTGCCTACACCACTTACCAGTCCTGCTATGGCACTACCAAAGTCCTTCTTGATAGTGTCTATTCGTTGCTGATCTAACGCTGGGGGCAAATAGAGTATACCGGCTACCAGAGTATCATTATCTACCTTCAGTTCGTGCAGAATAGTTGCTATCTCAAGTGATGACTCGAGACCATGTTGTTCATCTTGAGAAATTTCAGACTGCCTGAATTCAAAGGCTTTGCGCACCTGTCCGACATTTACCCTTGCAGCGTCATTTTCCAGTGACTGTATCCAATACTCCAGATTTTCTGTTCCACATTGCCGATTTTGCGAGGCAGACTTACCCATTGCGATCAACTTTCCGTCTTGATTTCCAGACTGCTACCACCAAACCAGAAGGTCTGTTCCTTTTCCAGGAAATCTTTAACTGGCATATAGTGTGAGCCGTCACAGGAAAATGTCAGACCAATCATGCCGTTAATGATGTTGATAGAAGCCGAACGCAGATAAATAGTTTCATCACCAAAACGCAAGCGTTTGAATTGTTCAAAACATGCCTTCACCTGATCTATAGTGACAGTGGCTTTATCTGTATATGGACGCCAGGGGTACGCCAGTGATAAATCCGGATCGAGGATATCATCAATAGTAAGAATGCGATAACTATAAGGATCATCCATCAACCAGATGGAACATCGTCCGCTGGAAAAATGAACCTTCGCATGAAACACTCCATGCTCAGCAATCAATGTTTCAAAACGTGATAACACCTCATCTATATGCTCATCTAGCTGACTATTGAAGCGTTGCTGTAAAAAAAGGGTGCCTCTTACCGCTGGATCACCACGGTACTGATTCCATTGTGGCACAGAAGCTGACAGACTGGTGTCGCGCAGCAGATCATTAACAGAAAAATCCGCGGCGACAAAGCCCAGCAATTCGTTATCCCTGTTTACCGCCTGTAAGGCTGTTATACATTCTCTGCCGTCATAGTCACTACGATATACAGATGACAGCATTATCCCCATATAAGGCAAATGCTTGCTCAGGTATGGTCGTTCATTGAGATCTCTGCCTAGCCATGAGTCATCGGCTCTATCAGGAAGTATCATGCAACTGATCACTTTACCTTCAACATTCCAGGCATATAACAGACTGCAATCAGGGATTGTGCCAATCTCGTGACGCAGTATCTCGTCAATCAGCTGCTGATCAGGCCAGACATCACTACACATATCGGCAAGTTCTGCCAGCGGCTTCTTGATCCGCTTAGCCAGCTGTTCTTTTTTTGCGAGAATATATGTATGTACTGAATTCTTGTCTGCCATTTTTTGATTTATTGGATCACTGATGCGGCTGTCTGAAGAAACTCTTGCACAAGCGGTGCATCGCCAAAGTGCTATTTCCTGACATGCAATTTATACCTTCATTTCATTAAGCTTTGATGAAAATCTGATATTTATACTGATGTCTCAGTAGCCAAGACGGTTAATCTGAGTCCAGGTATTCGACCCGGATGCGTGTTATTTCTGGTTCGATCTCCGCCAGTTTGCTGATCCCTTCCAGTGCCAGATTCATCGACTTTTCAACAACATGATGGGTCAGGATAACAATTGGAACAGTGGCCCCATGTTGATGCGGGACTTTCTGTACGATTGCCTCGATACTGATGTTATTCTCACCGAGTAATCTGGTTACATTCGCCAGCACATTTGGTTGATCCAGCGCCTGCAATCGCAGGAACCAGGCACTGCTGACCTCTTCAATAGGCAGGATAGCCGTGTCGTCCAGCGCATCAGCCTGAAATGCCAGGTGGGGTACACGGTTTTCTGGGTCCGTAGTCAGAGCACGGACAACATCAACCAGATCTGCTACGACTGCAGATGCCGTCGGGTCTGCGCCCGCACCAGCGCCATAATATAATGTCGGACCAACGGCATCACCATTGACCAGTATTGCATTCATTACACCATCAACATTGGCTATCAAGCGTCTTTCAGGAATTAACGTGGGATGCACGCGCAGTTCTACACCTGCATCGGTGCGTCTGGCGATTCCAAGGTGTTTGATACGAAAACCAAGATCAGCTGCATCTGTGACATCCTGCGTAGTCAGCTTGCGCATCCCTTCGGTGTAGACTTTGTCAAATTGCAGTGGAATTCCAAATGCAATAGAGGCCAGAATTGTTAGTTTATGTGCGGCATCAATGCCCTCTATGTCAAAGGTAGGATCTGCTTCTGCATAGCCAAGCTGTTGTGCCTCGGCCAGCACATCTTCAAAACTGCGCCCTTTGTCACGCATCTCAGTAAGGATAAAATTACTGGTACCGTTTATAATCCCGGCCAGCCACTTCACTCGGTTTCCTGCCAGGCCCTCACGTACTGCCTTAATGATAGGGATGCCCCCTGCAACGGCTGCCTCAAAGGCTACAGTTACACCCATTTTCTGCGCCTCTGCAAAAATCTCATTCCCATGTACCGCAATCAATGCCTTGTTGGCGGTCACAACATGTTTGCCATTGGCAATAGCTGTCATTACCAGATCAAGTGCCAGGGTATCTCCACCAATCAACTCGACCACTACATCAATATCCGGCTGGTTGACAATTTCGAACGGGTCTGTGGTCAGTGCAATTGAACTGGTATCACAGATACGTGGTTTATCCAATGAACGGACTGAGGCCATGGTGACCTGGATACCGCGCCCAGCGCGACGGGTGATTTCATCAGCATTTCGTTGTAAAACATTAACCGTACCACCACCAACAGTGCCTAGTCCTAATATGCCTATATTTACAGGTTTCATTGATTCTCTTCTTTGTTACAGTATGTCTGCGAATATCATTCTGAGTGTTTGATGGTTTTTGTTATCAATTATTAGAATCCCTGCGAAACATTTCTCGAATTCCGCGCACGGCCTGACGGGTACGCTGCTCATTTTCAATCAGGCTAAATCGGACATGATCATCACCATATTCTCCAAAGCCTATTCCTGGCGAGACGGCGACCTTTGCATCACGCAATAGCTTCTTGGCAAATTCCAGCGATCCCATCTCCTTGTACATATCGGGTATCTCTGCCCATACAAACATGGTTGCTTTCGGTTTTTCTACTTGCCATCCAGCCGCGTTCAGGCCTTCACAAAGTACATCCCTGCGGATCTGGTACATATCCCTGATTTTCTCCACTTCATCATCACACTGTTCCAGAGCAACAATAGCAGCCACCTGTATTGGCGTGAACATGCCATAGTCGAGATAGGATTTCATTCTAGCGAGAGCAGAAACCAGTTCATGATTACCGACCATGAAACCGACTCGCCAACCTGGCATATTATAACTCTTTGACAGGCTAAAGAATTCAACGGCTATATCCTTGGCTCCTGGCACCTGAAGAATGGAAGGGGCTTTATAACCATCGAAGACGATATCAGCATAGGCGATATCCTGAACTACCCAGATATCGTGCTCTCTGGCAATTGCAACCACACGGGTCAGGAAATCCAGGTCGACGCATTGCGTGGTCGGGTTGCCCGGGAAATTGATCACCAGCATTTTTGGCTTAGGCCAGGAATTCTTGATGGCGTTTTCAATTTCAGCAAAAAAATCACCGCCCTTGATCAGCGGAATATGGCGGATGTCAGCACCGGCGATAACAAAGCCATACGGATGAATTGGATAACTCGGATTGGGTACTAGCACGGCGTCACCGGCTTCTACTGTAGCGAGAGCGAGATGTGCCAGTCCTTCTTTCGACCCGATCGTGACTATCGCCTCACTATCCATGTCAAGATCGACATCATATTTTCTTTTGTACCAGTCACAAATCGCTTTGCGCAGACGAGGGATGCCACGCGATAGTGAATAGCGGTGAGTATCAGGCCGTCTAGATGCTTCGCACAGTTTGTCTACTATTATTTTTGGCGTTGGCTGATCGGGATTACCCATACCAAAATCAATGATGTCCTCTCCACGCTGCCTCGCGTCTGCTTTGAGTGCATTCACGATATTAAAAACGTAGGGGGGAAGTCTCTTGATACGGGCAAATTGTTCCATTTCAGTTCAATGATTAAATAAAAAGGACCGGAAAATCATGTCCAGCAAAGCAGCGAACGATACTGACCCATGCGGTGGCTGTCAAACACTTAAACGAAGATGTTCAAAGTTTAAAGTTTCAAGTCTTAGAAACAGCTTAATCTGGTCAATATATCGTGTGACTCGAAACCTGAGACTTTGCACTTATTTAACCCCAGCTCCTCAATTTTAACCATAGTAAAGTTCTTACACCCCGCACGCGAGTCGTTCTTGGTTCATAGCTGATTATTCAATAGCAAGTGAAAACAGCCGGTGAAATTATCAACATCACGAAGTCAGCTTTTAGCCTGGTTGTGCTGCTTCGTTTTGCCGTGAGCGTACTTTATTGATGCTTTGCCGAATCCGACGCATGCCTTCCTGTAAGTTCTCTACCGTATTGGCATAGGAAAAGCGGACATAGGATTTACAGTTGTTTGAACCAAAATCTATACCGGGTGTAATTGCTACCCCGGCCTGCTGCAAAAGGTCATCACATAACTTCAACGAATCATCACTGATTGCACCGCAGTCTGCATAGATATAAAAAGCGCCGGCAGGTAGCGTCCTAACAATAAAACCAGCCTCCTCTACCAACGGTAGCAGGATATCCCTGCGCTGGTGAAAAATCTCTCGGCGCCGGATCAGTTCTTTCCTCGCCTCTGTACCCAAGGCAGCCAGTGCCGCATATTGGGACACTGTCGGTGCAGCGAGGAACATGTTCTGTGCCAGACGATTTGCCACCTCGATATACTCATCTGGCATTACCAGCCAGCCGATACGCCACCCTGTCATACCATAATATTTAGAAAAGCTATTGATGACAAATAGCTGATCACCGCAGCACAATGAACTAACTGCTTCCTGATCGTAGACCAGTCCGTGATAGATCTCATCGACAATGAGGGCTGCCCCATTGTCCTGCACCAGCTGATAAATGGCGGATAGCTGCTGTTGTGGTATCAGTGTCCCGGTTGGATTGGATGGACTCGCAATCAGCACAACCCGGGTATTTTCCCGCCAATTATTCTGCACCAGTTCAGCAGTAAGTTGATAATCCGATTCTTCATTTACCGCTACCGCCTGGATATCAGCATTAAACAGGCTGGCAATATGCCGATTGCAGGGATAACCTGGATCTGCCAGCATGATTCCATCACCGGGATTTAGCAGCATTGCCATCACCAGTTGCAATGCCCCTGATGCCCCGGGAGTAACAACTATCCGCTCCGGATCAACTTTTGCTTGGCAGGAATACTCGTTGGCAATGGCAGCTCTTAGTTCCGGTAGACCGTTTGCTGGCGTATAGTGGGTAAGCTGATCATCCAGTGCCTGTTTACCTGCTTTTAATACAATCTCCGGTGATGGGAAGTCGGGTTCACCTATCTCCATGTGAATGATCGACCTCCCCTGAGACTCCAGTTCTCTGGCCTGTTGTAGAATCTTCATTACATAAAAGGGCTCAATCGCTTTCGCCCTGTCAGACATCATAACAGCCATACTGGTAGCTATCCTGTTGCTAATAAACCGTAATTACTGGTCAGGTAGTCAATACTGAGCATTGTGCCATCAAAAGTCCCCTGAGGGTCATTGATAAGCTCTACAGGCACGTCTGGATCACCCAGCTGATCCAGTACCAGGCTCGCACTGGTAAACGGCTCATCGCGCGTATAATCATTAACCGTAATAATCACCGGGATACCGGCCCCAGTGGCTGACAGACAACCAATTTCAGAATCCTCGAAAGCAACGCATTCTTCACCTTTCAAACCCATTTCCTGCAGCACATAGTGATAGATTTCTGGTGATGGCTTTTTATTTTCGACAATATCACCAGCTGCGATAATATCGAACCACTGCAGTGAAGTTTCACCTAAATTACTAGTGAGTAAATATTTGATATTTGATGGTGCGGTCGTGGTCGCGATTGCCAGCCTGATGCCGGCCTGGCGTGCCTCATTGAATAACCTTTCCACACCACTTCGCAGTGGAATTAAGCCAGACAGAAGCATTTCCTTGAAAATCTTTGTCTTGGTGTAGTAAATATCGGCAATCAGTTCTTCTATAGCTCTATCTGCGGGGATTTCAGGCTGGTAGTTTTCAATAAAATACTTCATCCGTTCCTTGCCGCCACTGACAGCTAATAACTCCCCATAGGTAGTTTCACTCCAGTTCCAACCGATACCCATTCTTTCGAAAGCCCTGTTGTAGGCAATGCGATGGCCATTTCTCTCGGTATCAGCCAAAGTTCCATCAACATCAAATATCAATGCTTTCAATGACATACTAATTTTTCTACTCCAGTATCAGTGATTCCATGTTGCAACGGACCATATAAATCTGCTATATGTTCGCGTCGTTAAATTTTCTACGCATTATGGCAGGAGACGCTACATGGCGGCCAGCAAAAAAACTGACCCTACAGAAACACTGATTCATGGTATAGAACCTTATATTGCGAAAAAGGGTGAAGAGTATATGAATCCTAAACAGCACGAGCACTTTCGCAAAATTTTAACTGCCTGGCGGCAGGAATTGCTTGATGAAGTTTCGCGTACTGTGCATTCGATGCAGGATGAAACAGAAAATCATCCAGATCCCAATGACAGGGCGAGTCAGGAAACTGATATTTCACTGGAATTACGCAGCCGCGACCGTGAACGCAAACTTATCAAGAAGATTGATGAATCGCTGGATTTGATTGAAACTTCAGACTACGGCTATTGTGATTCATGTGGTATTGAGATCGGCATCCAACGTCTTGAAGCCCGACCTACAGCCACCATGTGCATAGATTGTAAAACACTGGATGAAATCCGCGAAAAACAACGCGCCTGACCGTCAGACAGAAATATATTCTGTTTGACTAATTTTCACAGCCGATCATGAACAGCATGCCATTCAAAACGGCATGGATGTTCCGTAATCGCCATTTTCAGACCATCTGGCCTGCGCTGTTTCGATACATAGCAAAACCTGCATACAGACGGGAACGTATAGAATTGTGTGATGGCGATTTTATCGATATCGACTGGTGTGGAAATGACAAAAATAACCCACCAGTAGCGATATTACTCCATGGCCTGGAGGGCAGCTCGGACTCTCAGTACATACGAGGTCTCGTCAAGGCACTAAGTGATATGGGCTGGCGTTGTGCTGCAATAAACTTTCGAGGCTGTAGCGGTGAATTAAACCGACTGCCAAGGAGTTACCATTCAGGCGCTACTGATGATCTAGATGAAATCATCCGCTTACTTGTTCGACGCTATCCAGATTCAGTGCTGCAGGCGGTCGGCTTTTCTCTGGGTGGGAATGTATTATTAAAGTGGTGTGCTGAAACCGCCCACAACTGCCCTTTAAATGCCGCCGTTGCGGTATCTGTACCCTACCGGCTTGCTGTTGCCTCGAAAAAGCTTGATAACGGTCAGGTTTTCAGCAGATTATACCGCTGGCGCCTGTTACGCAGCTTAAAAAATAAAGCACTGAAGAAAATACAGCACGGCAGGCTAAATATGGATGAATCTTATATCCACAGCATAAAAAGTTTATATGATTTCGATGATCTGATTACCGCACCGTTACATGGCTTTAAAGATGCAGACGATTACTACCGCATCGCGAGCAGCTATTCAAAGCTTAACAACATTCAGATTCCAGTACTCTTGCTGCATGCAGCGGATGACCCGTTTATGGATAGCCGTGTCATTCCTGAAACAGCAGTTGAAGATAATTCCATCAGGCTTGAATTGAGCCCCCATGGCGGTCATGTCGGCTTTTATCAACCATCATTTAACTTTAGCAGCTACTGGCTTGAGAGGCGTATTCCTGATTTTTTAAAAACGATGATTTAGCATGTCAGGTCTGACAGCAGGAGCCGTATTTGCTATCTATATTCTTTTTGTTTTGAAGTTTTATCAAGTCTCCCCCGGCATCTCTCAAAAAAAGGGCCTTACGGCCCTTTATTGAAACTGATATCAACGCTGATCAATAATCAGGCTGCATCATCACTGACCGCTTTCATACTCAGACGAATCCGTCCCTGACGGTCCACCTCTAGCACCTTAACCTTAATGACATCACCCTCAGACAGTTTATCACTGACTTTTTCCACGCGTTCATTAGAAATTTGTGAGATATGCACCAGACCATCTTTACCAGGCAGAATGGTTACAAATGCTCCAAAGTCCATAAGCTTTGCAACCCTGCCCTCATAAATTGCACCGACTTCAACATCAGCGGTGATCTGTTCGATCCGTCTCTTGGCTTCCTGACCGGCAGCATTATCGGTCGAGCCTATCTTAACAGTGCCATCATCCTGGATATCTACAGTAGCACCTGTTTCTTCAGAGATTGAACGGATAGTCGCCCCACCTTTACCAATAACGTCACGAATCTTATCTGTAGGTATATTCAGGGTAATGATGCGAGGTGCGTAATCAGACATTTCTTCACGCGGTGCCTCGATTGCCTTGGCCATTTCACCAAGGATATGCTCGCGACCTTCTTTAGCCTGGCTCAATGCGATTTCCATGATTTCCTGTGTAATGCCTTCAATCTTGATATCCATCTGCAGGGCAGTTACACCATCAGTGGTACCAGCCACTTTGAAGTCCATATCACCAAGATGATCTTCATCGCCCAGGATATCGGACAATACGGCGAACTTGTCACCTTCTTTTATCAATCCCATGGCAACACCGGCTACTGGTGCTTTTGTTTTAACACCGGCATCCATCATTGACAGAGAAGCACCACAGACTGAAGCCATGGAACTGGAACCGTTACTTTCAGTAATTTCGGAAACGACTCTTATAACGTAGGGAAAATCCTCCAGGCTTGGAACAACTGCTGCTACGGCACGCTTGGCCAGTTTACCATGACCAATTTCACGTCGCTTAGGACTGCCGACGCGGCCAGTTTCACCGACAGAAAATGGCGGGAAATTGTAATGCAGCATGAATGGGTCACGGTAACTACCTTCAAGTGCATCGATAATTTGAGCATCGCGCTCAGTACCCAGTGTCGTCACAACCAGCGCCTGGGTCTCACCTCGGGTAAACAGGGCTGAACCATGGGCACGTGGAAGAACGCCTGTCCGAATTGATATAGGACGGATAGTACGTGTGTCGCGACCATCAATACGAGGTTGCCCATCGAGGATACGCCCGCGAACAATCGACTTCTCGAGTGCTTTAATGGCACCGTTAATCTGTTCTATATCATCGGGAGAACTCTCTTCATTTGTGAGCTCATCAATAATCTGGCTGCGTACAGATGAACATTTATCCTGACGAGACATTTTTTCAGCTATGCTATAGGCCTCTTCAAATCCTGCAGCACCTATAGCAGTAACTCTATCAGCCAATGATTCATCTTTCTCTGCTGCCACCCATTCAAGGGTCTCAGTGTTTACTTCGGCAGCCAGTTCTCGTATCGCATTAATTGCTATCTGTGACTTTTCATGACCAAACATGACAGAACCGAGCATTACTTCTTCTGACAATTCTTTCGCTTCAGATTCAACCATCAGCACGGCACTTTCGGTACCTGCAACAACCAGGTCAAGATCAGACTTCTGCAGAGCTTCAGCGCCAGGATTAAGAACATATTCACCATCGATATAACCAACTCGGGCGCAACCTACTGGACCATTAAAGGGTAAGCCAGAGATTGCCAGTGCTGCAGAGGTACCCAGCATGGCAACGATATCAGGATCAACATCAGGATTGATTGACATAACAGTACAAATAATTTGCACTTCATTAACGTAGCCTTTTGGGAAAAGAGGACGTATCGGACGGTCAATCAGTCTACAGATTAGAATTTCCTTTTCGGAAGGACGTCCTTCACGGCGGAAAAATCCACCAGGGATACGGCCAGCAGAATATACTTTTTCCTGAAAATCCACTGTAAGGGGAAAGAAATCCTGGCCGGGACGAGAACTTTTAGCACCAACCACTGTTACCATAACGACTGTGTCGTCCATGCTTGCCATGATTGCGCCATCGGCCTGACGTGCAATTTCACCTGTTTCTAGCGTAACGGTATGTTCACCGTACTGAAAAGACTTGCTTACCTTTTTCAAAATTCACCTTCTACTCGGACACTGCCCGACTGACTGATTAATACCTGAGACTATTTACTTACGCAGACCCAGACGTGAGATCAAATTACGATATCGTTCTGAATCACGACTTTTTAGATAATCAAGCAGCTTGCGACGCTTGCTTACCAGGCGCAACAGACCCTGTCGTGAATGATGATCATGGATGTGCTCCTTGAAATGACCGGTAAGATCAGTGATGCGGGCGGACATCAAGGCTACCTGTACTTCAGGTGAACCGGTATCTGTGTCACCGGTTTGAAATTCTTTAACAATCTTTGCCTTTGTTTCTGCATTCAAGGCCATTTTCTTCCTCTCTGGATTATGCTTGCTAGTTACTATCAATAAAACTTGCGTATTCTACCTGTGCGTGGTGTATTCCTCAATACTTAATATCAGCTAAATATTCTCTGAATTTTGACAAGGCAGTTCATCAATACAGATAATCAATAGACTAAGGTAATTTATTAACATCATTCTATTAATAATTGTTTTTCTTGGATATTTATAGAAAAAAATATCAGACATTTGAACTAAGCAATCTTTTAGGCTTTATTCTTCTGCCAGGCACTGCCTCTCCTATCCCAATAAATCCCCCATCTTCGACATATACACGAACCAGACCCATTTTCAGTTCGTCAGCGGTTCGTGCTTCCTGCCCCTGACAAAAGTAATAAGACGCATCATCTGTCAGGCTGGCAGACTGCATATGGCCTATACCTGCATCCAGGGGTAGCAACTGAGCAAGTCGTTGATGGGGTTCCATTGCAATCAGGTCTTTATATGTGATTGCTTGTTCAATATTGAAATTGCCAACAGAAGTCCTTCTTAATTTTGTCACATGTGCGCCACAGCCCAGAGCTTCACCAACATCAAATGCAAGACTGCGTATATAAAAACCCTTAGAACAATGAATAGTCAGTTCAACAGTTACACCATCAAAAGAAATAATGTCCAGGTCAAATATTTCTACAGAACGTGGGTTACGCTCGACATCAATACCTTGCCTGGCGAGCTTGTACAGTGGCTGGCCATCCTTTTTCAAGGCTGAATACATCGGAGGTATTTGCTCAATAACACCACAAAATTTGTTCAGCGCCTGTTCGAGCTGAGTTAACGAGATATCAACCGGCTGGCACTCAATGATTTCACCTTCTGCATCACCCGTTGCGGTTGTTTCACCAAATCGCAGGCTGGTCAGGTAACGCTTATCGGAATCAAGCAGATACTGGCTGAGTTTGGTGGCTTCGCCGAAACATACTGGCAACAATCCACTGGCAAGGGGGTCAAGGCTACCGGTATGCCCTGCTTTCCTTGCATTAAACAGGCGTTTGACCTGTTGTAGCGCCCTGTTTGATGAGATACCCAGTTCCTTGTCAAGCAGCAAAATACCATTGACAGGGTCCAGCTGGTGCTGCAAACGACTGCTCACTTCTTCCGGTTACCTTTCTCTTTAATATTGAGGTCATCAATCAACTTGCCAACACGCAAACTCCTTTCAATTGATTGATCATAGGAGAAATGTAATTTTGGCAGGTAACGCAGATCAACACGATTCGTTAACTCGTGACGTATAAAACCGGCGGCCTTGTTAAGGGCTTTCTCTGTTTCTTTCACAGTCTGCTCATCGCCCTGCATGATGAAATAAATCCGTGCAGACGACATATCCCGGGTCATCTTCGTATGGGTGATCGTGACCGCGGCAGCACGTGGATCATTCATGCCTGTCTGGACTATATTCGCAACCTCACGTTGAATCACTTCAGATACACGAGCAGAACGACTAAAATCTCTGGGCATTACAAGTTCGTGCTAGTCAATTGTTCTTTTTGTTTCAGTTACTTCAAATACTTCGATCTGGTCACCGACTTTGATATCGTTGTAATTTTTCACCCCGATGCCACATTCCAGGCCTGCCTTAACCTCATTCACATCATCTTTAAACCGACGAAGTGAATCGAGTTTGCCCTCAAAGATAACTACATTATCACGCAATACACGAACCGGATTATTCCGTTTAATTGAACCCTCAAGTACCATGCAACCAGCAATTGCACCGACCTTCGAAACAACAAAGACATCCCGGACTTCAGCAAGACCAGTAATATTTTCCTTCATTTCAGGCGCTAACATGCCTTCAATCGCAGATTTCACCTGGTCGACTGCATCATAAATTACCTTGTAGTAATAGACCTCAACGCCTTCACTTTCTATTAGCTTTCTGGCAGACATATCTGCACGCACATTAAAGGCAATAATAATCGCCTGAGAGGCTAATGCGAGGTTGACATCAGATTCCGAAATCCCGCCAACCATACCATGGATAACCTTTACTTTAACTTCGTCAGTAGAGAGTTTTTCCAGCGATTGAGTTAGTGCTTCAATTGAACCCTGCACATCTGCCTTCACCAGCAGATTTAGCGTTTTTGTTTCACTCTGGGAATCTTCCATATTCTGGAAAATATTTTCCAGTTTACTGGCCTGCTGGCGTGCAAGCTTTGATTCTTTTGTCTTGCTCTTGCGGAACATTGCTATTTCACGAGCCATACGCTCATCGCGTGCTACAAGCACCTCATCACCAGCGGTTGGAACACCAGACAAACCAAGCACTTCAACGGGGATTGAAGGCCCAGCTGATTTTATCAACTTACCGGTTTCATCATGCATGGCGCGCACCTTCCCGCTCTCCTGTCCAGCGATAATGACGTCACCCTTGTGAAGAGTACCGCTCTGAACAAGGATTGTAGTTACCGGACCACGGCCTTTATCGAGACGCGCTTCAACTACCATCCCTTTCATAGGCCCTGTAACAGGCGCCTTTAGCTCCAGAATTTCAGATGTCAGCAGAACACTTTCAAGTAACTGATCAATACCTTCACCGGTATGAGCAGAGACTGCAACAGACATAACATCTCCGCCGTAATCCTCTACGAACACATCATGACTGCTTAATTCTGACTTTACACGCTCCGGGTCTGCTCCTTCCTTATCTATCTTGTTAATAGCAATTACTATAGGGACATCTGCTGTGCGAGCATGATGAATCGCCTCTATCGTTTGAGGTTTCACACCATCGTCTGCTGCCACGACAATAATAACAATATCGGTGGCCTGCGCACCACGCGCTCGCATGGCACTGAATGCCTCGTGTCCGGGTGTATCAAGAAAGGTCATACCACCGTGATCTGTCTCTACATGGTATGCACCTATATGTTGCGTTATACCACCGGCCTCACCACTGGCAACACGGGTTTCTCTGATGTAATCCAGTAGCGATGTCTTACCGTGATCGACATGCCCCATAACCGTTACAACCGGGCAGCGAGATTTTAGTTCATAATCTCCGCTATCCTGTTGTGTGAAGATATCCTCGGGAGTATCTGCTTTAGCTGCTTTAGCGACATGCCCCATTTCTTCGACTACAAGGGTAGCTGTATCAGAATCAAGCATCTGGTTAATCGTTACCATCATGCCCATACTCATCAGGGCTTTTATAACTTCTCCTGCCTTGACCGACATGGCTGCTGCAAGGTCCGCTACCGTTATTGTTTCCGGAATCTCTACTTCGCGGACTACTGGTTCTGTCGGTTTTTCAAATACATGTTGGTCTGAGATGCTTGTTTGTACTTTCTGAGTTCCCATACGCTTGGGCTTACGCCTCTTACCCCCCTTTCCTGGTGCCACATGGAGCTGTTCGCGTTCTTTTTCGTAGCCACCTTTTTCACGAATTCGGCCTGCTTTCTCTTTTTTAGCCGGTGCCTGTTTGCCAGGTCGGGGTCCAGCACTCTTTTTGGATTCTTCTACCTCAGGTAGATCCGTTTTTATTTCTGCTTCTTTTTTTGCTGCCTTCTCTGCTTCTGCCTGACGTGCTCGTTCCGCTTCTGCAATGGCATCTGCTTTAGCTTTAGCTTCTGCTTCTTCAGCCGCTTTCTTGGCTTTTATTTCTGCTTCTCTTGTCGCATCGATTTCTGCCCGTCTTTTTTCCTCTTTTTCTTTCTCCAGGCGGGTCTTTTCCTGTTCACGTGCCTGAGCTTCATCAATGACATCTTTGTTTACAAAAGTACGCTTCTTCCGCACAACTACCTGTACCGCATGTGCTCCCCCGGTGCGTGATGTCTGGCGAATCTCACTTGTAGTTCTTCTATTCAGTGTTATCTTGCTACGTGATTTCGGCAGCTCGACCTCAGCATTCCCACTAAGGTGTTGTAGCAAAAGCATTTTTTCATCATTGGTCAGATCATCGCCAACTTTTTTACCCTTGATACCTGCCGCAGCCAGCTGCTTGAGCAGGTGTTCTGGCTCAACACCGATTTTCTGTGCAAAACTCTTAATATTGGTCTCTGACATCTCTCTTCTCTCTACCCCCAGTGAGGGTAATTACGAAAATTCTGTTTATACTACTCTTATTCACTTACTACTTTTTCCTGCTTTACTCAAACCAGGGTGCTCTGGCAGCCATAATCAATTGCTTGGCACGTTCTTCGTCCATTTCCTGAATTTCCAGCAATTCGTCAACCGCAAGCTCTGCCAGATCTTCCTGGGAAACGACGCCATTACTTGCCAGCACTTTGGCTGTATGCTCATCCATACCATCTAGTTTTAGAAGGTCGGCATCGGGTTCTGCATTCTGCAATATCTCTTCTTCTGCGATTGCTGATGTCAGTAATGCATCTGCCGCACGATTTCGCAATTCATCTATCAATGCATCATCAAACTCTTCAATCGCTTCCATCTCCTGCCTTGGTACATAGGCAACTTCCATGACGGATGTGAATCCTTCCTGGACCAGAATGCTTGCGACATCTTCGTCTACGTCAAGTTGGCTAGAAAATGTTTCGACCAGCTTTTGCGCTTCGCCCTGCCCTTTTTCCTCTGCAGCGCTCTCCGACATGACATTCAGCTCCCAGCCAGTGAGCTTTGATGCAAGCTGCACATTCTGCCCACTACGACCAATAGCCTGGGCAAGCTGTGTTTCATCAACAATGACATCAATAGCATGCCTTTCTTCATCAACCATGATTGAAAGTATTTCAGCAGGTGCCAGGGCATTAATCACAAATTCAGGAATTTCCGGTGACCATTTAATGATATCAACACGTTCACCTGCAATTTCATTGGAAACACTCTGTACTCGTGAACCTCTCATGCCAACACAGGCACCTACAGGATCAATTCTTCCATCCATTGACTGTACAGCTATCTTTGCTCGTGAGCCAGGGTCTCTGGCAGCACCATGTATCTTGATCAGGCCTTCACCCACCTCCGGTACTTCAAGTTCAAACAGCTTTATCAGCAGTTCAGGAGATATTCGGCTGAGCAACAGTTGCGGGCCTCTGTTTGAATAACGAACTTCCTCTAATATTGCTCTTATTCGGTCACCCTTGCGCAGCCCTTCTCTAGGAATCATGTTCCGCTTCGGAAGCAAAGCCTCAGTGCCACTGATTTCTACGATTGCATCACCCCTTTCCATACCTTTTACAATGCCAGTGATCATTTCGCCCTGGCGATGTTCAAAGTCCCTGACAATTTGTTCACGTTCAGCCTCTCGGACCTTCTGCATGATTACCTGTTTGGCAGTTTGTGCAGCAATTCTGCCAAATGCAATGGCATCGATATTCTCTTCAATAACATCTCCTGCACCCAGTTCCGGGTAATCTTCACGAGTCGTACTTAACAGAAGCTGCTTGTCCGGATACTCCAGACCTTTTCCTTCTTCCAGCGCAGCATCATCGACAATCTCCCACACACGATAGCTTTTATAGTCACCAGTTGATCTGTCTATTTCTACTCTTGCATCAATATCCAGCGCATTAAGTTTACAGGTAGCAGCAGCCAGTGCGGCCTCAATTGCCTGAAATATGACTTCTTTATCAAGCCCTTTCTCGCGTGAAACGGCATCTGCCATCATGAGAATTTCATTTTGCATAACAAGCCTCGCTAACTATCTAATTCGGGTACCAGATTTGCTTTTTCCACAATTTCAAAAGGTATTTCATAGACCTCATTGTCGACAGCAATGGTCAGATACTCTCCATCAAAAGATTCAAGTATGCCCTTGAAGTTTTTTCTTCCAAGAACAGATTCTTTACTTCGTATTTTTACTAAACTGCCTATAAACTGGCTGAAATGCTCAGGTTTGATCAATGGTCTGTCCAGACCGGGAGATGAAACCTCTAGCGTATAATGTTCATGTAGTGGATCCTCTACATCAAGTATGCCACTGACTTGATAGCTGACTGCCTGGCAATCATCAACAGTTATGCCCTTATCTGCATCAATATAAACACGCAGCACGGTGCCATTTCCACTGCCTGTTAACTCTACGCCGATCAACTCATAAGCCATTGATTCAATGACAGGTTCAAACATATTGTTTAATTTCTTTTCCAGCCTATCCATTCCATAAAACCGTTACAGTTTGTATCTTCAGGATTTACCGGTGTGTCAGTTCATTCAACCTACACAGCAGTCAGAGCCTGAAAAAACAAGACCCCGCATTAGCGGGGTCTTGTTTTTATAAATATTGGTAGCGGGGGCAGGATTTGAACCTACGACCTTCGGGTTATGAGCCCGACGAGCTGCCAGACTGCTCCACCCCGCATCAGACGGAGGGCATCATA
>JARFQE010000109.1 GCA_029287915.1 Arenicellales bacterium
CTCGTGACCCACGGCGGTCGCTTCGCCGGCTACGGGTTCTACCTGCTGCAGGGCAAGCCGGTCCACACGTGGAACCTGCTGGGGATGAAGCTCGTCAAGTGGCAGGGTCCGGATGCGCTGGCTCCGGGCAAGCACGTGCTCGAGTTCGACTTCGAGTACGACGACCTGGGGGCCGCCACGCTGCAGTACGGAAGCCCCAGTGGCCTGGGACGCAGCGGAACCGGCTATCTAAAGGTCGACGGCAAGGTGGTCGCCACGAAGAAGATGGAAAAGACCATTCCAATGACCATGCAATGGGACGAGAACTTCGACGTGGGTGCCGATACCGGCTCTCCGGTAGCTGACGAGGATTACCAGACTCCCTTCCGTTTCACCGGCAAGCTCCACAAGTTGACACTGACCATTGATCGGCCGAAGCTCTCGCCCGAAGATATCAGGAAGCTCGAGGCGGCTATGCACAGTAACCCGGCTAGCGAGTAATTTCCTCATACGGAGAAAATAGTGAGTAATTTTAACAAACGTGATTTCCTTAAGTATTCAATCGTTGGCCTGGTCACCGCTGGCCCAGCGGCATCATTACTGTCGACTGCATCCGCTTCAGACAAGATGCCACAATCAAAAGATGGGCCATCAAAAGATGACAAGGGAGATACAATACTTCGCGCAATTGCACAGGCGTCTCAACAAAAATGAACACAGACATAAGCGCAATTCAGACAGGATAGAAACCTTGATGAGCTTAATGCAAAAGAGGCAAACTTAAACGTTGATCACTGCGGTAATGCGTTCATGAAAAAAGGCATCCTGCAGGTAATAGTGGTGTACTGTGTTATTGCTAGCCTGCTTGGCGCTTGCAACGTTACCGGACCAAACGCGATCCGTAGCGGGCGCCTGAGTTATAACAAGGCTATCGCCGAGACCAATAACCAGCAGATGCTAATGGTGCTGATCCAGAACCGTTATGTGGATCAGGCTAACCTGCTTGCCGTGGCCAGTGTGACAGCCAATGTCAGTGTTACCACTGGTGCTGCCATTCAGCTTGGATTTGGCGATACTGCCAACTATACAGGGAACCTGGTCCCATTTGGCGCCAATGCCGTTTATGAAGAGAACCCGACAATTTCTTACGTACCAGTTGGGGGGCAACAATATCTACACAAAATCACATCTCCAGTACCGGTGGCAGCGTTTGCACAGCTTACGTCAACGCTGGCTGATCCAACATATGTATACAACGCTTTGCTATCCAGTGTGAACGGGATCTACAACCCTGATTTTAAGTTCTCTACTGCCGACCCCGACCCCCGCTTCAATCGTATTGTAGAGATCATGGTAGAACTCACTCGTATGCATAGACTTCACTGGGTCGAAGATCCGCAGCTCAATGGCAAATTCTCGATCGTCATCAACGATTATTCACCGACCTATGACGCAGAGGTCGACGAGTTGCTAAGCCTGTTGGGTCTGGCTGTGCCCATGGATCGTTTGCAAACTGTGGTGATGCCGGTATCCCTGGCACTGAGTGAGCGACAATCAGGGGCAATCGGGATTACCACACGCTCTGTGCTGCGCATGATGGAAATACTTTCCGCTGCCATTGAGATACCAGCGGAAGATACTCGAAATGGTACCGTCACAGACTATCCGTCACTTGGCCTGCCAGGCGAAAAATTATTGATTCACTACAGCAAGGCCAGGCCAGACCATGCTGCTATCGCTGTACAGTATCGAGACGGGTGGTTCTACATTGACGAAAGGGACCAGGCTACCAAGCAATTTTTCAGACTGCTTGAACTGTTATGGTCTGTCAGCATAGCAGAGAGTACCGCTGGGGCTGTCGCCCCTGTACTGACTGTTCCTGTCAGCCGCTAGAACAATATTGGCTGAGGGCAACAAGGTTTATAAATCAACGTCAATGTCGATGCCAAGGAAATTGGTGATGTGAAGGTCTGGCAACGATGATGGATGGCCGGTTTACCTATAAGATTGAAATTTCACAGCAGGAACACGACGAGTTCTCGGATAGAGAGTCATCACTCTGGTACTATTTAAGATAAATAAACCGGTTTGAGCTGATATTATTTGCCTTGTCTGGGTACAATTAGTGGTGAACTATATTTAATAACTGGATGCCGATAGATGGGAGTAGGGGAATTTCATACAACGTTTTTTTGTAAGACATGTGTCAGCTCTTAAGTGACCTGCTGTAAGTGGATAGAATAAAACAGGGTGAAATAACCACCTATGAATTCTTATTTAGTCATCTAATCTATCCTGATGTCTCTTTTAAAGGAATCAATCGGGGCCAGTTTCGATTAATCTGAGATAACTCTATTACACTGAATGACTGGAGTAATAATGAAGTTAAAAAAAACATCTATGCTGATGTCATTAGGCGCCTGTCTTGTTTCCTTGCTGTCGACAATCGCAATTGCAGATGAGGGTGTCAGTGATGCGGCGCAGGCAAACAACCCACTGGCCAGCATGACGGCCTTCAACCTGCATAACTACTACATCGGAAAAACCACGGGATCGGGCGATGATGCCAACCAGTTCTGGATGCGCTATGCCATGCCGTTTAAGATTGGCGACAGCAATTGGCTGATGCGCGCTTCGTTGCCAATAAACACATTCCCCAGTCTTCCTGATGGCGACAAGGAGACCGGCCTCGGTGATCTGAACGTGTTTGCCGCCTACCTGTTCGATACCGGCAATCCGGCCTTAAGCTTCGGTCTGGGACCGCAGATCAATGCGCCCACTGCATCGAAAGATTCGCTGGGCAGTGACAAGTGGGCTGCCGGTGTCGCAAATGTCCTGTTCGATGCGAGATCTAAAAGATTCCAGTACGGTTACCTGTTGACCTGGATGGCGAGCTTTGCCGGCGATGACGACAAGCCGGACACCAACGTCGGGGCTTTCCAGCCATTCGGGATCTATCAGCTCGGAAAGGGAACATATTTACGTTCCACCGGTATCTGGGTCTACAATTTCGAAACAGATAATTACTCGGTGCCGCTTGGCATAGGTATAGGACAGGTGATCCCAAAAGGAAAAACGATCTTCAATGTTTTTCTCGAGCCGCAGTGGTCAGTGGCAGATAAGGGCCCGGGATGGCCTGAATGGCAGGTGTTTATTGGTTTTAATATGCAGTTTAAAAAATAGCAAAGTGCTGTATCAAAGTAGATGGGCATCACCAGTGTCCACGGGTGCATGAAAAGCGGATCTAATAGCGCTTGTATGGACAAAAATTGACGCCTGGTAACATGTTTACCTACAGCAGTGTTCAAACGCAGGGGGGGCAAATGCTCAGTCTCTATTTAACTATACTCAGATTTTTCAAGGCTATTTACCATTCAGCAAAGGATAAAGAGTTCCGTGCCCTGGCTGTCATTACGATTATCCTGCTACTCAGCGGAACCCTTTTCTACTCCAGTATAGAAAACTGGAGCCTGCTCGATTCACTGTATTTCTGCGTCATGACGATGACGACTATCGGTTATGGCGACCTGACACCGACAACAGATATCTCGAAGATATTCACCATCATCTATGCCTTCCTTACCATTGGAATATTTGTTTCCCTCGCCGCGAAACTTGCGACGGGTCTTATGCAGAACTATAAAAAGCATTGACGCACGCATGTTGAGCATAAACTGCCTGGCAGGCGATAATTAGCTGCCGATAACAGACTTATAGATTGAACAGGCATTCTCATGAATCTATACCGATTACCGTTGTATGCAGTACTTTCATGGATTGCATTGCTAAGTGTTTCCTATGCGCAGGAACTGGAGCCACGCCGCTGGGCACATGTTCCTGTCGACACCAACTTTTTCGGTGCCGGATACGTTAGAACTGACGGTGATGTGCTGTTTGATCCGGTACTGAGGATTGAGGATGCAACGGTCTCTATCAATAGTATCATTGCTACCTACCTGCGGTCTTTTGACTGGTCAGGCAGGACGGCACGTTTTGATATCCGGGTACCGTACCAGAAGGCAACCTGGAAAGGCCTGCTCGATGGGGCCCCTGCGAAAGTGGTACGTGAAGGTCTCGGTGACCCGCGCATTCGCCTGTCGGTCAACTTTATTGGCGCCCCGGCACTAAAAGGCAAAGAGTTCCAGTCATACCGTGCTTCCCGCGTCGTCAACACCGTCGTTGGTGCTGCATTGGCGATAACGTTACCGTTGGGACAATATAAAGAAGATAAACTGCTGAACCTGGGTCAGAACCGTTTTAGCATCAGGCCACAACTAGGCGTGGTACACACGCGAGGACCATGGTCCTTTGAACTTACCGGCTCAGTCTTTTTTTTCAGTGACAACGATGAATTCTTCAATGGCAGCAAGCGTGAACAGGACCCGTTATATACCCTGCAGGCACATATTGTCCGTAACTTTAGACACGGCATCTGGGGGTCACTGAGTGCAGGAACCGTAAGGGCAGGGCAGTCCAGCATCAATGCAGAGGAAAAGGACGATCAAAAAGAGGATTCGCTCTACGCAGTAAGTGCCGGTATGGCTGTCAGCCGTACATCTAGCGTCAAGATTGCCTACGCGAAAGGGCGTACCCATAAAGAAGTGGGCTCCGATGCGGACAACATCGCCGTGGCCTATATACGCGCATTCTGACTGTCATATGTAGCGTATAGCAAAATACAATGAATCTCGTTATCAATAAGTAATATAAAACATATACTTATAATTGATAATTAACGTATAATATTACGCGATTGGGCGTTTGAATAGCCCCGTCCACAGCATAGAATTTAATAGCTTTAATCAAATACTATGCGCTTCAACCACTTAACACAGAACGACATATCGGTACTGTCGCAAGCGTATATCCCAGCAACGACAGTTGATCGGGGAAAACGACCAGTTCTGTCGCGCTGTATCTACATATGTAGGATATAAAAAATCGAGGACTTCCTAACTAACTCTCAGTGTCATCCTTTGAGTCTTCATTTTTGATTTTTTCATAGATTTCCTTTCGGTGTACCGGAACTTTTCTTGGTGCATCTATCCCAATGCGAACCTGGTTTCTTTTAATTCCAAGCACAGTTACCTGGATCTGATCACCAATGTTTAAGGTCTCACCTGTATGCCTTGTTAGTATAAGCACTTTATCATCTCCTTATTTTTATATTTCAGCCATTGCGGCTTGTCCGTGAAGCTTTCGCCCCCTCTGATCAAGATAAAAAATTATCTAAAATCTACTTATAAAGTAGCAGAAAAATACCATTCATCAAGAAAAAATTGCCGTTTATCTGCAATAACTTGGTCAGAACCCAATAAAAGCGGCGTCAGAAGGACTGGCGAAACAGGGTCTATCGCATGGCAGGAATCGGTCATTCGACAGGCGATATTCTCTTCCCTGTACTGACCTGCTCGGGTAGCTAAACGCGCCTCCACACTGCTATCACATGATGAAGCTGCAGGGTGGTGACGTTACTGGCTGAAGGTGACTGTTTTTTCTGTTGCTGACAGCCGTGTTCCTCTGAGCGCAAGCAGTACAAGAGGGTTGTCTGCGGTGTTGTTGATACAGCTCATAGGTAAGGTTCAGTATTAAAGTTTGCCGAATTCAGGTGGGCAAATTTTTACTAGCCAGAGGTCCAGTTGTGCAAACGGATTTAGAAAATATCCTGTATCTGCCTGCGAAGTGAAAGTGTTAGTAGCTGTTTAGTGGTTTCAATTTTTAGGTGTCAAGCGGAAAGTGTTTGTACAGGGATTCTTTATTAAAGATGACGCCTTCATTCGACAGTACATCGGCGACAGTATCGAAGGCATTGCGTTTGGCAGTGGCATCATCATCCCCGTTAAATATATCGGCAGCGACAATATAATCGTATAGTTTAAACAGATCATACTTTTCCAGCTCCTGTTCCAGACTGAGCCGTTCACTGACCTGATTATTTTCTTGACTCTCTGCGTCTCTGGCCTTTTGCAGGGAGGGCAGATCACTGGTGAGGTGCTGTATTACCTTTTGTGTTTCTTTAAGCGAAAACTGCAACTGCTGTACCAGATCGATCAGTTCTTCTTTCGTCATTTCAGACAGGTTCATGCAATACTTTCCTTTTCTTTTGTATTCTTTCAGCAGGGCTTCAAAACAGTTATGCCCCTGGTTTATGTCTTGTGTTTATTCCCTGCTAATTCTGTGGACAGCAATCATACCGTACATTGAATTGTATTCACAGGATACATCATCAATGTTGAAAATGGGAAAATCCAGATCACAGATAATAGAGATAAAGTTGATATAAAAAACTGCCCTGTGTTTAAATTTTTCTCATCAAGCCTCTTTATTGAATGCGCGAAACAAGGGGGATAGCAGATTAACGCCTAACAGGACAACAGCGCCGGCAATAACACCGGCAATAGCATTCAGTAACATGGAAGTCATAAAGCTGACGACATTACCCAGGGGCATAGTTTTTACCGCTTCAGCTGCATGATGAACCACATCATAAGCCAGTGGGATACCATGTACCAGAATGCCGCCACCGACTAAAAACATCGCGGCTGTTCCGACAATAGATAATGTCTTCATCAAGTAGGGTGCAACACGTAATATTGCACGTCCCATCGTCCGTTTAAATCCGGCCCATGCATCCAGAGAATTTTGTTTTATCAGGTGTAGACCCACATCGTCCAGTTTTACAATACCGGCGACGAGACCATAAACACCAATCGTCATCAGCAGTGCAATGCCAGCGACCACCAATACCTGGGTATGCATTGGTACACCTTTTACGGTACCCAGTGCGATGACGATGATTTCTGCCGATAGGATAAAATCAGTACGAATCGCGCCTTTTATTTTATCCTTTTCGAAAGCAACAATATCCACATCAGGGTCGCTGATAGCTTCGATGATTTCGGCATGCTCAGCTTCATCTTCCTGCTTACTGTGCAAGAATTTATGGGCGACCTTTTCAAAACCTTCATAACAAAGATATGCTCCACCGACCATCAATAATGGTGTGATTGCCCAGGGCGCAAAGGCACTGATAGTCAGAGCGGCCGGCACCAGTATCAGCTTGTTTTTGAATGAGCCCTTAGCCACGGCCCACACCACGGGCAATTCGCGGTCCGCACGCACACCAGAAACCTGTTCTGCATTCAATGCAAGGTCATCGCCCAGTACACCGGCAGTTTTCTTTGCCGCAACCTTGGTTAATAAAGCAACATCGTCAAGGACTGAAGCAATGTCATCAAGTAGGGTCAGTAGGCTGGTTCCTGCCATGTGTGCTCCTGTCAATGTTTATATATGTGATTATTACATTGATTATTACATCAATTACTGTCATGTCGTTATACCTGAATATTGGTTTAACTGAACAATCTGCAGCCACGATTTAATAAGAATTGATATTATGCTCTATATGATTCTATAGTCATCACGGTAAGCTGGAAAATAACAATGCGCAATAGACATAAATACCCGCCAGGACAGTTCTCTGTTTGACTACTACCATTTCTTGCGGGATGTGCGAAACTGCTGGATAGTAGTGATCAGGAAGCGTCTTGCGTGTTTAGCGATGGTAATAAATAATAGCGCACCAGCGGCGGCAGGTGCTGCAAGCCGCAAATAGATCAGCACCCGGGCTATCAGGTGTTTTTCTGCTAGCGAATGGCATCAATGCCTTGCTCGCAAGGTGTTCCTGGCAAGGCTTGCCGACAATAGTATCGATGTCCATTGCAAAGCCGTCACATCAGAACTTAGTTCAGATGTACATATATCATTTAACATAATTAATAATTATCACAAGGATGACTCTATGCGAAATTGGCAACATACAACAATCGTGACAGCGCTTGTGGGATTCGTATTTTTCAACATGTCCGCTGGTTTTGCGGTATCAAAACAGGAATATCAGAACGAGTTCATCGAAGTGCTGGAAGTGGGTCCAGCCTCGGATCTGAAGGTCAATGTTCACGGCAGAAGCGCGGCAGAAATCGATGGAAGTCTCTCTGATATCTATTATGAGAATATGCTACAGCCTTTCTGGATCGAGGACGGTAAACCCAGCAATCGCGCCGCCGAAATTATTAGCGTATTGGAAGATGCGGAAAGTCACGGTCTCGATCCGGCCGATTATTTTGTCGACAGAATTAACCAGTACATAAATGACAGGAGCACAGCTGAGCTGGTGCGTCTGGATGTTCTATTGTCTATGGGCATGATGCGTTATGTTGCTGATCAGCGCGAGGGACGCAAGCAACCGCGTGAGATAGATCCTAAGCTTTTTGATTCTGCCAGTGATGTCGAGGTGAACTGGACCGTACTAAGGCGTGCTGCTTTTGAAGCATCCGACATGAAGGCATTCCTGCAACAGCAGGCGCCGCCTTTTTTACAATATCGCGAGTTACAGAAAAAACTGTCTGAATATCGAGCCATCGAGACGGCAGGTGGTTGGCCTACAATTGCTGCCGGAGACACGTTAAAGCCAGCAATGAAAGACCCACGCATAAAATCTGTACGACAACGGCTGGCTGTCACAGGAGAACTGGCCGAGGGGAATATAGACAATATGCTGTTTGACGCAGAACTGGAGGAGGCCGTCAAACGGTTCCAGAAACGTCATAATTTAAACCCGGATGGCGTCATCGGCAAGCAGACGCTGGCCACGATGAATGTGCCTGTAGAAACTAGAATTGAACAGATTATCATTAATATGGAAAGGTATCGCTGGTTGAACAGGGACATAAAGGGACCCCGGGTAGCCGTCAATATCGCTGGTTTCAAGGCTCTGGCTGGTGAGCAGGGCAGGCTCGATCTTGCAATGCCTGTTATCGTAGGAAAACGACATCACGAAACACCGGTATTCAGCGACACGATCAAGCACGTTGTTTTCAATCCTTACTGGACACTGCCTCCTAGTATTGCCCGCAATGAAACATTACCGAAACTGAAAAAAGACCCTGATTACCTGCAGAAACACAATATGAGAATTTTCCTCGGCTGGGGCGAGGGTTCAAAAGAGCTAGATCCTGCTAGTATTGACTGGAGCAAGATGACTAAAAGTGAGATGAATAAATACCGTATTCGCCAGGATCCCGGCCCAGGTAACGCTCTCGGAACCTTAAAGATAATTTTCCCGAACAAATACAATGTATATCTGCATGATACACCGACCCACGGCCTGTTTAAGCAAGAAAAGCGGGCGTTCAGCCACGGCTGTATCCGTATGGCTCGACCGGTTGAAATGGCATCCTTTGTGTTAGGCGGAGAAGAAATGGGGTGGGGTGTTGATCGAATTAAAGAAATAATCAACGGCCGCCAACGCCAGGTAGCTGTACTGGAAAAGCCACTGCCGGTGCACATTCTTTACCGAACAACCTATGTCGATGTCGAGAGCGGCACACTTCATTTTTATGAGGACATTTATGGTAGAGACAAGATTCTGGCCAATGCGTTGTTCGGAAACCGCAGTGTTATTTCGGACAGATCAACAGCAATTCAGGGTAGCAAAGGTAGCTAGCTGCATCGTCATGATTTGTATAATAGATATACTGCCGATGTACCTGCTGCCTGTATACACCCTGTACACGTCTTGATATACGTCTCGAATATTTCTTGATACATTCATATCTATATTCTCGACAGAAAACCCTATACAAATCAGGATTATTAATGCTTATTGATGCAACAGAACTCACTAACGGCGATAGTGTCGAAGCCGATCTTTGTATAGTTGGAGCAGGGGCTGTAGGAATCGCCATGGCGCTCGAATTTGACGGCTCCAATAAAAAAGTTGTAGTGCTTGAAAGTGGTGGTTTTGAGTTAGAACCCCGCACACAGTCATTATATAAAGGGACTCACGTTGGTCGACCAACCTATCCTCTTGATAGAAACAGATTACGTTTTTTTGGCGGCACGACAAACCACTGGGCCGGCCATTGCCGTCCCTTTGATGATTTTGATTTTTCAGTACGTGACTGGATCCCGCATAGTGGATGGCCGATTCAATTTAATGATGTGGAGCCCTATATTGAACGCACTCAGCAGATACTGGAACTGGGAAAATATGATTACGATTCGCTTGAAGAGTACGCCAGCCAGTTAGGTTTCAAGACGTTGCCACTGGACAGCAGCCGCCTGATATCAGTAATGAAGCACCAGAGTCCCCCAACTCGCTTTAATACCGCTTACAGAAAGCAGATGAAGGATTCGGAAAATATTTCAGTTTTCCTGCATTCAAATGTACTGGAATTGTTAACCAACGAGTCTGCATCGCATATAACCGGGGCCGATGTAGCCTGCATCGACGGACCCAGGTATAAGGTCAGGGCAAAACAATTTGTATTAGCCACCGGCGGGCTGGAAAATCCGCGCATCATGCTGTTATCTAACTCAACCGCACCGAACGGACTGGGAAACAGTCGTGGAGTCGTTGGACGATATTACACAGATCATATTTTGATACGGCCGGCATTGGATATCTCCCTGTCACGCACAGATCTGGATTTCAGGTTGTATACCGACCTGCATGAGATCAATGGTGGACTGATGTTTGGCATCATGACTGCAGCCGAGGAACTGACCCGAAAGGAAAAACTAACACGCTTCAGGTTCCATTTATACAATCTCCCACCTCGGTATGATGTACCGGTAGGGGGGGTGTTTTCAGCTATCGATGAGGCGCCGGAAGTCAGTCCCTTGTCTAAAGAACCAGGTTCCCATATACAGGTTCATATGGCGATGGAACCCATTCCTAATCCCGACACCTTTGTTCGTCTGTCGAGCACAGATACAGATCTGTTTGGCCAGAGAAAACTGGAGGTCAACTGGCAGGTTAGTGATGCTGAACTTGCTAATGCACACCGGGCTGTTGAAATATGTGCGCTGGAATTTGCCCGTATGGGCTTTGGTCGTGCTTATTCACCACTACTGGAAAATCCTCATCAATGGCCCTCCACTTTCACTTCAGGCAAACATCACTGCGGAACGACACGTATGTCAGACAGCCCTGACACAGGCGTGGTAGATAGCAATTGTAAAGTCTTTGATATTGACAACCTGTACGTTACCGGCAGCTCGGTATTTCCAACGATAGGTCATACCAATCCTACCCTTAACCTGATTGCTCTATCACTGCGCCTCGCAGACCATCTGAAAGAGAAATTGTGATGAAAGCTGCAACTGCCTTAAGCCGTCGCGGGTTTTTAAAAGTCACCTCGTATTCGGCACTGCTGACGATGGTGACAGTGATGACAGCCGGTTGCAGCCCTGATAAAAATGATCTTCATATCATTGCACAACGCCTCATCGCACTGCTAAGTCATCCGGAAAGAGCACGTGAGCTGGGTGCAATGTATAATGCCCAGTTAACAGAATCCGTGCAACCTTCCCACGAGGAACTGACCCGGCAACTACTTGCTGTGCTGGGATTTGATCCGGGAATAGTTACGAATCACTCACTGGATACATTGGAGGCGCGCTTTCGCCAGCAGGTGCGGCAGGATTTTGATGATGAAAATATAGTGATAGTGAAAGGCTGGATGCTGTCGAAGACCGAAATCATGTTGTGCTCGCTCGCCGCTATTTCTACTGATAGCTGATATCTGTATAGCTATAGACAATTGACGGTTGCAGGATTTTTTCGTACAGGCTGCAGCAAATTCTCCAAAACTGGTCAATAGGCGCGAGCTGGCGTTGAAATTGAACGGGAACGATTAAGATATCAATACTAGATAACGAATATATTAAACACATGCGCAATATAACCCTTATTTCACTCCTTCTCGCGCTGGCAGCCGGTGCCGTGTTGTGGCAAAAACTGCTAGTGAAGAACACACCAGAGCGGTTACTCGAACCTGCTGAATACTCGTCGACGATAAACGAGAGTGAGAAAAGCGAAGAAGGGTATAGCGGTGAGTGCGAGGAACCATACGCAGGGGCTTCTGAATGTGACTCTTCGAACGAGAACGCGGAGCAGGATGAAATGACAGAGCAACGTCGCCGTGCCCATGACACCATGATGAAATCCTTCGATAATAAATACGATAAATACAGGGATCAGCTCGACGGCAAGATGTGAATCAACCGAATTCTTGTAAATTTGTACACAATCCTTATATGTACCTTATATGTATACTGAATATAAACTGATGTATATCCTTAGTCTTGTCATGCTTTATCAGCATGATGAAGGTTTAGAATAGGTCCAGGTAAATAGCTGACGTGGAATTTTGCAATGTTGTGGTTAAGTGAAGTGTTGTTACAGCACCATGAACTGGCATCTTTTGATGACTTGGTCAGAGTGGTGCGGAACGGTGGTGGGAAGGGTGAAATGTTTTTCCGCATGGATGTCAAACCTCCTTTCAGTGATACCCCAGAAAACTGGGAAGAATTGCTGGAAGCATCATTTACTTCCAGAGGCTGATATGTACTGGACTGAAGATTCAGATAAAGACACCAAGCTCAAGGTTCCCGATAATATCGTCGACCTCAGCTTTAAACTCGACTGCAAGTGTTTACCGAATGACCATGCCTGGGAGTTGAGTCAGGCAGTACAGCAGATGTTACCCTGGATTGCTGATGAGCCACGGGCAGGCATCCATCAGATTCATGGTGCAGAATCAATGAATGGCTGGATCAGGCCTGAGCAGCCGGATGCTCTAATACACCTGAGCAGGCGATCAAAAATGACGCTTCGTGTGCCTGGCGAACTTGTTGGTAAAGCGCTTGAATTAGAAGGAACAACATTAAATATCTCAGGTAACGTACTGAAAATTGGTAAGGCGATGGCTAAATTGTTAAGTTTGTACGAGGTCCAGTTTTCGCGTTATGTGATCGCTCGTGCAGATATGGATGAAGAGCAATTTCTGCAGCAGGCGGCCGATGAGCTAACAGAAATGAATATTCCTGCAAGGAAGTTGCTTAGCGGTAAAAGCCAGGCTTTTACAACTCCTGACGGTGACTTTACCACCAGAAGTCTTATGGTCGCTGACCTCGAGCCTATGGAAGCCATCAGGCTGCAGGAAACCGGCATAGGTGAGGGACGTTTGCTGGGCTGTGGTCTATTTGTTCCACACAAGGGTATCAAGCACGCTAAACAATCCTGACGATAATTTTTATATCTGGATTAAACAGATTAATTGACGAGAGTTGCCTACTATTCGACAATATTACCGTTTAGTAATATTTAACTGCTTAAATGAACAGAGTAGATGAAGACTATTGAGGCATATTCACTCGGGCTAGCCCGTTTGGGATATGGCGAATCTGGCTTTATCCAGCTATATTCCCGCTACGATATTATCTAATTATTTCCTCACCGGAGAAGATCGAATGAGCACTAAACAGGAAAAAATCCAGAAAATGCTGGAAATGCAAAAGAAATTCATCGAAAACGAACACGCCAATGGTTTCGATGCTAAAGCGTACTACACCCCTGATTCAGGTGACGTCCTGGACGGATATATTGATACCTACAATGATATTGCCGTGGATGTGATGAATGATGCTCACAAAGAACGTGGATCTAAGCGGTAATAGAAATATAAATATCTAATCAAAGGCCGCATATGCGGCCTTTTTGCATTTATTAGATATTACTCTTTAGCATTAGTCGTCGGCTTTTTATATTTCTGCCCACATTCTAACGAGATTGATATAGCTGGTGCTGACTTTCTGCGTTACCGAGCTCTCAGGATCGCTAGTTATCAATTCATCCCGTGCCTGGCTGAGGTTATAAAGCAACTCCCGCTTTCCAGCGTCCCGAATCATGCTCTGTGCCCAGGTCACCGCTACCATGCGGACACCGCTGGTGACTGGTTGTATCTGGTGCAGGCTACCAGAGGGATAAAGTATAGCGTCCCCGGCAGGAAGCTTGTTTATGACTTCCCCATACTGGGTTGTGATCTTAAGTTCGCCGCCTTCGTATTCATCGGGTTCGTTCAGGAACACGGTAATCGATACATCGGTTCGGTAGGTATCGCCGCTACCCATGACTGGATCATCAACGTGGCTGCCATACTGATTGCCGGGCCTGTAGCGTGCGTAGAACGGTGCCGCGATACGATGCGGCAGAACACCATATTTATAAACTGGATGATTTACCAGCTGTCCCATGACAATGTTATTGAGCCTTGCCATATCGGGGTGGTTCTGCGGCAGTTCTTCATTGCTCTTAACTTTAACTGCCTCTTTACCCGCAGACAGCTTGCCATCGATAAAGTCAGCGGAGTCGAGAATTCCCCTGACAATTGCCAGTTTGTCTGATGGAATGAGCGCCTTGATGCGTAGTAACATAAGCCATTGTTAATTTTTCTATAAAGTGAAGCCTAATGATACTGAAAGTTTTTCTTGAAGACCAAACCTATCCAGTTGAGATCCCTGATTCTATTGTGACGGACGCAGAAGAATTCTTCAGTTTCCTGGATAATGACATGGACAAAGGCTGGCAAATGAGCCAGATATGGGTGGAAAAGCCGGATACCCACCAACGTTGTCAGATCGTTGCAGATAGAATACTTACCGCCATTAATAACGACGATCAAAAAACTGGCGTTATGATGTCTGCCTATATTCTGAATCGGATGCCCGGCACCACTGAATTGCATTTATCTGTCAGTGGTGACATGAGTGAACATGTCATATCTGGGGATGAAAACTGAAACCAGCAGCTAAAAGCTGGAATATCTATATCGTGCGGTGTTGTGACAATAGTCTCTATACCGGAATCACAAATGATATAGAAGCCCGGCTTTCACAGCACAATGAAGGCAAGGGTGCAAAATACACGCGTTCCAGATGCCCGGTCGAGCTTGTCTACACTGAGTGTGCCGGCAATAAAAGTGATGCCCTTCGACGTGAAATCGAGATTAAAAGGATGAATGCTTCGCAAAAACGCAGGCTGGTTTCTAAAGCGGCATTAAACAGAAAGAGACTCTGAAATCTAAACAAATATGAATAATTCCGAACAACATGCCAATCGCAGAATCGGAAAATGGATGATATTTTCAGCCTGGTTGCTGGGCTTTGCCATGTTGTTGTGGTATTTCAATTTTTTTCTCGATAATGAGCAAAATCCCAACCAGTCCGTCTATAGCAGGATTGATGAAACGGGTAAGACTGAAGTCATTCTAAAGCGTAACCGCTATGGGCACTATGTTAGTAATGGTAAAATCAACGACAAGATAGTGCAGTTTATGCTCGATACAGGAGCAACGGATGTGGCTATTCCTGGCAGAGTTGCTGAAGAGCTGGCTCTACGCAGGGGGCCAGAAAAAAAATATAGAACGGCGAATGGAATGGTGACAGCCTATTCAACGGTACTGGACTCAGTTTCGATTGGCCCTATCGAAGTTCGCGATGTCAGAGCAAGTATTAACCCGGCATTAAAAGGCAAGGAAATCCTTCTCGGCATGAGTGTTCTAAAACGCATTGAATTCACACAGCGTGGCGACACATTGATACTAAGACCTTTTAGTGATCACTAGTTTATCAATAATACCCATACCCTAACATTAAGGCGGATCAGCACCACTATTTTAATGATAGCTGCTGGTTATTAAAATAATTTACTGGAGTCAATATGGATTTTAAACGTTCCATAGGCCTGATACAGCCAAATGAGATCTATGACGAAAAAGAACGTCGTAACAAGCTACAGCTTTATATCAATCTGAAACTCGCATCATCCGGGCAACCTATTGTCGCAGGGGAAAACGAGGATTTTCTAAATACAGCGCAGGATTTATTAAAAAGTTATCGGGAAAAAAACCGCCTGATGACGGATTATTTGTGTCCCTCAGACCAGAGGATACAGTCATTTCTGGAACGTTATCTGTCTGATTTACCGGCACAGGAGATTCCGCGCCTACCCGCCATGACCTTTGTTCTTGACCGACATGGAGTGTCCAGGGAGTTATCAATTCCATTAGGTGAAGATGAATTCCACTCTGACATTGTCAATAGTTATCGGGTGAAACAGGGGGTACTGCATAACCCTGCCAGCGATCGGCGCACAACAGAAGGTTCATTTCATATAGCAGAAGGTGGTTTGCCAATTCCAGGTGACAAGAAGGCTGTACCAATGGCAACCTTTGCGCAGCTTTTAAAACAGGCTTTATCACCGCCTGATGAATTGCTCAAGATACCTTTCACTGCAAACCTTGATAATTCAGCAAAAATGTTTGTCTCTTTGCTGTTGCGCCCGGTTGTCTGCCCTGAAGTACCGATGCAGGATGTTGAGAAAAACATGGAGATCCGTTTCTTCGCACCCGGCAACCTGGTCAGCAACCTGGATTTTGTAGAGTCTATCTTTGGCAATGGCGGGAATCCATTTCTTGCCGAGTTTGATGCCGGCCTTGATGTTACACACTGGACGGGCCATACCGGCTGCGTCATTCTCGCACCACACCTGACTCAATTTTCAAAGAAAGCGGTTGGTCTGCCACACTACAAAGATGCGACCTCACGGCAACGTGCAGAGGGTATGTGCTGGCAGCATGAGAACGAACTGTATAACAATGGTATGCCATTTAAGATCACCGCACGTGATGAAAGCGGCGTTATCGTGACTGTACTTGCCGATAATTATTATGGTTACTGCAAAAAAGAGGTGAAAACGCAGATCAGTTTTTCTACCAATCTCTTTGGTATGGCTGAAGAAGAGCATGCCGGAGGAGCGCTGGCATTTCCGCGTCGCAATCATGGTATCGAATTTGGCGCAGACTCCAGTACACGTGAACCCGGCTACAGATTTGAAGATGTGGTTGAGCGCTATGGCGAGATCATGGATATTCAGCCCGAGGGTTATGCTATAGATAAAAAGTATCCCGAGGTCGTTTATGTGCCGCAGGATTTACGTATGGATCTCGAGGAGCAAACCATTCGATGGGATATTTTTGGCGAACCCAAAACTATACGGCTGCAGCCGGGTAAAACCTATATTCAACCCAATGGCTATAAGATTGAGATGCAGAAACACCCCAGTGCGCCATCCTGGCGGCTGATCGGCACTGATCCTGAAGGAACGCTGTGTCACAAACCCTGTACCGTTTCCGGTGGAGGAAAATCTGAAATCTCCAAATCTATCGACGATACAGTTATCTATGGTCCATTGTTTGTAGATGATCTGCAGACTGATCTTGACCGTGTAGAAGAGATATATAGAAAAGACTATAGCGATCGTTTCAGACCAGGCTTTGAAGCTGAAGACAGGGATCCATCACGGAGATTAATCAGTTCGTCGAGAAGTCTTGGCTCTGTCATCAAATTACTCACACCATCACCCAGTTACACGGATGAATACAACGAATGGCTTGCTACAATCCCGCCAAGAATTCTCGCGCTGGTTTTTATAATTAAACGCTTTTACCGTGATTCCTGGGGTGATAAATGGCGTGATTACATCACCGTTGATGCAATTGATGGGGCAGCGGGTCATGAAATAAAGATGTACGACCGGCGCATAATAGCCTCTTATCTCCGCATGGGTTTTGATGAGGCAGGGAAGTGGCGGATTTTTAAGGTCAGGCAGGATTTTATTGCCGCAGAAAAAATACAGAAAGAAGATGATATAACAGCCTCAGTAGTCGTGCCACTCAGTTCTCTGCAAGGTTGTCTGCACAGCCTGACAGGAGAGAACAGCGTCAAACTGGTGTCAAATTGCGAATATCGGCTGTTTCAGCGACCCGATGATGCAATTACTCCTGGTTTCGACACGCAGGCGGAATCAGATATAGCAAAAGCAGGAAACTTCCTGGCTAATTATGAACCGCTTCATGGTGAGCAACTGGTAAAAGTGGTCGAGGATGTCCTGACCTTTGATAACTATTCAGAGCCGATGAAGAAACGCTTGCTTGATGCCTATGAGGAAGCGACAGGCTATGTTGTTTCATCAGCACACCCGAGGCTCGTGGATGGAAAGCCAAGCAAAAATCCAAGATATCTACAGACTCGTCAGGATCTTGTAGAACCAGTGCGCAGCTATGTCGCTGAAATGGGTTCGCGTTTTCACCGCAGATTGTCACTTCAGCAGCCTCTTTGTTATCCGGTTGATGCTGTATTGACGGGACGTCGCAACAACCCTCCTGAGCCAGGTATCCGGCCACTGGCAGTTTATAATCCCATCCATTATCAGGAACTGCCTGAACTGTTCATGGATTTTATCTGTAGTCTGACAGGCAAGTCGCCATCGACTACAGGGGCGGGCAGTGAAGGTGCCCTGACAAAGGGGCCATTCAATGCATTACGGCCCACCGTTGATCTTAACAATGCACTGGTTTCCTATATACTGACAGGTTATGCCGGCTACTCAAGCTCCGCCGGTCATATTGGTCCTGATGTCAGGGTTGATCATGATGTTAGCCTGCTGATACCGGAAATCTGGTCTCGTTTGTCAGAGGATGAGCGTAAACCTGAAGTGATGATTGAAAAAGGCTACCTGGAGCCACTAAAAGACTTTGATTACAAGGGCAGTACTGTGCTGGCAAGCCGGCTTGGCTACCGCATAACCAATCGTTTCGTGCATGGCTTGCTCGGTAAAATCTTTGATAACCCCAATGCTGTCTTTACTGAAGCTATACTGAAACCTGAAACTCAGAGCCTGGAGGTTTTTGTTGATGGCATAGACAATATTGTCGAGGCGCAACGTAATGTAGCGCAGCGATATATCGATGATAGTAGCATCGATGATGCCTGCCCACCATTGCGGGCCCTGTTACATATCATGGCTGAAGGTGAATACCAGGGCATGAACATTCAGGATTCGGATATCCGCAGCATGTTTACCCGTGATTATCTGCTGCAATCAGACTGGTATCATAGAAGACTCAAGACCAAACAGGAGCGAGAAATAGCGTTATGGCAACGCCACATCTCATACCTGGATGGATTTATCAACAGGCCGGGTTTTGCCGACGTAGTAGGAAATATGAATATAGCTGAAAGGCTGGAAACAGCACGTGAGCGTCTAAGCTATGTCCAAAGCAACGATTATCTGGTGGAACTACAGGGAACACTCGGTGCGGATCCCCTGGGTGTCTGATAGGGGGCTGATAACAGTTCTACGAATCATCTATGCCATGAAGCCGGATAGATTTGTCAGGCAAAGACTACCCATGTCGTTGCAATATATTTAACGCCTTTCTCAAGCTCAACGGCCCGGTGTTCATGGGTCCAGAACGGTGGAAAGAGAACCAGCTTTCCACGTTCGGGCTTTATTTTGGCATTTTGGAACAAAAACTCAGTTTCACCGCCCGGACCTTCCACATCATTCAGGTACCACAGGGCAACCAGCTGTCGCTGGCTGAAGTCATGGCTGCCGCCATCAATATGCCAGTGATAATACTCACCTGCTTTATAGCGCTGAAGATTGTATCCCATATCCTTGAAGGGACCTTTGAAATAGCTGTATTTTTCCCTGAATTCAAGGATGGCCCGGCCAAGTGACTTAAACAGAGCCTGATCGATATCTTTCCAGTCGGGTTTCCCACTTACCACCAGGTCAGTTGTTTTTTTAATACTATGATTACTACTCACTGTCTGGCCAATTCTGCCTGGATATTGTTCATCCTCGCTGGCCTCGAAGCGCCTGATCATTTCATCGCAAAGATCGGCCGGTAAGGAGTTCATTTTTTCGAAGATAAAGGTATTGGGGAGAATTTCCCTGATTGTTTTAAGTTCTTTACTGTCAGGTTTGTCGGTCATGGTTGTTGTCAGGCTTGATTTAGACTAAAGGTATGTTGGCAGGCTGCGATTTAAGTACTAAAGGGTAGCAATCTTTATAACCTGGAACATATTCTGTGGTTATTCATGCATCAGCCTACGCTGCATTAAACATCACCGCTGCCATCTAAAAGGTACTGGATTCAATATATCTCTGAAATTTATCCCTGTCTATTGTACCTTCTTTCTGGAACATGCCCTGAAGATCTTTTGCTACTGATAACCAGTGCTCTTTTCCTTCATTTGCTATCTTTTCGAATTGATCTATTGAATCATCATTCAACCATTTATCATAACCCTGACGCAGAGCCGGGAACAATGTCTTACGCATATTTCCGATATTGGCGATATAAAAATGTAGACGAGCAGGCTCCAGGTTCTCGATGATATTCGGTATGGTCATTATACAATCTGCCAGATTATCTCTGATGGATCGTAACATCAGCTCAAGCGGTGCATGGTCGGCGGCGCTTAACATCTCCCTCCAGGTTTCTCCCAGCTGCTTTCCCGCTATTATTTCGCCTATCTCATGAGCAACCAGAGTTTCTATTTCCCTGTCACACATCAGTGCCAGACTTTCTTCCAGCCTGTTGTTAAAGTCATAGCAAGAAATGGCGCGTACCAGCGGCGACTGCTCCTTATTCCAGAGGCTTTCTTCTACCTTTTCCCACACTGTGCGGCGCAGTGACTCGCTACGGATAAAAATTGTGCGTCCCTGACTGAGTGCAGGTGGTGCAGAGAGTTCACGAGCATGTTCCTTGCCACTAACAATGATCTGATATTCATCGTGATTGTGCGTCTGCACGATGTCAGCAAGAAAAAAATGGGGTTTGCCATGAAGGACATAACCGGCGCTGTAGACGAGATTTTCATTTTTCAGGGCCTTGTTGATGGCATCGATATCAAATGGCTCAAATTGCTGATCACCAATGGTTAACGGGTTGAATGGGGTTTCCTCAAGAGTTTCCCAAAGTGATTCGCGCTCAGTTAGCCAGAGACCAATGTTTTCATTATCAATGCTATCATCGAAACCAATTGCCTGCTCCCAGCGATAGTACTCGCGCATCTTTAATAGATAAATGCAGAGGGTATAGTGTTTCGCATGCGTTGCATCAGATATATGGCAATTATGCTGCACATTCGTTTGCAGTTCAGTTAATTTAAATTCCATACACAACCTGTAGCGGTATTCTCAACAGTGTTATGAGATATTGTAGAATAGACTGCTGATAAAAAAACCCTGAAATTGAGAGCCTATTGTGAGAATTCGAAGTAAGTGGAATGTGAAAAATCGAGATCGTACACCGGAAGAGATAGCCGGTGTCGTTGCTTTTATCGCCTGGCGCATATGTACCCAGGCCGTACTGGATCTTGAAAATAATAATTTTCAGACTGATACCCAGGTGCAGCGACTGGCAATTATCTGGGAATTTGCAGCCTTTCTAATTCATGTTACTGATCGCATGATGTTTGAACGCATGGATGAAGAGGAACGCGCTGTGTTTATTTCTGCAATGGCAAAAGCGATGGCGCAGACCATGCAGGACAACATGGAAGATTTTCTCGGTCATGGACATTACAAGCCTGAATTGATCAATACGCTAAATTTGCGTATGAACGAATATTCCAAATTTAGCTATAGCGAAGAAAGTGGCCCATCATTTCCAATGCTGCGTTATTTTGGAGAATGCATCACTGCAGTCATGGGTGAAAGGCAGAAAAAGTGGGTGACCACGCATATAATTGATATCGAGGCGCCTGATGCCATCAAAACATTGAAAAGAGGAATTAGTAACCTGCTGCCAGATGAGGAGACAAACGAAGATAACTGAAATCATGTAAGTAAGCGAGCAGAATCCAGTACCTAGTAACGATGAAAATATTGAGGACTTTTCAGTCCATTTTTATCATGGTCAAACTTAATCACTCCATCGCTAGTTCCGATCTCAGTTAGATGAAACGTATCATCAAAATAGCTGAAGAAATAAGGATTCCCTTTTATGCCGAGGCTTTCATAAACATTTTCGCAAGCGGGTAAATCATCCAGTGATTTACATTTGAGCATCCTGTTATGTGTAGCAGTCAGGTAAAAAAAATTTCCAACCCTGGTGATGTCATTCATGCTTTCAAACCCTTGCGGAACCTTGTGTGATCTAACTATTTCATAGCTGTCGTCCTTATAGCTGACGGCGTTGATCTTTCCCGGGCCGGAGATGAAGTACATTAGTCCATCGATGATATGTATTGACCGGCTGTAGCTTCCGTTAAGAAAATCCATTTTTTTTGTGTATTCAATTTCTATATCATCATTCCTGGACACTAATTTTGTTATTGTCTGTGACCATGCTCCAAGTACATAAAAAGCATTAGTGGCATCGTCATATAAGACCCGGTGTGGAGTCTTTGAGATATCGTTAATCGCTTTGCGGAATATGAACTTCTTATCCTGACGTTCAAAAATCAGCAGTCTATTCTGGTACGTGTCGTCTACCAGGTAAAAGTGACCATCAGAGGCGATTGAATGCGGCCATGACATGGGGATGTCTGCGCCGAGCCTGTTCCATTCGACGAGTGGGGCATCAATTTTTTCTGAATAGATGACCCTGTTGTTATAGCAGTCAACAATAAAATACTGGTCGCCGAATTTTTCAATATTAGTTGGTAATAGTAATCTATCGGGATAAATTACTCGTTGATGCAAGTGAGAGTAGTCTTTCGACCATGCCGATGAAGAAATAAATATCATTAACAGGGCAATTATCAAGCGCATTTGTTTATCCTTGGGCTGGCTGCGCAGGTTATTCAGATATTCCAGGTAAAAAAAAGGAGCGAATTTCGCTCCTATTGACAATAACTTCGATGCTCAGAAGGGCTGAATCTGACTTAGCTTACCCAGTTGCCGAAGTTGTCCTGATTTTTTTCCAGACCGTCTTCGTAGCCTGCTTCATAGGCTTCGGTCAGGCGCTGTTCTTCACGCTTGACGTTACACAGGTAACCCCCCTGCCAGCCCTGGATGTATTCACTGTTAACACCCATTTCTTCCATCTTGACTACTGCATCATAATATTCTTTGTTCATGAAAAGTCCCCTAGTCCTTAAATATTTCGTCAATGATTGTCGAGATGACCAGAACAATGCATCCCGAAAAATTCGGTAAATAATTAAACGCTTATTTTGTCCTATAATGCTTTTTTTGTCCAGTCGATATTGCTTTACTGAGGCGAATTTTAGCTGTGATCCGTTTCGTTGAAAGGGTGGCAGATTATCTGTGCTTTTCTGATGTTTACCATAGTGCCCATACGTTTAATTGGTCATTTCCGATCATCACAATCTGGTATTATTAGCTATTTGTATTAACAGATAAAATTAGCGGAGTGGATTATGAGCGAACAGGATGAGGTGGATTTCGCCAGTGGTATGTCGGCGTTTGAAGCCAAGCACTTTTCGACAGCGATGCGTTTCCTTTCGCCTTTGGCCGAAAAAGGCAATACTGAAGCGATGCATCGGGTTGCTATCATGTACCAGAATGGTCTGGGCGTGAGCCATGATCCAGAGGCTGCGGTAAAGTGGATGCTAAAAGCAGCCGAAGAAGGTCACGCCATTGCACAACATGGCATTGGGTTCATGTATATGGAAGGCGATGGCGTTGATAAAGACATGGAACAGGCAGTTAAATGGTTTACGCTGGCAGCTGAAGAGGGCCTGGCCGGATCGCAGACTACACTGGCTATGATCTATGAAGAGGGCAATGGTGTAGAAAAAAATCCCGAGATGGCAAAAAAATGGTATGCGAAGGCGGGTTTTTAGGAAACTACTGTAAAACAATGAGAATAATATAATGCGTCCGGCTCACCTGATTAAAGTCCTGGAACGGGAATTCCTTAGTGCCAGTGAAGGTTTGCATACGCCTGTCATGCTATGGGGTCCTCCCGGGGTTGGGAAATCACAGATTGTTCAGCAGATTGCCTGTTCACATGGGGCAGATGTCATCGACGTACGCCTTTCACAGATGGAGCCGAGTGATTTACGTGGAATCCCGATGCGGGTAGGTGATTTTGTTGAATGGGCAATTCCTGCCATGCTGCCGAATGAAGAGCGCCATGGTGAAAAGGGCATCCTGTTTCTGGATGAAGTTACTTCTGCACCACCCAGCGTCTCAGCTGCAGCGTACCAGCTAATTCTTGACCGTAGACTGGGTGAATACAAAGTGCCTTCTGGCTGGGCTATTTTCGCTGCCGGCAACAGACAGGGAGATCGCGGTGTCACCTATACCATGCCATCGCCCCTGGCCAATCGATTTTCACATTTTGATGTTGATATAAATCTGGATGACTGGGTGAGCTGGGCTTATTCACATGGCATTGATGACAGGTTGATCGCCTTTGTTCGATTCCGTCCCGAAAAACTGTTTGAATTCGATCCTGCCCATAACCCGGTCGCATTTCCAACTCCGCGATCATGGGAATTTGCCAATAATGCTATCCAGAAATTCGAACAACAGCCAGAACTTCTGACAGAAACGCTGCAGGCCTGCCTGGGTCCTGCAACCGGCATAGAATTAAGGGCCTATATTGAAAATCTGACCAATATGCCAGACCTTGATGAAATTATCGAAGGCAAGAAAGTAGCTGTGCCTGATGAGGTGGACCTTCAATACGCTGTAGCTACGGCACTGGTTGGACGGGCAATTCGTGCAAAGGACGCAAAGGACAGTGACGATGCGATCAAAGTCATCGGAAATATATTGAGTTTTGCCGCTAGCTTTCCGCAACGGGAAATGGGTGTGATGATGGTATCAGATATGAACCGTGCGCTGGGTGAAGAGATGTTTGCTGTTCCCGAATTTGACCAATGGGCTGATTCCATTGCTGATCTGATGATTTTCGGACGCTAAACTATCTATGGATCTCACTGTAGTAGAACAAAAGCTCGCTACTGCACGTACGCAACTTATTCTCGACAGGCCTTTTCTTGGCGCACTGGTTTTGCGCCTGCCATTAGTAGCTGCTGACAGAAAGTGGTGCAAAACCACTGCCACAGATGCTCGAAAGCTTTATTACAATCCCGAATATATTGATTCTCTCTCGCTTAAGGAAACCGAATTCATCCTCGCCCATGAAGCCCTGCATTGTGGGCTGGCGCATTTCGCTCGCAGGGAAAATCGTCTGAAATGGCGTTGGGATATTGCCTGTGACTATGCCATCAATCCGTTGTTGATCGATGAAGGACTGACTGCCCCATATGGCATTCTCTATGATAGAGGTTTCGCTGATATGACCGCAGAAGAGATTTACCCCTATCTGGACAAAAAGATGGCTGACCAGACTATTGACCAGCATATCTATGACGCCGAAGAGGATGACGGCGATCAGGGTCAAGGGACGGGTGAAATGCCATCCAATAGTGATCAGTCTGAGGCTGATGGCGAAGTAACCGATAAAGGCGGCGGCAGCGACGTTAAGGGCATGACCGGTGGCAGGGCAGAATCAGACACTGATGCAGGTGGGGCAAAACGTCCTCGACCGTTAACTGGCCAGCAGCGGGAGGATCTTTCTGTTCAATGGCAACAGAGACTGGCGGGTGCGGCGCAGCAGGCGATGCAGGCCGGTAAACTGGCCGGATCACTGGCTCGGCTGGTAGATCATATGTTGCAGCCAAGCCTTCCATGGCGCATGTTACTGGCCCGCTATCTCAGTTATATTGCACGAAATGACTACAGTTATATGCGACCATCAAGTCGACGTGAAGGACCGGCTATTTTCCCAAGCATGCGCAGTACGGAAGTCAATATTGCCGTGGTTGTAGACACCAGTGGCTCAATAAGTACTGCTGAAATAAGTGAGTTCCTCAGCGAGATCAATGCAATAAAGGGCCAACTATCAGCTCGAATCACCTTACTTGCCTGTGATGCTCAGCTTGCCAGTGATTGCCCGTGGACCTATGAGGCCTGGGAGGAAGTAACGTTACCGAAAAAACTGGTTGGTGGAGGAGGTACTTCTTTTGTTCCTCCATTTCAGTGGCTTGGCGAACAGGACATACAGCCCGATCTACTGGTCTATTTCACTGATGCAGAAGGTAAATTTCCTGAACAGGAGCCCGCTGTAGATGTACTATGGCTGGTGAAGGGAAAGAATAAGGTGCCGTTTGGTACCAGAGTGCAATTGAATTAATTATCCGGTACAGAACTGCAATGCCGCTTTCAAACGAAGATAATCTGCGACTGAATGTTCTGCTCAGGCAAAACCTGTATGCCTTGCGTATTGATGAATCAAAAATGCATGTTGAGGCACTGACTGAAAAAGGTGAGGCACAGGTATCACTGAACCCCAACTGCCGAGATGAAAAGTACATTCCCATGGTCAAGGAAATGATCTCAACCTATGTCCTGGGATCACCGATAGGTTATCCAGTCTATATTCACCGCTGGACTCGTATGGGGCAATCAAGGAAACATGAAAGCCTGCAAAACCTGCTTAAACTCGGCGAGTCGGAAGCAGTTGTTGCTGTCGCCCACACTGAAGGCTTGCCTGTGGAACTGGCTCAGCACGCCTGGTGGGCTCTGCCTACAGAAGAAAATGCACGCACCTTGCTACGTCATCAAAGCGTTATTGAAAATGAACTGGGTAAGGAGCTGGCCATGTTCCTGATGGAATTTCTGCCATTCGAATCGGATGCTATGCGAATCGTGGAAACAGTCAGCCTGCTGCTTCAACCAGGCATTCTTGCCGATGAAGATCGCCAGTCTTTGTGGAAAAAAGCCTCCCATAAATCAGCGTACTATCCGGGGTTTTTAATTACTGCGGCCGATAATTTGCCCTGCCAGGTAGATGAACATGAAAATTTTACGAATCTCAGTCACCGGCTAGGTGATACTATTGCGCAGGGTAATAAAGTTGCCAAATACTATCTGTGGCTGCATAGCGACAGGGGAAGAGCATTTCTTCACACAATAAAGCTGTCATTAAAGAGACCGGCGCAACAGGATGTCGTTGTTGCCCTGTTTAATGCTATCGGGCATTACTTTTCTGATCTCGGGCTATCTCGTAGATACCGTACAATAGAGGAATTACAGGCAATCAATGAAAATATTTGTGATGGAAAATGTGGGCCTGAGTATAGCCAGCTTGCGACAGAAATTAATCAACTTACTAATTTGTCAGCAGGTAGTGATAAGCGCATTCAGGCCATGCTTGGCCTGGCACAGCTTAGTGAGACTTTACTCGACCCGTTATTTGGCGGCACAGATTGTCTCGGTTCAGTAATGCGCAAGCGAATAAAACCTGTTAGCGAACCGTTGTTGGAGATGGTGAGACAGCTTGAAGATAAATAGAGTCTTTCAGTTTTTACCAGTATGCAGTCGAAGCTTAAATCAATTAGCATAACGCTATGAAAGTTTCTAATGTAGCCTTATCTCTTGTTGTTACCGTCAAGCTAGAAGACCTGGATAGCCATTCTGCTGCGTCGTCGGAAATAGTCGGCAAGGCTCTGGCTGAACAGGTTGCCGACTATGAAAAAAAAAGACGGCTGGGATATTACCCGCCGCTTGAGTATTTTCAGCAATCGACTGAAGGCATAGAGCCTGACTTGCTGGATGCGGCTGAGAACCTCGCCTGGCTGGCAACAAAACTGGTACGAGAAGAAGTTCGTAAGCGGCTGCGTCCAATATTCGCCAGTTTGCGCATCGATGCGATGCAAAATCTGCTTTACACCATGCCCAAAGTTCGTCCCGGTATGCCATCGGCGAGGAAGAAACTTGCTGAACACTTCACCCCTAACAAGGTCAGGCTTGAGTTTACCGCGCTTATCATGAATCGTGATGGTCTTGAGAAAGACCTGAAACGCTATTCGTCACATCTCGTCCATCGCTGGCTGGATGAGCATTTTGAACACATTGATGTGACCAGTTGTAGACAGACTGACTTGAAAACTCACGGTGTGAATGTATCTTAGACCTGCAGCCGGAATATTTGATAAAATCACTCAGTTATCTGTTTAACAGGCCTGGCGGGAGCTATGCATGGATTTATTACCTATTTTTCTTAATGTGCGGGAGCGGGATTGTCTCGTTGTTGGTGGTGGCCAGGTTGCTGCACGCAAGATTGCCCTGCTACAAAAAGCAGGAGCCAGAGTAACCGTTATTGCGCCTGATCTATGCGATGAACTTTCCCAACAGGCTGAAAACAACAAGATCACATATCACCAACGTGATTTTGTTGAATCGGATATCAGCAATCAGTCAGTGATTATTGCTGCTACCGATGAACGGCAGGTTAATGAGGATATTTCCAGGGCCGCCCATGCACTGGGTATTCCCGTTAATGTTATCGACAATCCAGACCTTTGCAGTTTTGTTATGCCATCCATTATTGATCGTTCACCAGTTCAGATTGCTGTATCAACAGGTGGTGCATCACCGGTGCTGGCGCGTCTATTACGAGGACGACTGGAATCTTTCATTCCATCAGCCTGTGGGCGGCTGGCCAGCCTGGTAGAAGAATACCGAGATGCAGTCAAAAAGCGATTTGCCAATATTGAGTCCCGCCGTTATTTCTGGGAGCGGATCTTGCAGGGACATGTAGCAGAACTGGTCTATGCTGGACGTGATGACGAAGCCAGGGCCGCGCTGGACAATGAAATTGCAACTAGTGACGATGTGGAAAGCAATATTGGGCAGGTATTCCTTGTCGGTGCTGGCCCCGGTGACCCAGACCTGCTTACCTTTAGAGCACTGCGTCTGATGCAGCAGGCTGATGTCGTGGTTTATGACAGACTGGTATCGGAACCTATACTCGATATGGTTCGACGAGACGCGCAACGAATCTACGCGGGCAAAGAACGCAATCATCACACTATACAGCAGGAAGACATTAATCAGCTGTTGATCAGGTTGGCCAAAGAAGGTCATCGCGTGTTGCGTCTGAAGGGTGGTGACCCGTTCATATTTGGTCGAGGCGGAGAAGAAATGGAGGGACTTATGGAGCAGGGCATTCCGTTTCAGGTTGTACCTGCCATTACTGCTGCTTCAGGCTGTTCTACTTATTCCGGTATACCATTAACACACAGAGATTATTCACAGGCCTGTATGTTTGTAACGGGGCATCTGAAAGATGGCACGTGTAATCTGAACTGGACAGCGCTAGCGCAACCGAACCAGACTATTGTCTTTTATATGGGTCTGCAGGCAATTAACGTAATTTGCACAGAGTTGATCGCCCATAACATGCCATCATCTACACCTGCTGCATTAATTCAGCAGGGTACTACACCAGATCAGAAGGTTTATATTGGCGACCTGGACAGTCTTCCAGAGCTTGTGAGACTAAATGAAATCAAGGCGCCTACCTTAATAATAGTCGGTCAGGTGGTTAAGCTCAGAGAAAAACTAAACTGGTATAAGAGCGGAAACAGATCTCCGGATAAGTCATATGTTTCAGAGAATTAGTGAAGATATCGAATGTGTATTCGAACGTGATCCTGCGGCCAGAAATACACTTGAAGTACTGACCGCCTATCCCGGCCTGCATGCAATCTGGGGACATCGTCTTAGCTCAATGTTATGGCGCTATCACCTGAAGTGGCTGGCCAGGGTGGCATCACATCTGTTTCGCTGGTTAACAGGTATTGAAATTCATCCCGGCGCAACCATTGGCTGCCGCTTCTTTATTGATCATGGCATGGGCGTCGTTATTGGTGAGACTGCGGAAATTGGTAACGACTGCACGATTTATCATGGCGTGACATTAGGTGGCACCAGCTGGGATAAAGGTAAGCGCCATCCAACTCTGGAAGATAACGTCATAATTGGTGCCGGGGCAAAAGTACTTGGTCCCATAACCATTGGGGCCAGTGCAAAAATTGGTTCAAATTCAGTCGTGGTTAAAGATGTGCCAGCAAGAGCCACAGTAGTAGGTATTCCCGGTCATATCGTTACCAGTAGTATTGATGAAAATGAGGATAAACGTAAGCAACAGGCAAAAAAAATTGGCTTTACAGCATACGGGGAAACCCAGGACTCAGCAGACCCTGTGGCCCAGGCTGTAAATCTTATACTCGGACATTTGCACGCTGTTGATTCGCGAATAAACCTGATTGACGAAAAACTCGAACAGGCCGGCCTTGCTGAGGGAATGGATGAGTTACCCGAACTAGATGTGAAAGAGTTGAGTAGTGGTGATGATGCTTCTGCTGGAGATAAAAAAGAGTAATACTAATACTTGACTAAATTAGTCAGGTATTGCATAATCTTTATCTAATTTTAACATATCAAATCCAAAACACGCGAGTTATTACTATGAGACTAACTACAAAAGGCCGCTATGCAGTGACGGCAATGCTTGATCTTGCCATCCACTATGAAAAAGGGGCAGTGACGCTATCTGATATTGCTGGAAGGCAGGGCATATCCCTTTCGTATCTAGAACAATTATTCGCGCGTTTGCGACGCAAAGGACTGGTTAAGAGTACAAGAGGACCGGGTGGCGGCTATCGTCTTGCTACTGAACCTGAAAATATCCATGTCGCAGAAATTGTTTCAGCGATAAATGAGAATGTCGATGCAACACGTTGTGGCGGTGAGAAAAATTGCTCAAAAGACGATCGCTGCCTAACACACTACCTGTGGGAAGATTTAAGCACACGTATTCACGACTTTTTAAATCAAATCACTCTGGGTGATCTCGTTAACCAGCCAAATGTGCAGGAAGTTGCCTGCCGCCAGGAAAAAAAATCACAGATGGCCTCATTAAGTTCAATTGGTACTCGGTAATACAATAGCGTCAATAGACATTTTAATTGAAAACATAACTATTATGAGCATAACAGAGATAAGTAGCAGAACTAAGGCAAAAAAAATGAAACCTATATATCTGGATTATATGGCCACCACACCAATAGACAAACGGGTGGCAGAAAAAATGATGCACTATATGACCATGGACGGAAATTTCGGCAATGCGGCCTCGCGCTCACATGTCTATGGCTGGGAGTCTGAAGCTGCTGTCGATGAAGCTCGTAAGCAGGTCGCTGAATTAATTAATGCAGACCCCAGAGAAATAGTCTGGACGTCAGGTGCGACGGAATCAGACAATCTGGCAATCAAAGGGGCTGCACATTTTTATAGTAAAAAAGGTAAACATATCATTACCTGTAAATCAGAGCACAAAGCAGTGCTGGATACCTGTCGCCAGCTTGAAAGAGAAGGCTATGATGTGACTTATCTTGATCCTGAAGATAACGGATTAATTGATCTTGCAAAGCTTGAGGCTGCGATTCGACCAGACACTATATTGATCAGCATCATGCACGTCAACAACGAAATTGGCGTGATTCAGGATATTGCATCGATCGCAAACATTGCACACAAACATAAAGTTATTTTTCATACAGATGCGGCCCAGAGTGCGGGAAAAACGCCAATCGATGTAAAAGCAATGGATATCGATATGCTGTCCCTGTCTGCCCACAAGATCTATGGACCGAAAGGGGTGGGCGCCCTGTTTGTGCGGCGCAAGCCACGCATCAGGATTGAAGCACAAATGCATGGCGGCGGGCATGAACGTGGAATGCGTTCCGGTACACTGCCTGTACATCAGATTGTCGGTATGGGAGAGGCGTTCAGAATTGCGCGAGAGGAAATGGCGGAAGATTCTGAAAGAATTCTACGCTTACGTAATCGCTTGCTCGATGGATTCAAGGACATGGAAGTAGTCTATGTGAATGGTGACCTGGAGCATCGTATACCTGGCAACATTAATATAAGCTTTAACTATGTTGAAGGTGAGTCGCTCATCATGGCACTAAAAGACCTTGCCGTTTCATCAGGCTCCGCCTGTACATCTGCCAGCCTCGAGCCATCCTATGTTTTGCGTGCCCTGGGCAGAAATGATGAACTTGCACATAGTTCCATACGTTTCAGTATCGGGCGCTTTACTACAGAACAGGATATAGACAGGGCTATCCAGCTGGTGCGCGATAATATTGACAGATTACGCGAGTTATCGCCATTGTGGGACATGTATAAAGATGGTATCGACCTGGATAAGGTTGAGTGGGTCGCCCATTAAATTACCGATTTATTGAAGACATGTGATTGGACGGAGAAATATCATGGCAATTAGTCTGACAGAAAAAGCAGCTGAACATGTCCTTAATTTTATCGATAAAAGAGGCGGTGCAGCGGGATTGAGGCTGGCGGTTAAAACCTCCGGTTGTTCAGGTCTTGCTTATGTACTGGAATTTGTTGATGAAATAGAAGAAACAGATGAGGTTTTTGAATCAGAGGGGGTCAAGGTGATTGTTGACAAGAAAAGTCTTATCTACCTCGATGGCACAGAGCTTGATTATAAACGTGAAGGGCTGAATGAGGGATTTGAGTTCAATAACCCTAATGTTAAAGATGCCTGTGGCTGCGGAGAAAGCTTTACTGTCTAGTATTTCCCCGATGTTGCACAGTAGCTACAAGAACACCCTCTATCATGCAAACTCCGTTCGAAAACGACTTCTTCGATCTTTTCGGTATAGAAAAAACATACTCACTTGATCGTCTGCAACTGCGCGATCGTTTTCGCGCACTGCAGAAAAAGTTTCATCCTGATAACTTTGCCAGTGCCAGTGAACACGAGCGTCGTCTATCTGCCCAATATGCAGCTCTGATCAATGAAGCTTATTCAACATTAAGTGATGCAATGCAACGTGGACGCTACATGCTTACCTTGCAGGGAATTAGCACTGATGAAGAGCTCGATACCAGCATGGATCCCGAATTCCTGATACAGCAGTTAGAATTACGAGAAGATCTCGATACCGCGACAGCGTCTACTGACTCAGCTATGGAGATGCTTGCCAGCTTAGCAACCAAGGTGAACAATGAGTTTTCTAAAAGAGAAGAAAGTATCGCCGAGATATTGGATAATACCGCTGCACAGGACTCTGAGCTGGAAAAAGCACGGCAACTGGTCCGTGAATTGCAGTTTCTCAGTCGCATCCGATCTGAGATTGAAGATGCAGAAGAAGCATTATTCTGAAATCCGTCTGATTGCTAATTTTGTTTTATAACCAAGCTCTGAAGGCTGTTGAGATCATTTATGGCACTGCTACAAATAAGTGAACCGGGTAAATCTACTAACCCGCATGAACACCGTCTGGCGGTAGGCATTGATCTTGGCACAACCAACTCGTTAGTTGCTACCGTACGCAGTGGTGAAGTCAAAGTACTACTGGATCAGGAAGGGCGCAGCCTGTTGCCCTCTGTAGTACATTTTCGTAAAGATGGAGACCCTCAAATTGGTTACCCGGCGCTGGAGGCAATAGTCAATGATCCGATGAATACTATTGCGTCTGCAAAGAGGATGATCGGCCGTAAAACCGCTGATATCAAATCATTACGAGATCAATTACCGTACAACTTTGATGATGAATCTGCCAATGTCCCGCGAATCATCACTGCAGATGGACCAAGAAGTGCGATTGAGGTCAGTGCTGAAATTCTAACGGCACTGAAAAAGCGTGCAGAGGCTTCGCTCGGTGGAGAATTGAATGGTGTTGTGATTACTGTCCCGGCCTATTTTGATGACGCGCAAAGGCAGGCAACAAAAGATGCAGCCAGGCTTGCTGGCCTTAATGTTATGCGTTTGCTTAACGAGCCAACTGCCGCGGCAATAGCCTATGGCCTTGATCAGGGATCTGAAGGTATATATGCAATCTATGATCTGGGTGGTGGTACTTTCGATGTCTCCATCCTGCGCCTCAACAAGGGTGTATTTGAGGTGCTTGCGACTGCCGGCGACTCTGCCCTCGGTGGTGATGATATGGACAGGCTGATTGCTGAATGGATACTTGATGATATAGACGACGATGGATTGTCGAAAGATAGTTATTTTCTGCGACAGACGATGCTCGCAGCTCGCGAAGCCAAAGAGGCACTGACTGATAATGACTCAACGAATATAAACCTCAGCCTGCCTGATGGTACGATAAGGGAAATCATGCTTGACCGCAACACCATGAATGGCCTCATTGCTCCGGTGATTGACAAGACCCTGCTGCCCTGCAAACGTAGCCTGCGCGATGCTGGTCTGCAAAAGGATGATATTGATGCCATTGTAATGGTTGGCGGTTCGACCCGGGTTCTCAGTGTAAAAGATAAGGTGGAAGAGTTTTTTTCCAAGAAACTATATACCGATGTTGATCCTGATCAGGTCGTCGCTGTAGGTGCAGCTATTCAGGCCGATATACTTGTAGGCAACCGCTCAGCGGATGATATGTTGTTACTTGATGTCATCCCTCTATCGCTGGGCATAGAAATCATGGGTGGAATGGTTGAAAAAATAATTCCACGGAACGCAACCATTCCTGTCACCCGTGCACAGGAGTTTACTACCTACAAAGACGGCCAGACAGCAATGTCGATCCATGTCGTGCAGGGTGAACGTGAACTAGTGTCAGATTGCCGCTCACTGGCTCGTTTTGAATTACGAGAAATTCCTCCAATGGCAGCGGGAAGCGCTCGAATCAAAGTCAGCTTTAAGGTTGATGCAGATGGTCTACTGAGCGTAAGTGCAAGTGAATCAACAACAGGTGTAGAAACCCACATAGACGTAAAACCTTCTTACGGCCTGACCGATGAAGAAATCGAACAAATGTTGCGAGACTCGATCGCCCATGCCGAAGAAGATATTCATGCCCGCCAGCTTGCGGAGCAGCAAGTAGAAGCTGAGCGCGTGATTCTTGCTCTTGAAAGTGCATTGGCTGTTGATGGCGACAAATTTCTCAATGAAGCTGAAAAATCTGACCTCATCAGTGCCATGGAAGAATTGAAAAGATTATCAGATGGTGGCGATGCCGATGCGATCAAGCGCGCAATCAATGACCTAAATGAGCTGTCTGAAATGTTTGCTGCACGTCGTATGGATGCCAGCATCCGTAGTGTCATGGCGGGGCATAATATCAATGAATTCAGTGACTAAACAATGACAAAATTAAAATTCCTCCCTCATCAGGAGGCTTGCCCTGAAGGACTGGAAATTGAAGTTGAGCCGGGAGTCAGTATCCTCGATGCGGCGTTGGCGAATGGCATAACGATAGAGCACGCCTGCGAGAAGGCCTGTGCCTGTACAACCTGTCATGTCATTGTGCAACAGGGCTATGATTCTCTAACAGAACCTACTGACGAAGAAGAGGACATGCTGGACAAAGCCTGGGGATTAGAGCCTGACTCAAGACTTTCCTGCCAGGCGATAGTGGCTGATGAAGACCTGCTTATCGAAATTCCCAAATACACCATTAACCAGGTTTCCGAGAACCAGTGAGCATGAAACCAACAGGAGATTTGATATGTCACTGAAATGGACTGATACCCTCGATATTGCTATTGAGCTAGCTGACAGCAATCCTGATATTGATCCCCTGACCATTGCTTTTCCGCAGTTGATGGAGATGGTAATGGATCTTGATCAATTTGATGATGATCCTGAACATTGTGGTGAGAGAATACTTGAAGCCATACAAATGGCCTGGGTTCAAGAAAGAGATTGAGGACTAGTTTTTGAAGCAGCGTTCATTCGCAACGACAACACTTGGCTGCAAGGTCAATCTGTTCGAATCCGGCCTTATCGGCCACTCCTTGCAAAATATAAACTGGCAACAGGTCGATCATACCGATCATGCTGATCTATATATCGTAAATACCTGTACAGTAACCAGTGAGGCTGACCGGCAGGCCAGGCAAACAGTCCGCCGATTGATCCGCCAAAACCCCCAGTCGCTGATTGTCGTGACAGGTTGCTATGCTCAAATCTCTCCTGATGCCTGTGCTGAAATTCCCGGAGTCGACCTGGTGCTCGGGAATGACCGAAAGCTGGATTTACATCAGTTATTACCTGACCTGATAAAGGGTGAGCTTCCTGCTGTACTGGTCGGTGACCCGAATGAGCATGTATCTCTGCCACAGGATATTGTTGAAGACTGTGACGGCCACACGCGTGCCTTTGTACAGGTTCAACAGGGCTGCAACCAGGGTTGCACCTTCTGCATCATTCACACTGCACGTGGACCGTCAAGGTCATTTCCAATCACTTTGATTCGGCGACAGGTAGAACGGCTGGTGCTAAACGGTTATCGAGAAATTGTCCTCTGTGGAGTGGATATTGGCAGTTATGGGGATGATTTGAGTACTGATAAACCGGCCTATAATCTGGCTAAATTATTAACAGAGATTAGTAGTCTTGATGGAGATTTCAGATTACGAATCAGCTCTATTGACCCTTCATATCTGGATTCTGAGTTGATTGATGTGCTTGCTGGTGAGGAAAAAATCTGTCCACATTTTCATCTCTCGTTACAGAGTGGAAATACCCTGATTCTGAAGCGTATGAAGCGACGTTATACTGCAGAGTTGATGTATCAACGGGTCGGTGAGTTGTCAGCAAGAATACCGGGTGCCGTGTTTGGCGCGGATATTATGGCCGGATTTCCTACAGAATCAGATCAGGCATTTGAAGATAGTGTCATTATGGTTGAACGACTGGGCATCGCGTTCCCACATGTTTTCAGCTACTCTGATCGACCCGGTGTGCCTGCACAACGGATACCCAGCCAGGTACCGCATTCCTTACGCAAGCAACGTACCCGTCGTTTAATTGAAACAGGTGAAAAGGTGCGTAAGGATTTGTTTGAACGCGTGGTTAAAAATCAGTTAAAAGCAGCAGTACTGGTGGAAAAACAGGAGCCAGGATGTCCTCATCGCTCAACAGGTCGATCAGCAGAATATCTGCCAATTGTCATCCAGACCGGCTCATTTGCACCAGGGATGTTGATTAATGTACAAATAACAGGCATAGATGGTAGCAGACTCATTGCCCGGCCTGTCTGAGACAGGTAAAATGCGTGCGTTAATTCTACTGCTTGTGGATGACATTTATATACTTTAATTCAACTATTTGGGCACTGAAGTACCACTTCAGAACTAGCTGTCTTCATATCTTTCTTGTTAGCAAGCCAGTGGAATCTACGAATATAATTTCTGGTTTTCACAGGGCTGCTGCTGACCCTGTCCAGCCAGACCCGAAACAGAAAACACAACAGAAAAGTGCACCAGAAAGTAAAAATGAAATTACCTGTGACTGATATTGCTGCAAATGAAGCTTCTATTGAGAACCTGATGGGGCACGATCGTCAGGCGCTTGAGCAGTATTTTATATCTATCGGAGAGAAGCCATTTCGTGCTGCCCAGGTATTAAAATGGGTACACCAGCAGGGTGTCTATAATTTCTCTGATATGACCAACCTAAGTAAGTCTCTGAGAACCAACCTCGCTGGCAAGGTATCATTCAGGACACCCGAAATTATCAAAGACCAGGTTTCTGAGGATGGAACGCGTAAATGGCTGTTGAGGCTGCAGGATGGCAACAGTATTGAGACAGTATTCATTCCGGAATCAGGGCGCGGTACACTTTGTATATCTTCACAGGTAGGCTGCACATTGAATTGCAGTTTCTGTGCAACTGCCCGACAGGGTTTTAATAGAAATCTGACATCAGCAGAGATAATCGGTCAGTTACGACTGGCAAATCAGTTATTGGTGAATGAGGATAGTCAACGCCCTGTGACGAACGTGGTGATGATGGGTATGGGTGAGCCCTTGCTCAATTATGACAATGTAGTGCAGGCAATGCAGTTAATGCAGGAAGACTTTGCTTACGGTCTGTCAAAACGTCGAATTACCCTCAGTACTTCCGGGCTATTGCCTGAAATGAGCAGGTTGAGCAGGGATTGTGCAGTTAGCCTGGCCGTTTCCCTGCATGCCCCGGATGACGAATTGCGTAATGAACTGGTACCAATCAATCGGAAATACCCGATAAAAGAATTGATGCAAGCCTGTCGCGAGTATACAAAGGGGCTCCCGCATCAGAAAATTACCTTTGAATACGTTATGCTGGAAGGTGTTAATGATACAGATGCACATGCCAGAAAATTGGCAAAAGTTGTAGCAAATGTACCGTGCAAGATAAATCTGATTCCGTTTAATCCCTTTACAGACAGTGGTTACAGAAGTTCATCAATGTCGCGCATAAATCGTTTTCGAGACATTTTAATGCAAAAAGGAATTATAACGGTCACGAGAAAAACACGTGGAGACGAAATCGATGCGGCCTGTGGCCAGCTGGCAGGGAAATTTACAGACAGGACGCAGCGCACACTGCGCCTGCAACATCAGCAATCAACAGGTGACATATTATGAAAACCATGAAATATATAGTCACTTTATACTTTTTATCCCTGCTTAGCGCCTGTGTAACAGAAAAGGCATTTCCCGGAGGAGAACAAAAACCAGCAGAGGAAAGATCAAAAATTCATGCTGATCTTGCCGGCAATTATCTACAACGCGGCCAGCTTGATGTCGCTCTTGAGGAAATAGATAAATCACTTGATCTTGATAAGAACAACAAGTCAGCCAACTACATAATGGCGCTAATCCAGATTCAATTAAAAAAACCCGAGGATTCAGTACGTTATTTTAAGAAAGCCATAAAAGAACCGGATCCTTTACCAAGTGCGCAGCATGATTATGCAAATATACTGTGCCGCAATGGTGAATATAAGGAAGCTGAAGACCTTTATCGCTCATTGCTGAATAATCCACTGTACAAGGTGAAATCCAGATTACTAATGAATATAGGCGCCTGTTTCGTTAAGCAGGAGAAATATAAAGAAGCGGGAAATGCTTTGCGACAGTCATTAAATATAAATCCAAATTCACCAGGTGCTTTATTGCAGATGGCCAAGGTCAGCTTTACAACAGGAAACCCACTGGAAACGAGGGGCTGGTATCAACGTTATTTCCAGCTTGGTGCCAGGGATAATGCAGAAATTCTATACATTGCATATGAGACTGAAAAGATGCTGGGAGACAAAAATGCTTCTGCAAGTTATGCCTTGAAACTGCGCAGCAAATATCCAAATTCAAATCAGGCAAAAAAGATTAATCAGTAATTAATTAGAGAATTATAAACAGTGACAGAAGAGATGTTTCCAAATCAGAATGGCCCGATAATTGGGCCAGGCAAACTCCTGCAAGTGGCACGTGAGGAGAAAAAACTTCGACCTGAGGATGTTGCGTATGAAATACGCCTGACACCATCACAAGTACTGGCTCTGGAGGAAGATGATTACTCCTCTATGCCTGAAGAAACCTATGTCAGAGGGTATTTAAGAAATTATGCCAGGCTGGTTGACGTACCAGAAAACGATATTTTACTGCATTTTGCAAGACTGACCCGTAGCAGTGATAAAAACACTCAGCCGATTAAAATTTCCAGTGACATCAAAAAGAGAGGGAATGGTGTTCGTTGGCTGTCACTTGCCGCCATCATAGCGCTCATTTTACTCAGTGCGCTCTGGGTACTGGTGCCTTATGACAAACTTAATCTTACTGATGAAACGACTGATGTACCAGTGGTAAAAGAAAAGGTAGTAAGCACTGAAGAAATACCAGTTGGTGCAAGTACACTTAACCTGGATCAGCAGCTTAAATCTGCTGCAGAAGAAGAGAAATCGACTCAGTCTACGATACCATCTGCTCCACCAACTGAACCAGAGGCTGCCGATGCTGTCAGCCCCCAGATTACGCAAGATGAAGAACAGGAAGTGCTAGTAAGCACAGAGCAAGTCACCCAGGCTCAGTCTGACATAACTGCCCCTGAGCAAACTGTTGACGCCGCACCTATAACTCAACCTGACAGTAATCAGGCAGCCGCCGGCGATGCCTTACTGCAAATAAATTACAGTAAGGATAGCTGGACCGATATTCGCGATGCCAGTGGTAAAAAACTGCTCTACCGAACAGTAAAAAAGGGTGAAAATATAACGCTTACAGGAGAACTGCCAATGTCATTATTTTTCGGTTTCGCGCAGGGCGTTACAGTCACTTTCAATGGCAAAGAAGTTGATGTGCCGGCGTATACCCGGGGTGTATTTGCGCGTTTTACCGTTGGCGAACCTGTGAGCCAGTAAACCCATGTCTAACTCCATTCAGGCTATACGGGGCATGAATGACCAGCTGCCCGGTGAACTCGCATGCTGGCAACAGCTCGAGCAGACAGCTGCAGAAGTTTTTCGACTGTTCGGCTACAGGGAAATACGATTACCTGTAGTTGAAAAAACTGAGCTGTTCGCGCGTTCAATAGGTCAGTCGACAGATATTGTTGAAAAAGAGATGTACACCTTTCAGGACCGCAATGGTGATCAATTGTCTCTCAGGCCCGAAGGAACAGCGGGTGTAGTACGGGCAATGCTACAGCATGGTTTGCTGCATAATGCAATTCAGCGTGTCTGGTATGCAGGGGCCATGTTTCGACATGAACGGCCACAAAAAGGCCGTTATCGCCAGTTTCACCAGATTGGTGTTGAAGCATACGGTATGTCCGAAGCTGACCTGGATGTAGAGATTATTTCAATGACGTCCCAGTTATGGAAGCAGCTCGGTCTGTCCGGTGTAGCGCTTGAAATAAATACACTGGGTACTGCTGAATCAAGAAAAACATACCGCTCTGCGCTGGTAGAGTATTACCAGGCTAACAGAGAAAGTCTGGATGAGGATTCACTGCGTCGTCTGGACAAAAATCCGTTGCGTATTCTGGACAGTAAAAACGATGCTGTGATCGAGCTGAATAAAAAAGCACCGGATATACTTGAATACCTGGATAATGACTCAAAAGAACATTTTCAACGTGTTCAGGTGCTGCTTGATAAACTTGCTATAAGCTTTACCAGGAACCCAAAGCTGGTTCGTGGTCTGGATTATTACGGCAGGACCGTGTTTGAATGGACAACAGATAAGCTGGGGGCCCAGAGTGCTATATGTGGTGGAGGGCGGTACGATGCTCTGGTTGAAAAGCTTGGTGGCAAACCAGTCCCTGCTGCCGGGTTTGCCATTGGCATGGAACGCCTCATCGAGTTATTGAAAATTGAACAATTATGCCAGCCTGAAAAAAGACAGGATATCTATATCGTTCAGACTTCTGATACAGCACTGGAGCTTGGATTATCGATGGCCATGGAATTCCGCGATGCAGGCTTCTCTGTGACAGGAAATATCGGTGACACAAGTTTTAAAAGCCAGTTAAAAAAGGCAAATAAAAGCAATGCTCGACTCGCTCTCATAATTGGTGATAATGAGTTACAAACGAATTCTATTACAGTCAAACTGCTGGATGATGGTACACAGTTAACAGTATCCAGAGATAATCTGCTTGCTGAAACGAGCAAGTACCTTGCAAATATGGAGTAAAGATAGTGGATCTTAATCTTGTAGAAGATGACGAACATGAAAAGGTCAGGAAATGGTGGCAGGAAAATCGTATGCCGATTATTTCCGGTGTGGTGCTGGGACTGTCGATTATTGTAGGCTTTAACTGGTGGGGCGAATACAAAACAGGAAGAGCTGAAAGCGCATCAATGCTTTATATGGATTTGCTGAAAAACGATGCTGAAACCAGTAAAGTTTCTATTACAGCTATGGATGTAGGACAGAAAATCATCGATGAGTATCATGATACCCCGTATGCAGGGAAAGCGGCTCTAATTGTTGCGCGCATCGCCTACGACAACAAAGACATCGAAGAGGCAAAAGCGAAGCTGAACTGGGCAATAGATCATTCAGATCAGTTTGAAACAGTACATGCAGCAAGATTGAGGCTTGCTAACATTCTTATGGTCGAAAAAAAGTTCAATGAGGCTTTGGACTTACTAAGTGTGGAACATATGGAAGGTTTTGAGTCCCATTATTTCGAAATGCGGGGTGATATATTTTTAAAGCTAGAACAGCCAGCCAAGGCACGAGATGCTTATCGTGCCGCCATTGATGGACTATCCGCTGGTTCGATGTATGAGCCGATTTTGAAAATGAAAATGGATGCAATAGCTGCTGGCAGCAAGTCATGAAACCTGGGTTTATCTTTTTCGCCACCGTCCTCGTTTTCCTCGCTGGTTGTGGAACCTTTGGAGGTAGAGAAGAGCAGAACCCGCCTGCAAAACTAGAACCCTTCGCAGAAACGATAAAACTCAACAGGATTTGGAAGACAACAAGTGGCAAAATTCTAAATAGCAACAGACAGATTCAGCCCGTTCTGGTAGATACAATCCTCTATACAGCTTCCTCGGACGGTAAGATCAACGCTTTTGATGCTGAGACGGGTAATAGAATCTGGAGCAGAAAACTCAAACTAAATCTTTCTGCTGGTATTGGTTATGGCGATGGCCTGATATTTGTAGGATCCGAGGAAGGAGAGGTCATCGCCTTATATGCAAGTAATGGTGAGCCTGCATGGGTAGGTGATGCAAAAGGGGGGGTACTTGCCAGCCCGGCCGGGGGAATGAATATTGCTGTTGTTCCCACCTCCGGCAACAAAATAGTAGGTCTGTCATCAACTGATGGCTCGGCGGTATGGACTTTATCTGAAACAACACCACGCCTTTTACTAAGAGGTAGAGGGCGCCCGCTAGTTGTTACTGACGTTGTGCTGGCTGGTTTTGATAATGGCAAGTTGATGTTAATTCGTCTTGATAATGGTCAGCGACTTTGGGAGGTACGGGTTGGAGAGGCTATCGGAAAGACTGAAATTGAACGTTTGGCTGATGTAGACGCAAGGCCAGTACTGATTAATGATACCGTATATGCTGCAGCCTACCAGTCAAGGATTGTTGCGATCGATGCACCTACAGCGAAAATGATCTGGGAGAACAAGATATCTACCAACAAGGATATGGATGCAAATGATAAGCATCTCTATGTTGTTGCTGAGGGCGATATTGTTTATGCTATTAATCGCAATACTGGTGAAACCGTCTGGGAACAGGATAAGCTGGAGAACAGAAATCTGACGCCACCCGCGGTTATTGGCAGTTTTATCATGGTTGGCGATAGTATGGGTTACATCCATCTACTAAATGCCGAAACTGGAGAAATATCCGGAAGAGTAAAAACAGGTAGCGAGTTACTTTCCCAACCAGTCACACGCGGCAGTTCCGCCTGGGTCCAGACTCTCGATGGTGATGTCATTGCCTGGCAACTAGCAGAATAAGCAATTCGCAAAGATTTAGCATGAAACCCGTTATTGCCCTGGTAGGCCAGCCAAATGTTGGCAAGTCTACTCTATTCAACCGCCTGACGCGCAGCCGTGATGCACTGGTCGATGACCAGCCCGGGATTACCCGTGATCGTATTTATGGCAATGCAAGATTTCAGGAAATGTCCTTTATACTTATCGATACTGGTGGTCTGGATGATGGTTCTGATCCATTACAGTCAATGATGTCCGGGCAGACCTGGGATGCCGTTGATGAAGCAGATGCCATTATATTTCTGGTTGATGGGCGCGCAGGATTGTCCTCACTTGATGATCGCATTCTAAACCGCCTGAGAAAACTGGGTAAACCTGTCACTGTTGCGGTTAATAAAACAGAAGGTCTGGATACAGACCAGATAATGTCAGATTTTTTTGCGCTTGGTCTTGGTCAGCCGATACCTGTTTCTTCTGCACATGGTCAGGGTATTTCAGACCTGATGTCACATGTGCTTAATGATTTCCCACAACAGAGTAAGGAAAAAGAACCTGATGCTGGACCTGTTATAGCCGTGATTGGCAGACCCAATGCAGGAAAATCTACGCTGATCAATGCTTTGCTTGGTGAAGATCGTGTGGTTGTCTTTGATCGTCCGGGAACAACACGCGACAGTGTAAAAATACCGTTTAGCAGAGAGGGTAAAGATTACACATTGATCGATACCGCCGGCGTCAGACGTCGGGGCAAAGTGGGTGAGAAAATTGAAAAATTCTCTGTAATCAAGACATTACAGGCTATAGACCAGGCTAATGTTGTTGTTATGGTGCTTGATGCCCGACGTGAAATCAGTGATCAGGATGCAACCCTTGCCAGTTATGCTATCGATCAGGGAAAGGCAATGGTGGTGGTTGTCAACAAATGGGATGGTTTGAGTCCTGACAAACGCCAGAAAATAAAAGACGACATCGATCGTAAGCTTAAATTCATGCAATTTGCAGAGTTTATTTTTATATCAGCATTGCATGGAACAGCTGTTGGGAACGTTATTCCAGCAGTAGAACGTGCTTTTGAAGCAGCGATGAAGGACCTGCCAACATCTTTTCTTACTCGCATACTGGAAAAGGCAGTGGAAAAAACTCCACCGCCAATGGCATCTGGCCGACGAATGAAACCTAAGTTTGCTCATCAAGGTGGCCATAATCCACCAGTCATTGTTATTCATGGAAACCAGCTTGACAAATTACCAGGTTCATATCGAAGATTTCTGATAAATACGTTCAGAAAAGCAGCGAAATTACAGGGTACACCTATTCGTCTGGAAATGAGAGCTACCAACAATCCCTATCAAGGACGCCCGTCTGGAAGAAACAAGAAGCATAGGAAAAAACATTAAATGATGAATGGAAGTTATTAATTATTTTATGAAATCCATTGAATACATTGACATTCTTAGTTTAGTCAACTAGATTATTATATATATATGTATGGGGGAGTCAGGTAACTGACCTTAGATCAATAATAAGCTAGTCGATATAGCAATGGATCAGATAGGAAATACATCAATCGGGACAAAGCAGAAAGAGATGCTGATCGTCATGACAGCACTTCTGTATACTGAGCAAAACAATCTACTGTCCCAGTCTCAAATGCGAGACGCAAAACAGAGCCTGCAGGCACTCTTTCTTCGTACCAGTGGCGAGGAAACGATGCTGCGCAAGCTTATTGAGATTCTTCGCTTCAATGAAGAGATGCACACTGCGTTCAGTGATTTATCAAAAATCAGCACCCGAATTCAGAGTAGCACAGAGATTATCGCCAGAAAGGTTTCCTACTTACGCAGTTATTTTGACCGGCTTAAGGTAACTCCGCAGGAAAGTGCCGACTTTTTCACCCCTTTTATGAACTTTACCCATCAGTTTTTGCTCAAGGTGAAAACATTCAACACCAGCATGTCAGAGTTTCTGGAAATCAAGGAGGTTGAATCAAGGCGCGCAAATGAATACCGCATTGCCAAGGAAGCAAGTGTAAGACTGAAGAAAAGACTGGCCGGAACACTTGGTAATGACCCTCAGTCCGAGATTGAATCAACTATCAAGGATGAGGTTATACAGACTTTTGATCATGCTGAGGCAAAAAACAATCTATCGATGGTACAGCGAGAAGCCAGGCTCAAAGAGCGAGAGATTGAAGAATTGCTGGAAGAAATCAACGCAATGTGCCAGCAAGCCATGAATCCGACAATGCGCGAGGTAAAGGACAGAGATGTATTGATCAAGGAAGAATATGATGATGTCTTCACTCTTTTTGTATCAGCGCTGAAGAAACATCGTCGCCTTGGTAAAATCAAGGACTTTCTGATGGACTATTTTAAACTCTATCAACGTGCCTATGGAATGTTTCGACTCGACTTCAATAGCTTCAAGAAGGCTGTCGCCATGATGGCAACGAATTCACAGCAGTATTTTGAAGACAAAAATGAAGATTACGATCTTCGTGAAAAACGAGATAAATTGAATAAGCTTGAAGCAGTAATAAATTTCCTTGAAGTAGCTGCAAATATGGTCCGCGAGGAAAGTGAGCTGAATTATCAAAAGCTAAGCAAGAAACTCTCAGAACTGATCGACAAACCCGAGAGCAACTGGCGCGAGATTTCACAAGATCTTCTGGTCGCCAAAGTTTCTGCCGAGGCAGAAATGAGTACCACTATTTAGATAAAGTCCATTACTACATAAAACATAAAAGCTGGCACTATAAACATTCTTTTGAGTTACTTCTTTTTTTGCTCAGGCAGGAAAAGCATCGGGTCAACTCTGACTTCATTGAGGCTAAGACTCCAGTGCAGGTGAGGACCAGTAACTCTACCAGTTTTACCAATTTCACCAATTTTGTCACCGCGTTTAAGTTTATCACCAGGTTTTACAGTAATTTTGCTCATGTGGTTAAACATGCTGATCATCCCTTGACCATGGTCGACAAACACCGTTTTTCCATTGAAGTAGTAATCCCCGGTGTCAATTACCTGCCCGTCGACAGGCAATACAATATCAGTACCCTTTGGGGCCGCGATATCTATACCGCTATGTGGATTGCGAGGTTGATCGTTAAAGAACCTCCTGAGACCGAAAGGGCTGCTTAGCGGGCCATCGACAGGCCAGGACATGTCAACAGAAACGTCTGTGTCACGCCAGGTTTTGAATAACTCACCCATGTGTTTTTTTTCCTTTTTTATGCGGGCAAGCTGTTCTTCATTTGGCGACACATACTTTTTCTGTTTCACGTTGATGCGTTGTTCTGGGTATGATTTAGGTTCTACCCTGATGGTCACTTCCTTGTTTATACCCTTGTCTTTTTCTGTTTGATAACTAACGATATAGTCACCAGGCAGTGTCTTTAAAGACAGTCCTACGAGTCCTTTCCAGTGACCATCCTGAGCGATGACCATGATATTTTTTGATCCATATCGGGCCTGTGGTTTAGGTTCGGATGATACACCGAGGTCAACGACTGCTACGCCACCGGGTACCGAAGAGCCAGTAAATGAAGCAGCAGCTGCAACATTTATCGCGGTATTACAAGCAAGTATTACAGATAACCGAAACATGTATCTGGAAAAAATCGTTTTATTCATAGTCATTCCTGTATTTTCGAACAATATTGCAGTGTAAGTAGCCATCTCGGAGGTTTGCCTGTATTTCATCCCCAGCATTAACCTGCTCGACAGAAGTAATTATTTTATGTTGTCCAGGGAATTGTAAGGTTGCAAAGCCTCGAGCGAGTGTCTGTAATGGACTTAATGTCTGAAGTGCAATTACCTGTTTTTCCAGCTGATTACGTTTGTCATTGAGTAGCTCAGGTGTTTTCTGCCGGAGTTGTTTTGTAGCCGCGGACAGGTACATTGTTTTTGTCTGTAGAAGATTCCTTGTCAGGTAACTTGAAAGATGTTTATGTTGACTGGAATATGCATAACTTGCAGATGAATATTTACCCTTCACAGCTCGAATAAGAGCATATTCCAGATTCCGGTAATGCATTGAGCGTTGTTCCAGCGTTTTTTTTGGGCTGTGTAGCTGTGAGTTTAACCCTGAAAGTCGTAAGTTCCTGTCTTTTATCAAATTTACCGAAAGACGAAAAAATCTTTCAGCCAGCATGCTATACCGATATTTATCCTGCTTACTTTTATGCCTGAATGAGCTTAGTTGACTGAGCAACAGGTCATTTTGTTGACCCAGTGCCTCAATTTGTCTGGACACAGCATTGAATAATCTTTGCTGCAGTCCTCTGTGAGCTTTCAGCAAATGTTCTCTGTCAGGCGAGAGCAACTCGGCCGCAGCTGTTGGTGTGGCAGCCCGAATATCTGCAACCAGATCACTGATACTAAAGTCAGTTTCATGTCCCACTGCTGATACCAGGGGTATGGAGCAGTCATATATGGCCCTCGCAACAGCTTCCTCGTTGAATGCCCACAGGTCTTCCAGTGAACCGCCGCCTCTTGCCAGAATCAGCACGTCACATTCGTTGCGCTGATCTGCAGTGTGAATCGCCGACACCAGTGACTCAGTTGCCTTTTCGCCCTGCACGATTGCGGGATATATAAGTATTTGAATAGAAGGATAGCGACGTTTGAATACTGAAATTATATCGTGTATTGCTGCGCCAGACGGTGAAGTAATGATTCCAACCCGTTGCGGAAGTGAAGGCAGAATACTTTTTTGTGATAAATCGAATAAACCTTCTGCACCCAGACGTACTTTTAATCGTTCGAATTCTCTTCTGAGGCGACCTTCACCAGCGCCAACAACAGACTGGACTATGAGTTGAAAATCACCACGCTGCTCATAAAGACTGACCCTGGCAGTAAGAATAACCTGCATCCCATCTGCAAGCTGAATATTAGACAGACGGACACTATTTCTAAAAAAAGCGCAGCGTAGCTGTGCTTTTTCATCCTTGATATTAAAGTACTGGTGGCCTGATGCCGGGCATGATAGCCCGGATATCTCACCTTCTACCTGGATATTGGCATAACTGGTCTCCAGTAATTTTTTCACCTCCCTTGTTAGCAGGGAAACTGTGTAGATGGGTTTGCCAGTGAGCATAAGATATTCGAGTAAATATAAAAAAGCCGGGCATAGCCCGGCCAATATGTAAATCTTTTGATGAAAATTTAATAGTGTGGTTTGGCATTTTTCTCAGCTTCGTACTGCTTACCAGCCAAATCAATTTCAGTATTTACCTTTTTCATCAACTTGTCAGCCTTTTCCTTATCACCGGCTTTATAGGCTTTATCAGCGTCTTCCAGGAATTTTCCAGTATCACGCCAAACAGCTTCTTTTTTCGTAAGATCTTTTATACTGGCTTCAGCAGCAGCAACCTGTTTAGCCCAGGCTTCATCAGCTGCCTTGCTGCTACCTCCTGAAGATGCGCAAGCACTAACAGC